>DKYK01000047.1:36274-40994 GCA_002492415.1 Christensenella sp. UBA7102
TTTGCCTCAGCACGTCCCATGCGGATTGCATCCTTGTCCGCAGGGATGTCGTACTCGCTCCACTTCTTTGCCTCAGCACGTCCCATGCGGATTGCATCGCCGTCAGCGGCGACGCGGATCGGGGGCTGCTTCCCTTTGCCTCAGCACGTCCCATGCGGATTGCATCTGCATAGCCTCGCGTACTGTCGCATAACCACTTTTTGCCTCAGCACGTCCCATGCGGATTGCATCAGCATGGATGCACAAAGAAGAATGCCAATCTTTGTAGGATATGCTGTGAGTAGGTAGATAGCTTTTCAGTCGAGATCAGAAATCATGACTGCGCTGACTATTTTCCCTTGCTCTTCTGCTGCCTAAGCAACCTATATTGCCATTAGCGACAGCTTCGGACGGACAATCGACCGTTATTTGGTGCGAACCGCACCAGATTTTCTTGTTAACTTACACTTCACCGGATTCCCATGCTGGTAAGGTTTTTCGGCTGTATACGCAATCGCTGAATTGTCTGATGGTGCAGATTGCGAAAAACTTCATAATCTCTCTGAAGAGCTTCTCTGTCGAAGCCATCCAACTGCGGGGTGCAATGCTGAAGGAGAAACGCCGAATACATATCCCGCTGGATTCTGTCTCCATCGGGCATCTGGTTCCAGCGTTGGCTAAGGGTTTTCTTTTCATAGGTGTCGGACTGATGGTTGTATTGACTTGCTCTGAGGGACGTGGGCACTTCGATAACACCGGGAAGGTCAAGGCTCTCACATTTTAGCTTCAGGATTTGAATCAGCGCAGCCGGGGCTTTGTTTGCCACAGACTTTCCGTACCGCTTCTTGCGCTTATATTTCCCGGTTTTTTCAGATATTTCTGTTTTCTTTGCCCGGTGGGTCAGGGCAGGCCACTCCATGTCCTCCACATAGAAGCAATCGCCCAGAGAAAGCAGATGGTTTGCCAGCTGGTTATGCTGGCGTTTTCTGGTTTCTGCCTGACAATGCTGAAGATATGCCAACCGCCTTGCGTTTTTCCGGTACCGTTTGGATTTGTTGCGTGTCAGTTTCTGGCCGCGCCGGATGGTTCCGTCTTCTGCGTAATTGTCCGGGTTGGTGGCCCGCCTGCTTCTGTCCAGTTTCCTCTGCAGGATTCGCTTTTCATGCTCGATATTCTGAACCTGATCGGCAAGTTCCATCAGGTTAACCTCTGAAGCTGCGCAAAAAGCAATGGTCTGCGGCCCTATGTCGATGCCAACCGAACCATGCCCGACAGTATGAATGGCCTCCAGGGTGATTGGATTGCGCTTGATAACAGGCTTTCCTTCCAAGGATAGCTGCGCATACCAGTGATCTTTGTTTTTTCCCGGTTTTCTGAGAATACGTACATATTTTATACGATAGTTCAGCATTTCCTGTTCATAAGCGTTGTCAGGATTGCATTTCAGCGGCAGCTTCAACCCTTTCCATTCAATATAAGTCCCACGGAAGATAATCTCTGTTCCTCCGCTTTTTCCCGTTTTCGAATATCCTCTTAATGAGCGAATATCTCCCGGTTTTCTGTAGTGAACGATTTTACCGTTATGAAAGAGTTTCTTCTCAAATGCGGTCCAAACCTGCAGCGCGATTCCGTGAACGGCAACGTTGGAGCCAATATTTTCATTGAAATGCTTATAATACGCCTTGATGTCCGATTTGAAGGCGTACTCCGAGAAGCCCGCATCTTTCAGCAGCTTGTTTCTGGTATTTATACATGCGCGGAATTCTTTCGATTTCTGCGCATTTTCCAGATACAGTTCCCGGATTCTGGCCTGATTTGTCTGGTATGCAGCCGTTTGCTCCAGCCGGTGCAGCTTCTTCAGCTCCGCATGAACCAGCGTATTGTAGATCTGCCTCGCAATTTCAAATCGCTTGGAAAGACGGTCTTCCTGCCATTTTTCCAGTTTCAAAGGGAGCGTCAGACAGCATGTGCTTGTGGAACTCTTTCTGCTCACAGGAATCCCTCCTTTCTAATATCTTAAATCCGATTTTAGTTTTTTTCAAGTGCTATTTCAGGCTGCAGAACACTGTCGTTTCCATCCACTGAAATGCCATCATTCTTCACGCTCCGCATAATCCTCCATTTTCCTGCAAACAATACCACTGGAAACATGACGCAAGGAGAGGTAAAGATTCCACCGTCCACAGCACCACCACATGGCAATTCCTTTCAATCTCTCTGAGCTTTTTCGGAACGATAACGCTCATTTCTTCCTGTGTCAGCATGGTTTTGACTTCCTTCTTTCCTTCTGTAAATAAGCAGCCGTTTGCCTTGCTCACTCTTTTTTTCATTTTCTTGTTACGGTCTTTCGGGGCAACAGCCCCCTCAAGTCGCTTGTAAAGCGATTGCGTTTTCGAAAAAAGCATGATAAGGTATTGTCATAAGCAGTGATGTTGCAACACATAGCTACAATCTACGATCTACAATAGTGAAAGGAGACGATTTCTCCAATGCGATGCTCCCTTGTTTCCAGCAAAATAATCCAAGCCCGTGAACGTTTGGGGCTCACACAGCAGCAGTTAGCGGAAAAGCTTTGTGTAACCAACAAAGCCGTTTCCAAGTGGGAATGTGGCGTCACACTTCCTGACATCTCGCTTTTGGTGCCGCTATGCCGTGTTCTGGGTCTGACGGTGCAGGAACTGCTGGATGAATACGACGGCAAATCCGGTAATACCCTCGGCTGCCAGACCACGGAAGAGCCTGCGCAGGACACGCTGTTCGCGGCGCAGCAGCACAGCCATTACCTGTATATTAATCTCAAAACCACCTCTACGGTGTCGCCCCATTTGTTTGGCCACAACCTGGAGCATACCAGAGCCAGCATCATGGATGGTCTCAGCGCCCAGATGATCCGCAACCGGAAGTTTGCCGGCGCTGCAGCGCGCAACGGCGTAGCGCTGGACTGGGAAGGCATCGGCGAATGCGTGTACTTTGCCAATGAACACCGCCTTCCCGGTAGCAACGCAAACGAAGCTTATGTATGTCATTACGCGCACAACGGCATGTGGCGGCGTAACGAATGCCAGTCCCAGATGATTCAGAACCCCATTCCGGATCAGGTGAGCGGTATCCGTCAAAAGGAGCTCTTCCTTCAAAAGGACAGGAGCTATCCGTTTGCCGTCGTTGTCAAGGTACAGCAGCCGCTGGATGTGCGCGTCGCGCTCACCAACGCCGATGGTACGCAGATTTATGCGGAAACCGTTTTTCCTGTTCAGCCCGTTCTGGCGAAGGAGGATGCACAGGAAGAGGTGGATGAATGGCAGCGTTTTGAGACGATTCTGACCCCCGGCGTCGACGATGCGCATGCCGTGATAAGCATTACCTACACGGAGCAGGCACAGCTGCTCATCGGCGCGGTTTCCATGATGCCGGACAATCATTTCCATACCATGCGCAGGGACACCGTGGAAAGGCTCAAGGAAATCGGCGTGCGTCTGCTGCGCTGGCCGGGTGGCAACTTTGCCGGCGAATATCGCTGGCAGGATATGTTCCTGCATCCCGACAGGCGCGCTCCCATGGAGGGCTACATGGAAAATGAAACGCAGCCCTTTACACACGGCTATGACATGCATGAAATAGACACCGACGATTTTATTGCACTGTGCCGTGAGATCGGCGCGGAGCCCTTCCTCACCATCAATGCCGCCTGGGATTCCCCCGAAGTATGCGCCGCCTGGGTGGAATACTGCAACGGCCCTGCCGAGAGCAAATACGGCAGGCTGCGTGCCCAGCGCGGTCATCAGGAGCCCTACAATGTCAAATGGTGGTCGCTGGGCAACGAAATGGGCTATGGCCACATGGAGGGCGCAAATACGCCGGATGGATACGCATCGCTGGTGGAAACGCATGCGCGTGCCATGCTGAAGGTTACGCCGGATCTGAAACTTGTTTCTTCCGGCCCCTATCCGAATCAGGAGTGGGTAGATGTTTCCATCAAAAAGCTGGCTCCCATTGCGCCATACGTTTCTCTGCATACGTACAATTCAGTCCATTGGAACTTCACCTCTCCGGAGGGCATGGAGCGCTGCTATAACGAAATGATCCGCATGCCCATCCACAATCTAGAAATCCTGCGCAGGCTGCATGACATGCTCCCGGAAAAGACATTCATCTCCTACGATGAATGGAATCTGTGGAAAACATGGTGCCGCAATCCTTCCTCCATGGAGGGCATCTTCACTGCGCAGATGCTGCACATGTTCATGCATGAAAGCGAAAAACAGCGCATGCCCATGGCCTGCTACTTTGAGCCGGTTAACGAAGGCGCCATGCAGGTGCATCCGGATCATACCGAGCTGACGGCAACCGGTCAGGCCTTTGCGCTGCTCTCCCGGCATGCCGGCGGAAAGCTGTGTACGGTAGATGGTGTAGAAGACTTTGAAGCCGTTGCCACCATCGATGATCATCATGTGCTGACCCTGACGATGCTCAACCTGAACTGGCAGGAGGAAACTACTTACTCTCTGAACAAATGCGGAACAATCCTGGAAAGCAAGGTGCTTCAGGCCGAAAATCTGTTGCCTGGTACCCCATTTACGGAAAATCCCCTGATGATTCATGTCAAGGATGATATTATCAAGGCGAAGCTTCCACCCCGCAGCGTTGCCTGTATCCGTATTTCACTCGTCGAATAACATACACGGACGGCAAAAAGATTACGCAGATCGGATGCCTGAATAACAGAAATCCTTTGGCCGTCAAG
>DKYK01000047.1:41313-47148 GCA_002492415.1 Christensenella sp. UBA7102
CTTGACGGCCAAAGGATTTCTGTTGGATGGCAGTCAAGGCGGCGAACAGGGAACCCTGCCCGCCGCCTCCACCCACTTGGGTTCTTACACCGGCTTTCTGAGTTTACACAGAATTAGGGATAAACCCTCAATTTTGAACCGGTGTCCAGAAAACCGGGTACATATCATTTCATAGAAAGCTCTTTTGCATTTTCACAGTCCAGCTGTAAATAATTTTTTCCGTCTTTTTGGAAAAGCATGCTGCTTTGTTCCATAAATACCCTCCTTGCTGCAAGTAATAAAACCATCTCTATATGGTGATATTCTCAGAATTTCATCTGTCTGCATATTCTGGCACCATTGACATAAATGTCATTTGCCAGTTCTGTAACAAGCCGCATATCCTGCCAGGTTTCACACTTATTCCCCATAAAAGTAATGTTATCAAAATGGACATCATGGACACGTACTTCTTCTGTCGGTGTCTGATACCCCCGGATCATGGAGACCGGGATATCTCCGTTCAACACCTGGATATTATCAAAATAGATATCATTAATCTCTCCTTTGGCAAGCTGTTGCGTATATTTGCAAAGCAGAACCTTAATATCGAACAGTTTCTGTTCTGCCTGCTCTACTCTGATATTTTTATAATGTATATCATGAACATGGCCGCCATCTGCCTGATGGATGGAAATCGCCGCACCACCCATGTTTCCTTCATACTGGCAGTGTATAATATCACAATCCTCAAATACTAGGTCGTGGATTTCGCTCTGGAGGGCATAACCAAGCTCTATGGCATTACCGGGTTCTGCATTCCAGATCACGTTATTGTGAACACGCACTTTTGTTACGTCACGTACCGTTGACGGATCTTTAAACAATCCTTGGGATTTGATGCAGATACTGTCGTCTGTGGAACGGATAAAGCAATTTTTTACCTCTACGTCCTGGCTGCTCGTAATATCAATACCGTCTCCCGTTACAATCCTCGACATAATATTCATATCATCAATCACAACATGGTCACACGCCGCAGGAACTACATGCCAGGAAGGACCGTCTACAGCAGTAAAGCCTTTTAAGAGTACATTATTACACCACTTGGCATAGATAAAGAAACGGTGTGCATTACTGTCCGGCAGATGCCAGCAGGCTCCGTTGATAATTCCGTTTCCTACAATGGAAATATTGTCACAATGGTCTGCGTATACACAACCTGATACAACAGCACCTTCCTCTATGTAAACCGTATCATTGGACTTTAAGGTAAGAACTCCTACATTATATACCTTGCCCTTTTCAAAGCAGATGGTGGTATCTGCCGGCTTCTCAATCCTGTGCGAGCAAAGCACAAACAATGCATCATGAAGACCACCATCTGTCTCTACAGTAAACTTTCTCGGTTCATCAAGATGGATATGGACTGTTTCTCCTTTTACAGAAGGAACTATGCCAAAGCTGGACGGACGGATTTCAAGTTTTTCATATGGTGTATGGATTGAAATCTCCAGATCATACGCTTCGTTATCTACTACTACAACATAGTCAAACGAATCTGTATGGTATACCACACGCTCTGTTCCGTTGCAGGTAACACTGTATTTTGTTGATTTTTCCAATTCATCTACAGATTTTAAAATAAATCTCGGTTCCTTGATCGGGTCCGGATTAGGATAATAAATCAAATCATTTTCAAAATCCTTCATATCTCTTTTCTCCTCGCTCCATCATATTTTTTCAGGTTAGCCCATTTTGCCTGCATGGTTTCTGTCTGACCGTTATATGCATTATAAACCGGTATATAGGTAGTGTCAAGAGTTATGCGCAAAACTGATTACAGCTCTGTGTAGGAGTACAATACATCTTGGACAGTCGAAGAAAAAAGAATGAGAGATAGAGTCTCATGTGCTAAAGTTGAGTTACCACACAACAACTTGACGAAAGGAGACCATATCTCTCATGAACAAGAGTATAACACAGGACATGGCATACCGGCAATCTCTCATGAAGTACGCAGAAAAATACGGCGTCAGCCGCGCCAGTCGGAAATACAACAAGAGCCGGTCGTACATCTACTTCTGGAAGCAGCGCTGGGATGGAAGTGCGGCATCCCTTGCCTGTCAGTCCAGGCGGCCTCACAGCCATCCAAACCAGCATACGGAAGCAGAACGGAAACTCATCCGGGACATGCGCCGCAGAAATCCAACCCTGGGCATGATTGAACTCTGGCATCGTCTGCGGCAGCGCGGCTACACTCGCTGCCCGGAGAGCCTGTTCCGTGTCATGCGAAAAATGGGTCTGTTTCCTGCTGAAAAGCCGAAAAATACGTACAAACCTAAGCCATATGAGCAAATGACCCATCCGGGTGAGCGCATACAGGTGAATGTGAAGGTCGTTCCGCGCAGCTGTATCACGAATCCGGATCTTCGCCGAGACCATCCCAAGAATTGTGTAAACCACCAAGCTAGTGTAAAATAAAGACACAGTATGGAGGTTTGCAAGCATGGCAAGAAGATACACAAAGTTAGAAGGCTTGACAGAACTGGTGAGGACCCGCCATGAGCAAGGAGAGACGTATGCAGAGATAACCCCTGACCATATCCCTCGCAAGCCGAATTGTCCGGAAAACAGCCTTTCTTTGACACGGATCTGATAAGTCCACCAGTGTTTACCCGTCGGATCCAGGTTGGCCGGCGATCATGACAACCACAGTCTGAGTGGATAATTGGGTACTCACCTGGCCGTAAGGTGACCAGAGCTTGATCCGGCATACTGTTTACCAGATATGCGTTTGAACTCGTTCCTATTGTTCAGCTGCACACTAAACCGTCAATATCCAATATAAATACACCTTTCCAGCAGGAAACGCAAATTTTGTCAGATCAGTCAGCCACTTCTGGTTTGGTACAGAAGCGTGAGAGTCTCTCTGCAACACATTCGGAATCTCAGGACTGATTTCTCCCTTATACGAGCTGTATTTCTTGCAAACAGGCATATGCACTGATCATTTTTCATTGCGCATGCCCTTGAGCAGAGCAACAAACATATTCCAAATCATCCCCCATATTGGATACCTCTGCTCTTCGAATGTTCGGATTTTGTGGAATCTAAGACAGCATCCATCTCTGTAACTCATCCCAAAACCAACAAATCACGCCTCCTTGGTCGCGGTTGCCGCGTCCAATTTATGAACAAATGAAGCACCACTATAGGCATAGCAAAGGCTAACCTATCCACAATAATATACCTATGCACAAAACAAACAACGCCCGATTGAATGGGAAATCATTCAATCGGGCGCTCAAAAATGCAAATGTTCGGTCCAAAGGTGGCGACGTCACCACCAAATAAGGCCCCGCTCCATACGCATTTATCGCACTGTCAGTTTTTCCCTTGGTCTCGGTATTCCAAAGCAAAAGGCACGAGCATTTTCACTCGTGCCTTTTTTGGTGGAGCATAACTTCGTCCGCTCCCCGCTAAATACCAGAGAAAGCGCGGATTCCCCTTAGCAAACATTAGGCAATACGCGACAGGGATTCGATAAGGAAGCCCCGCTAAATACGCCAGAAAGAACATGTCTCCTAATCCGTCCACCATGGCTGAAGCACATAAACTACCCCACAGAAAAGGGGCCATCCGAAAACGTATTCCTGCCTGGTTATCCCGACGCTGCCCATACTCACGCACCATGGCATCAACAGAGACTACCCATTGTTTTCCGAACTTGCATCCATATAGATGGAGATTCACTCTCGCACCAATCCAAGTGCTTTTGTCAGGAGATCCCCCCGAGCACATTGCTTCGTATCTCCAGTCCGCATTAAGAACACTGTACCCAATTCATCTTTGCCTGATCGGGTATCAGTTTACTGCTAATCACAAGAATACAAACGCAGGCAGCAGACGTCCATCAACAGAGTCTGCTGCCTGCGTTCATGTTCATCGACCTTGCTCTTAGCGATTATCCGATGTATTTCGCACAGACCCAAGCTTCCCCGTCGTTCCATGCGATTCTGTACCATGTATGCGCGTCATCGCATCCAAGTATGCGGACGGATTCGCCGCGGCGAAGCTGGCCGAGGCAGGCGGTTTGAGCGGATACGCCTGCGCGGACGTTGAGCTTGCGGCAGGTGACGATGGCCGTGCCTGTACAGCAGGGCGCATCAGCTGCGGTGTTCACGTGCTCAACGTATTGGCCGCTGATGTAGGCGGTCGTTCCATCATCGAGCGTGAAAACCACCCAGCCGTTGTCCAGCAGCGTTCCGGTGAGGGTATCGCCGCGGCTAAGCTGGCCAAGTTTGCTGTGCGAGGTGCCTGCACCGCTGCGGATGTTGAGCTTTCGGCAGGTCACACGATACAGGCCTGTGCTCTGCGCAGGGGTTTCGGGAGTCGCCTCGTCTTCATCATAATCGGGATAGTAGGTCGTTCCGCCGGAGGGCGTATCGTCCGGCTCCTGAGGTTCGGCGCTCTGCTCCCACGAGACCATGAAAGGACTGAAGTGGCTGAGCCGCAGGTAGATGCCGTTATCCCGGCACTCGTATGCTTCGATGTTCAGACTCTGGTGGCTTTCGTCCCGGTAGTGCTCGACCACGAACTCACAATTCTTATCCGCACCTGCCGGATAGGGCATGCAGACCGTGACCGGCCCATTCGGCTGTACCTGATTGCCCCTTCCGTCCTCAAGCCACATGTGGAGGTAGTAGGCTCCTTCGCCCTGCTGTGCGCCTTCAGGTCTCTGGCGGTAATGACGCACCGCAAGGGTGTACCCGCCATCGACATGATAGCAGCCGCTCTGATCCTCTTCATCCATGCGCTGGACAACATGATAGACGTATTCGCGCGCAACCGGTTCACCTTCCGCATTCAGCCACTCTACGAACATGACCTTGTTGTCTTCGATGTTGTTATTGTAGGTCTGATGCAGGTAGATCTCATTGACAAAGTTCTTGCCGCCCCGATCGACCGGTACCTCCCTGATGACGAACGTCGCAATGTCGCTGAACGCGACCTTGCGATCCTGCCCCAGCGGCTGCGGTTCAAATGCATCCAGTTCTTCACGCACATACTTAAAACACAGATCATCCGGCGCTACATACTGCTTAACATACGGCGAGATGATGCTGGCCAGACGGTACTGTGTGATGTTTTCGTCTGCAGGGGCTTCGATGGTCAGCTCGAGCGCCGAATTCATCGGCTGTGCTGCGGCATATTCGTTGTAGGCCACACCGTCCTCATCCGAGCGGATGGCGATGTCGTGATTGCTGTCGCTGCTGCCGATTCTCTCCTTTGCAGCCGGTTCCCACGCCCCCTCCTCCATCTGATCCATCCACGGCCCGTCCGAGAGCATCTGCACCGTGACCGTCAGGCGCTGGAGGCTGATCTGCTCACCCGCTACATTAAGCCAGCGGATGGTATAGTTATCCAGCCAGTAGCCATTGATGATGTCCTGCCCGTCCTCACCCTCGCGGACGAGCATGAAGTCCACATCGATATAGCCGCTCTCCGGGATTGCACTCGCAGAGGATGTGCTGTCGTCGTTGGCTGCAGTAAGCTCGTAACCTGCCGCGCCGTCAGGTGCCTTGACCTGAGTAGTCAGCCTATCATAAGGCGCAGACAGGTGCTTACATGAATTGTGGTGCGCTTTTGAACCGTACAAAGTACATCCATGCTACACAAATCCATTATAATTATAGCCCTGTGAACAGGATTCGTCAATGTTCCAAAGTGTTATAAATCAAGGCTGCGCGTTGTATTGGGTTGCTCTCAGTCTTTGGCTTATTCCCCAAGGTTGCACATCCGTTGCATGAAAAAAGCGCCAAAGACGGCGCTTTGTGCAAAAGAGACAAAAAA
>DKYK01000049.1 GCA_002492415.1 Christensenella sp. UBA7102
GTGGCTTTGGATGGAAAAATAAAAAACAGACCGTCGGTCGGGAAAGTCGAAGATTGCGCAGAGGGAGGAATGCTGTTATAATATAGCAAAAAACGGCGGAAGAGGGAGCATGATGATTGCAGATCTGCACATCCATTCAAAGTACTCGCGCGCGACGGCAAAGGATTGCGACATGCAGCACCTGGATCTTTGGGCGCGGCGCAAAGGCATTGACCTTGTGGGGACAGGGGACTTTACCCATCCGGAGTGGCGGAAGGAGATGCAGGCGGCGCTCGTGTCCGACGGCGCGGGACTGTACACGCTCAGGGAGGAGCTGCGGCTGCAGGCGGGCGTGGCGGGGGAAGGACCTGCACCGCATTTTGTGGTGTCGGGCGAGATCAGCACCATTTACAAGAAGGATGGGCGCACGCGCAAGGTGCATCACGTGATTCTGCTGCCGGGACTGGAGGAGGCCGAGGCGCTGGCACAGCGGTTGGAGGCCATCGGCAACCTGCACAGCGACGGGCGTCCCATTCTGGGGCTGGACAGTCATGACCTGCTGGACATCGTATTGACGTGCTGCCCGGAGGCCGTGTACATTCCGGCACACGTGTGGACGCCGCATTTTTCGCTGTTTGGCGCGTTTTCGGGATTTGAAACGCTGGAAGAATGCTACGGCGACCTGACAAAACACGTGCGGGCGGTGGAGACGGGGTTGTCCTCCGATCCGGTGATGAATCGGCGCTGTTCCATGCTCGACGGGCTGACGCTGGTATCCAATTCCGACGCGCATTCGCCGGCAAAGCTGGGGCGCGAGGCCAACCTGCTCTCGTGCGGGCGGAGCTATGCGGCGCTCAAGCGCGCTATCGAGACGGGAGAGGGATTTGACGGCACGGTGGAGTTCTTCCCGGAGGAGGGAAAGTACCACCTGGACGGGCACAGGGCCTGCGCGGTATGCTTGGAGCCCGCGCGCACGCAGGAACTGGGCGGACGCTGTCCCGTGTGCGGACGGAAATTGACCATCGGCGTGGCACACCGGGTGGAGGAACTGGCGGATCGCGGCGAGGGCGAGGCGAAACTGACGCAACCCTTTGAAAGCCTGATGCCGCTGCCCGAACTGCTGGCCGACTGTATGGGCGCATCCTCCGCCAGCAAGCGCGTGCAGACGGAGTACTTCCGCTTGCTGAGCGTGCTGGGGCCGGAGTTTCGTATTCTGCGTCAGCTGCCGCTGGATGCGGTGGAGCGGGCGGCAGGGCGCGCCGTGGCCGAGGCGCTTGGGCGTCTGCGCGCAGGACAGGTGTACAAGAGAGCGGGATATGACGGAGAATACGGCGTCATTCGATTGTTTGCGCCGCATGAGCTGGAACTGCTCAGCGGACAGACCGCGCTGGTGGAGCTGGACGCACCCACTGCAGCGGAAGAGAAGAAGCACGCGCTGCGCAAAGAAGGAATGAAGCAGGAAATCGGGCGGGAGAGGGCATACGCGCTCAACGAACGGCAGCAGGAGGCCGTGCGGGCGCAGGAGCGGACGGTGGCGGTCATCGCGGGGCCGGGAACGGGCAAGACGGGCACGCTGGTGGCGCGCATCGCCTGCTTGGTCGAGGAGCGGGGCGTGCCGCCGCAGGACATCACGGCGGTGACGTTTACCAACCAGGCGGCGCAGGAGATGCGGCAGCGGCTGGAAGAACGTTTGGGAAAGCGCGCGGCAAAGGCGCTGCACGTGGGCACCTTCCATGCGCTGAGCCTTGAGCTGATCGGCAAAAAGGCGCTGGTGGGGCAAGGACAAGCGGTGCGGACGCTGCGCGAGCTGCTCAAGGAGCGCGGAGAAACCTTGAGCGCGTCAGAGACGCAGCGGCGCATTTCGCTGCGGAAGAACGGGGGACAGGCGGAACTTCCTGAAGGGTTGATGGAAGCGTACCAACAGGCGCTGGCGCAGGAGGGCGCGCGCGACCTGGACGACGTGCTGCTGGAAGCGCTGGAGACGGATACGGCGGGGCTGCGCAGGTTTCGTCATCTGCTGGTGGATGAATTCCAGGACATCAACGCGGTGCAGCATGAATTGGTTCGGCATTGGAGCGAGAGAGGCGAGCTGTTCGTCATCGGCGACGCGGATCAGTCCATCTATGGATTCCGCGGGGCGGATGCGGGCTGCTTTGATAGGCTGCGCGCCGCGCGGCCCGATCTTCGGTGCATTCGGTTGGAGGAGAACTATCGCTCGACGCCGGCGATTTTGCGCAGCGCGTTGGCCGTAATCACCCACAACCCGGGGCAGGAGCGGGTGTTGCGCGCGACTCGGGATGAAGGCGTGCCCGTGCGCGTGATGACGGCGGCGGACGCATTTTCCGAAGGGGTCTGGATCGCTAAGCGCATCGGCCAAATGGTAGGGGGCGTGGGCATGCTGGAGGCGCGGGGCGAGGCGGCCGAGGCGCGCGCGTTCGGCGAGATTGCGGTGCTGTGCCGCACGCGGCGCCAGCTGGAGGAGATCGAGCGATGCCTGCAGCATGACGGCATTCCCTGCCAGGTGGTGGGTCGCGAGGCATTTTGGGAAGAGGAGCGCGTGCAGGGGGCGCTGGCCCTGCTGCGTTCGCTGTTGGACCCCGGGGATGGGCCGGCGCTGCGCACCGCGCTGACGGGACTGTTTGGGTGCACGCTGGGCGAGGCGCTGAGCGTGCAGGACGACTGGCGCGACGGGGGCGGAGATATTTCGGCCATGCAGCAGGAAATCCGGGAAGAGCGTCTGAAGCGATGGGCTGGGATTGCGGCGATGCTGGGCGGGCGTGTACGCAAGGAACGACCGCGGCGGTTGCTCGAAGCATTGGCGGACGAGCTGGGGCTTGCCAAGGACGAAAATATGAAAAAGCTGCTGGAGAGCGCGGCGCTTTACGACAGCGCGCAGGAGCTGACCGATGCGCTGTTGATGGGACAGGAAGCCGACGTGCGGCGATTGACAGGCACAAAATATCCCTCGGGCGCGGTGAAGCTGATGACGCTGCACGCGGCCAAGGGCTTGGAATTCCCGGCGGTGTTTGTGGCGGGAGTGAATAAGGGCGAGCTGCCGCTGGAGCGCGAGGGAAGGAAGACGGACAGCGCGGAGGAACGCCGATTGTTCTTTGTGGGACTGACGCGTGCTCGAGAGGAATTGATCGTCACCTGCGACGGGGAGCCGTCGGCATTTCTTTCAGAACTAGCGCCCGATGCGATGCGCGGCAGCGCGCCGACACGGCGCCGGGCGGAGCGGTTTGTACAGCTGAGCCTGTTCTAGCGCCGATCATGCAGCGCGGGGTTGTCCAGCAGCTTGCCGTCGGGGGCGTAACGCGAGCCGTGACAGGAGCAGTCCCAGGTGTGCTCCTGAGGGTTCCAGTGCAGCGCGCAGCCCAGATGCGTACAGCGGCGGGAGGTGGGCCAGAGCAGCCCCAGCGTCGTTTCGAACAGATTGCCGAGCAGCTGCGGGTGGACAAGGCTGCGTTGCGGCGCAAAGGCGCGGGCATAGGGATTGGGTTGGCCCGTTACGGCATCGGCCAGCAGGCGGGAGGCGACCATGGAGGTGGTCATGCCCCACTCATTAAAGCCCGTGGCCACAAACAGACCGGGTGTGTGCGGCGAGTAGGGCCCGATATAGGGCACGCCGTCCAGAGACATGCAGTCCTGCGCGGCCCAGCGGTATGCAACCCGCGCCTGCGGCCAGGTGCGGCGCACAAAAGCCTCCACGCAGTCGAAGCCGCCGCCGGATTTGCCGGTGCGGTGGTCTCCTCCGCCCACCAGGAGCAGATCGCCATAGGAGCGAAAGTACAGCCCGCCCCGCTCGGTGCCCGCATAGGTGCCGTGCAGGGCGGGTGCGTTTTTGAGCGCCAATACGAAGGAGCGCATCTGATATTGCTTCATAAAATACAGGCCGCGGCGATTGAGTATGGGGAAGTGGGTGCAGACGATGACGCGGCGCGCGCGGATGACGCCGCGATTGGTGTGCACCGCGCCGGGCTCAATGCGAAGCGCGCGGGTGTTTTCGCAGATGGGCAAGCCGGGGACGAGTCCTGCGAGAAAGCGGAGCGGATGGAACTGCGCCATGCCGGGAAAGAATACAGCGCCGCGCACGGGCAGAGGCAGCTCAGTCTGCTGCGTGAACCGCGCAGGGAAACCCAGGGACTGTACTGCGGAGACTTCGCGTTCCAATCGGGCTGGGGAGGAGAGCGTATAGAGGCAGGAGGGGGCCTCGGAAAAGTCGCAGGGAATGCGCGCGCAGAGCGCACGGTATTGTTCTACGGCGCTCAGATTGGCGTAGAGCACGGCTTTGGCCTGATCACGGCCGAAGGAGCGGATGAGGTCGGCGTAGAGCGTATCGTGCTGGGCGGAGAGCACGGCGGTGGTGCCGCCCGTGGTGCCCGAACCGATGCGCTCGGCTTCGACGAGCAGGCAATCCACGCCGCGGCGGCATAACTCGTGCAGCGTGAGCAGGCCCGCCATGCCGCCGCCGATGACGAGTACGTCGCAAGAGGTGTCGCGGGACAGTGCGGGGAAGCGGGGAAGATTCGCAGTATCGTGCCAAAGGCTGGTCATGGCAGGTTCTCCTTTGCAGTAGACTGCGGTTAGTATGCGCCGAAGAAGGCAAAAATTCGCGTACGGCTATGCCGCACACGAATTTTTCTGGTTTTTGAAAGCGATTTTCCCTCGGCAAAGAGACTGAGAACGGGTGGATGCAGGTGTTTCTCTGCATTTATGGCCTTAACGTACAGAAATCGCTCCTGGGCAGGATGCGCATCCCCGCCTGCATCCCGAAAGATCGCTTCTCCGTTTCCTGACATTTTGGGGCCGACGGCCTGTTTCTTATTTTTTTTGGACCAGAAGCTCTACTCGCTGACGTGGAGGAGGCCCTGCTCAAACATGTGGGCGACGTGGTCGTCGTCGAGCGCATAGAACACGGAGCGGCCCTCGCGCTGGGCGCGGACGAGGCGGGCCTGGCGCAGCACGCGGAGCTGATGGGAGATGGCGGATTGCGTCATGCCCAGCGTCTCGGCGATGTCACAGACGCACAGGCGGGTATCGTGAAGAGCCTGAAGGATGCGAATGCGGGTGGGATCGCCGAGCACCTTGAACAGCTCAGCCAGGCGCTCGAGCAGCTCAGGATCGGTCAGCGCCTGGCGGGCATGCGCGATGGCGTCCATGTGCAGCTCGGTCTTTTCGCAGCAGATTTCCCGATCCAGTTCCTGGTCTTCCATTACTGATTTCCTCCTCTTGCAGGCGACGCTTCGCCCTTGGCCTCGTAAAGCAGCCAGAGCAGCTGCTGCTCGGTAAACTCATAGGTTTTGTTGCAAAAGTGGCAGCTCACTTGCGCGCCATGCTGCTCGGCGATCATGTCGCGCAGCTCCGCTTCGCCCATGGAGAGCAGCGCGCGCTCAATGCGCTCGCGGCAACAGTCGCACTGGAAGGCGGGAGCGGTTTCCTGCAGCACGGCGTAGGAAAAGCCGGACAGCGCGCGCGCGGCGAGCGTTTCGGCATCGCCCAGCTCGCGCGCCATCGTCGACACGCCCGCAAGGTGCGGTGCGAGGGCTTCCAGGCGCTGCAGCACGGCCTCGGAGCAGCCGGGCAGGGGTTGGATGAGGATGCCGCCCGCCCCCAGCACATGGCCGCCCTCACAGAGCACGCCCAGCGACACCAGCGAGGGCGTCTGCTCGGAGACGGTCAGGTAAAAGGCCATGTCCTCGGCGATTTCGCCCGAAACCACGCGCGTCTGGCCCACGTAAGGGTCGCGCAGGCCCAGGTCCTTGACGACGGTGACGTGGCCCGTGCTGCCCACCGCGCCGCCCACGTCCAGCTTGCCGTTGGGCTTGAGGGGCAGGTCGACATTCGGGTCGCCCACGTAGCCCTTGACCTTGCCGTCCGCCCGGGCGACGCAGACCACCGGCCCGATAGGTCCGCCGCCGCGAATGGTCACGGTGACGGAATCGCTCGCGTTTTTGAGCATAGCGCCCTGAATGGCGGAGATGGTCAGCGTGCGGCCCAGCGCCGCCGACGCCGTGGGGGTCAGGCCGTGCGTGGCGCGCGCCGCCTCCACAAGGTCTGTCGTCACGGCCACCATGGCGCGCGCCTGGCCGTCCTCCAATGTGATGTGCAGTATTTTATCCATATCGGTGCATTCGTCCTTCCGTTTGATCAAGAATGCTCACAGCGGCTTGCGCGCCGTGAAGTGGACGCGCTCATCGTCCGGCGCGCAGGGCTGCATCGTCAGGCCGGACAGTGCGCAGATCTCGGAGAAGCCGGCCTTTTTGAGCAGATCGGTCAGCTCCTGGGGATGGTGGATGCGCTGGAGATGGCGCTCGGAAAAGCGGCGGTACAGCCCGTTTTCCTGCCGAACGAAGAAGGTCAGCGCCATTTCCAACGTGCGGCGGTCGGGGTGCGGCTCGTTTATCCACAGGTAGGTCACGTCCTCACGGTCTTCGCCGTACATCTGTCCGGCCATGCGCTCGAGCTTTGCCGGGGCGGAGATGTCAAAGGCGAACCGCCCACCGGGGCGCAGCGCGTCGAACACGTGGGAAAAGCAGGAGAAGACCTGCGAAAGGTCCGTCAGATAATTCAGGCCGTCACAGCCGCAGAACACCGCCTGCACCGGACGAGGCACGCGCAAGCGCGCCATGTCCTGCACCGCAAACTGGATACGCGCCCCGCGCGCCCGCGCCTTTTCCTGCGCCACGCAGACCATCTCGGGCGATAGATCGGTTGCCAGCAACGCGCAGCCGGACTGCGCCACGCGGATGGACAGTTCGCCCGTGCCGCAGCCCATCTCGGCTACCTTTTCGCCCGGCTGCACCTGCAAAAGCGCCAGATAGTGCGCAGCCCAGGCGTCGTAGTCCACGTCGTCCATCAGACGGTCGTACAGCGCGGCGAATTCGCGGTAGGCTTCCATTATTTGTCATCCTCGTCGTCGGGATCGAGATCCTCCCATTCATCGTCCTGCTCGGGCTTCTGCATGCCGCGGCCCACCTCGGCGCCCTCGATGCGGGTGTTGAAGAAACGGTCAAATGCGGCGTTGGTATAGGAACAGTTGACAAAGGAGGCCAGCGCATAGCCGATGATGAAATACCAGAACAGGAAGGGCAGCCAGAAAGCCGAAATGACCAGGGGAATCAGGGTAATCAGGCCGAAGAGCACGCTCTGGGGCAGACGGCCGATGGCCAGCACCAGCGAATTGCGCAGAATCTGCGTGAACTTGAGGTCATAGGTGACCATCATGGGCCAAGCGTAGAGGTTCATCAGCAGGAACATCACGCCCAGCACCACCAACAGCACCTGCAGGAACAGGTAGACATAGCTGCCCGTGGCCGAAGCCATGCCGCTGTAGAAGCTGACGCCATACACAAACAGGAAAAGGAACAGGCCGTTGACGACGCTCAGTCCCAGGCCCTGCTTCCAGTTCTGCTTCAGCGCGCCGATAAAATCGGACCACAGCCAGACGTGTTCGTCGCGCGCGTAGTTGCGGGTGATGTACTTGAGCGCGCACTTGGCGGGGCCTGTGATCATCACGCACAGCGCCGCGCCCATCGCGTAGACCATCAGATAGCCGTCCGCCGTGAAGGCCTCGACGGATTCGTAGGTCAGCAATACGTTCAGGTTCATCCAGGTCCAGATCCAGAAGGGGATCCAGAAGACAAAGTACATCAGGTTGACCTTGAGCAGGTTGAACAGGTTGAGCTTGAGCATCTCAAAGAACAGCTCGAAGCGATTTTTGGGCATCATGTCCGGAGTAAAGTCGGGGCGGTTGCTCTTTCCTGTGAATATTGATGAAAACAGGCCCATAGTCGTCTATTCCTCCTTGGTGTAGGTGTCCAGAATGCGGGCGTACCAGGCAATGGCGGGCAGCAGCGCCGCCTCGTCAAAATCGAATTTATCGCTGTGCAGCGGGGCGGAGCGCAGCTCGTCTCCCGCGCCCACAAATGCGTAGACCGCAGGGCGCTCCCTGCCAAAGAAGGAGAAGTCCTCCGCCGTCAGCAGCGCCTCCTGCGGCAGCGGGCTGTCGATCAGGGACCTGACGCGGTCCACCAGCGCCGCGTCGTTGCGCACCGCCGGGTAGAAGCAGTGCTGCGCAAAGCCGGTGGTCACGCCGTAGACCGAGGACACGCTGGAGGCGATGCGCTGGAATTCCGCGATGAGCCGATCCTGCATCTCATTGTCGTAGGTGCGCAGGATGGCCTCAAGCACCGCGCTGTCCGCCACGATGTTGCGAAGGTTTCCGGCGGAGATGCGGCCCGCGGTGAGCACGGCGGGGGCGTTGGGGGGCACGGCGCGCGTCATATAGGTCTGCAGCGCGAGGTAAGTCTGGGCCAGCGCCGCCGCCGCGTCCGCGCCCAGGTGCGGCATGGCCCCGTGCGCGCGCACGCCGGCGAAGGTCAGGTCAAACTCGGTATTGGCGGCCATCACGCCGCCGGGAGAGAGGGCGATGCTGCCCTTGGGCACCTGCGGCATCAGGTGAAAACCGAACACGGCATCCACATGCGGGTTTTCCAGCGCGCCCTGATCGATCATGCGCTGCGCGCCGCCGGTGGTTTCCTCGGCGGGCTGAAAGAGCAGAACCACGTCGCAGCGCAGCGTGCCCGCGTCGCGCTTTTCCGCCGCGATGTGGCCCAATGCCAGCAGGGTCGCCATATGGCCGTCGTGGCCGCAGGCGTGCATCATGCCGGG
>DKYK01000051.1:0-18798 GCA_002492415.1 Christensenella sp. UBA7102
TGAATACCACTGCGCGCACTCCTATTGGACGTACAGTGAGACGGCGACGGCGATATTCGGGGCGGCGGGCCAGCAGGCTGCCGCGCAGGTGCTGAAGGACTTCGCGCAGGAGTACGGCGAACAGCTGGCGGATACCCTCGTCGGCTACCGGGATGTCAACTTTGACGTGGCGCAGTGAGCGGAAGGGAGAATGGACGATGGATGGACTGGACTTTGACACCATTATCCGCTGCCAGCAGGCACTGCAGGAAAAATACCGCGATAAATGGGGCGGGCTGACGGAGAAGAGTGCGCGCAACCAGTTGCTGTGGATGGTGGCCGAGACCGGCGAGGTGGCGGACATCATGAAGAAAAAGGGCGATGAACGCATCCTGCACGACGAGGAAGTGCGCAGGCATTTTGTGGAGGAGATGTGCGACGTGCTGATGTACTTTGGCGACATCATGCTCTGCTATGGCATCACGCCGGAGGAGCTGGGCACGGCGTTCGCGCAGAAATACGAGACGAACATGAAGCGCTGGTAGAGAGGAGCGGAGCACGCGTTCGGGATGAGGTGAAGTGGGCATGAGGTTTGCTGTGTATCCCTTCGCCAGCGGCGCAGACGTGCAGAAAAATCTGGGCGTGATGCTGCGCGCGATGGAGCTTGCAGCGGCGCAGGGCGCACAGCTGCTGGTGTTCCACGAGTGCGCGCTGTGCGGCTATCCGCCCATTGAATGCGATATAAATACAACGGATTTTGCACAGATCGAAGCGGCGCTGCAGCGCATCGCGCAGCGGGCGGCGCGGCTGCATCTGTGCACGGCAGTGGGTACAGTGCGCTCTGAGGCGGGAAAACGGTACAATTCCTTGGTTCTGCTGGGCGCGGACGGGTCGCGCATCGGACGATATGACAAGCGGGCGCTATGGGGCTGGGACGAGGAGAGTTTCGCGCCCGGCAGCCTGCCTGGCGCATTCGACATCGGCGGGCTGCGCGTGGGCTTCCGTATCTGTTTTGACGTGCGGTTCCCTGAGCTGTTCCAGCCGCTGTTTGCGGAAGGGGTGGACCTGTGTTTCGTGTGCTTCTCCGACACATCGGAAGCGCCCGATCCGGAGCGCATGGAAATCATCCGCGCGCACCTGAGGACGCGGGCGGTGGAGAATGTGATGACGATGGCATCTGTCAACAGCCTGTCGCGCTGCCCCACGGCGCCGACGGCGGTGTTCGATCCCGACGGGCGCGTGCGCTGCGAGCAGATCGGCGAGGGGCTGCTCGTCTGCGATGCGGACAGGACGGAGCCGGACTTTGGCAGGCGCGGGCGGCGCGTCAATCGCGCGCGCCTGCTGGGATTGTATCAGAGCTGAAAATGTGTCTCCAAGGCGCGCAGGGCTTCGTCCTGCGTGCTTTTTTCCGTCCGGACATAGGTGAAAAAGCCGGAAGAGGCGTACTCGTCATAGTGCTCGGGGCTGTTGATTTGCTCGAGGATGCGGCGGTAGTTGGCCAGCGCGGCGTCTGGGTCAGGCATGGCGAGCAGCTGCCGGTAAAGGAACTGTTTTTCCGCATCAGGACGGTCGAAGAAGCGCTCGACGGACATGCGCTGCGGACAGACCATCACCGCGACATGATGGGGGGAAGCGACGGCGCGAAGCGTTTCCAGTGGAATGTTGGTGTCCACAAACAGCTTTTTGTCCTGCGCAGCCAGCTGCGTGAGCAGCAGCAGTTCCATCTCCGCCGCCTCGCGCGAACAGCCTGTGATCCAGGCGTCATACTGCTCGGGTGTGCGCGAAAGGAACTCCGACCAGCCGCCCATGGTGGAAAAGTAACTCAGGTTGGGCTGATGCTCCGGATCAATGGCAGCAGAGAGCGCGTCGTGGTAATTTTCGCCGCAGCAGATGCCGCCGTGGCGCTCGGCGAGCAGGCGCGCCGCGGTGGACTTGCCCGCATAGGCCGTGCCGGTGATGAAGTAGGCGCCCCGCAAAAGGTAGCGCAGGAGATTGGCTTCGATCTCGATCTTCATAAGTAATGCCTTTCCATATAAACCAGGGCCCCTCGCAGGCTGGTGCGAAGGGCCGGGAGAGGGGATTTACTTGTGGTCGGGATACTCGTGGATGGGTTCGACAGAGGGCTGCCAGCCGGTGGTATAGGCATAGGACTCCGCAGGAGCCGCCCAGCGCACCGCGTTGGTGATGACGGTCTGCACTTCCTTCTGGTAGTAGACGGGGAAGGTCTCGTGGCCGGGCTGGAAGTAGAAGATGCGGCCGCCGCGCACAAAGCAGCAGCCGGAGCGGAATACTTCTCCGCCGGGATGCCAGGAGATGAACACCAGCTGGTCAGGCTGGGGAATGTGGAACATCTCGCCGTAGGTCTCGTCGTGCGGAACCTCAAAGTAATCGCCGATGCCCTTTGCAATGGGATGGTTGGGGCTGGTGACCCACAGGCGCTGCATGTCGCCGTCCTCGCGCCAGCGCAGCATATCGGTGCGGGTGCCCAGCAGACGGGAAAAGGGCTTGGAGGCATGGCCGGAATGCAGGCAGATGAAGCCCATGCCGTCGTTGACGCGCTGGCAGACCTTGCTGACGACGGCGTCGTCCACCTCGTGATGATGCGCATGGCCCCACCACAACAGCACATCGGTGCCCGCGAGCACTTCGTCGGTCAGGCCGTGCTCCGGTTCGTCGAGCGTGGCGGTGCGGACGACCATGTCCTCATTTTTGCCTAGGAAGTCGGCGATGGCGCCGTGAATGCCGTTGGGGTAGAGAGCGGCAACCTCGGGCATCTCCTTTTCGTGACGGAATTCATTCCAAACGGTTACGCGAATCATGGAATCGGCCTCCTTGTGGCGTGATTTGTACTTGTATTATAGCGGGTTTTGACAAAATTGTATAGGTCCGTGCGGCAGAGTGCTGAGAGATTTCTCGCTCCGCTCGAAATGACTGTGTCGGGGCACTGCACTGCGTTTGCAGGATGCAGCGTCTGTTTATGCAGTTTCTTGGTTGACGGATGCGGCTCAATGCGGTATTATGAAGGTAAGGACGTTTGAAAGGGGCAGATCCGATGATCGCATGTTATCCCGGTTTGTATAAGTATGAAAACGGCACGTTTGCAAAGACCGACTGTGCCCGCGGCAGGGAAAAGACGATGGCGCATGCCATCCTCACGGCGCACAATACCTCGGGAGAGGATAAACAGCTCAAGATCAAATTTGACGGCATGGCGTCGCACGACATTACGTACGTCGGCATCATCCAGACGGCGCGCGCATCGGGCATGAAAAAGTTCCCATTGCCCTATGTGCTGACCAACTGCCATAACTCGCTGTGCGCGGTGGGCGGTACCATCAACGAGGACGACCATCTCTTCGGCCTGTCCGCGGCGAAGAAGTACGGCGGTATTTACGTGCCCGCTCACCAGGCAGTCATCCACCAGTACATGCGCGAGCGCATGGCGGGTTGCGGCAAGATGCTGCTGGGCTCCGACTCGCATACCCGCTATGGCGCGCTGGGCACTATGGGCGTGGGAGAGGGAGGACCCGAGCTGGTCAAGCAGCTGTGTGAAAAGACCTATGATATCGCCTATCCGGACGTCGTCGCCATCCATCTGACGGGCAAGCCCGTGCGCGGCGTCGGCCCGCAGGATGTGGCGCTGGCCATCATTCGCGCGGTGTTTGCTTCCGGCTTTGTCAAAAACAAGGTGATGGAATTCGTAGGCGAGGGCATCGGCAATATTTCTGTGGAATACCGCAACGGCATCGATGTAATGACCACAGAGACCACCTGCCTGAGCTCCATTTGGGAGACGGACGAGAGGGTGCGCGGGTGGTACGAGACGCATCTGCGCTCCGAGGAGTACAAAGAACTGCATCCGCAGGAGGGCGCGGTCTACGACGGACTGGTGGAAGTGGACCTGAGCGCGGTGGAGCCCATGATCGCGCTGCCTTTCCACCCTTCCAATGCCTACACCATCCGCGAGTTCCGCGAGAATGCGCAGGAGCTGCTGGCCAAGGTGGAGCAGGAGGCGCGCGGCATGATGGACGAAAAGTACCCCATGCCCCATCTGACCGACAAGGTCAGGGAGGGCCAGGTCTATGTCGAGCAGGGCGTCGTGGCGGGCTGCTCTGGCGGTACGTTTGAGAACATCATGACCATGACGGACATCATGCGCGGCAAGAGCATCGGCGCGGATGCTTTCACCATGAGCTTGTATCCCGCCAGCCAGCCGCAGTTCATCGAGCTGATGAAGAACGGAGCGGCGGCAGATCTTGCAGCCGCGGGCGTCGTGCTGCGTTCGGCCTTCTGCGGGCCGTGCTTCGGCGCGGGCGATGTACCGGCCAACGGCGGCCTGTCCATCCGCCATGCAACGCGCAATTTCCCCAACCGCGAGGGCGCAAAGCCCGCCAACGGCCAGATGGCCTACGTCGCGCTGATGGACGCGCGCTCCATTGCGGCTACTGCCGTCAACGGAGGCAGGCTCACCGCCGCGACCGAGATTGAGCTGCCCGAGGAAAAGGAGTACGCCTATCATTACGACCCCACCCTCTACGGCAATCGCGTCTATGAGGGATGGGGCAAAGCGCAGCCTGACGAGGAGCTGGTGTTTGGCCCCAACATCGCCGATTGGCCTGAGCAGATCGCGTTGCCCGACAATCTGGTGATGGAGGTGGCGTCCGCCATTTACGACCCTGTGACCACGACCGACGAGCTGATCCCGTCAGGCGAGACGTCCTCTTACCGCTCCAATCCTCTCAAGCTGTCCGAGTTCGCGCTGTCCCGCAAGGATCCGCAGTACGTGGGCCGCGCCAAGGCGATCAAAGCGCTGGAGCTATCCCGTAGAGTGGGCGCGCCCGATGCGCGGGCGCAGGAACTGCTGGAAAAGGCGGGCTGCGAGGCAAAGGACACCGGCATCGGTTCGCTGGTATTCGCACTCAAGCCGGGCGACGGTTCTGCGCGTGAGCAGGCGGCCTCCTGCCAGCGCGTGCTGGGCGGGTGCGCCAACATCGCCGCGGAGTATGCGACCAAGCGCTACCGCAGCAACGTGGTCAACTGGGGCATGCTGCCCTTCATCCTCAAGGATGCGGCGAGCTCCGGCATTCAGGCGGGAGATATTGTTGTGATCAAGGGCATCCGCACGGCGCTGGAAAACGAGCGGTACGACGCCATTCCTGCCACGGTGATTTCCAAAGCAGGCGAGCGCAGCATCGCGCTCAGTCTGCCGGCGATGACGGCCGACGAACGCGACATCATATTGGCCGGCTGCCTCATCAATTATTACGCAAAATAGTTTTTGAATTAAATCTTCTTCAAAACCCTGTTCGGAAATTGCCGGGCGGGGTTTGCCTTTATCATCAGCTTTAACAAAATATTCATAGAAACCCCCGTGGTTATTGACAGATGAATGAAATGAATATAAAATAGTACTAGTATGACAGTGACCGTTTGGGAACATGTATATTTTTTATGGAATAGATAAAAAGTGAATCATAACCCTTCAGCTGTGTATGCGCCATGAGAGGAGTTTATAGGGTCATTTCGTATTTTTTGCAGGATACGCGCTCGTAAAAGTGTTGGAAGGAGCGCGCAAGGTGCGATTCGTGGTGTCAGACAGGCAGGCGGTCGGCTGTTTATCATAAATTAAGGTGGTGAAACAGTTGGACAAGCTATTCTGGATTTTGGGAATCATTGTCGCAGCGGCCGGCGCTCTGTACGTTGGCTACGCCTTCGGCGGCAAGAAGATGAAGCAGGAAATCGAAGGCAAGATCGGCAAGACCGAGGACGCGATGAAGAAGCTCGTGGATGACGCCACGAACAAGGCGGAGGTGGTCAAAAAGGAAAAATTGCTCGAGGCAAAGGAAGAGATCCTTCGCCAGAAAACCGAAACGGAAAAAGAGCTGCGTGAGCGCCGGAATGAGACGCAACGCACCGAGCGCCGTCTGTTGCAGCGCGAAGAGATGCTCGACAAAAAGCTGGACAACCTGGAGGTGCGCGAAGAGGGGCTGAACAAGACCAGCCGCGAGCTGGAGCAGCGCGCCCAGGAAGTGGAGGCCATGCGTATCAAGCAGCAGAGTGAGCTGGAGCGCATCGCGCAGATGACCGCTGAGGAAGCGCGTCAGATCATCATGAACAACGTGCAGCGCGAAGCCTATCACGACGCGGCCGTAATGGTGCGCGAGATCGAGAGCAAGGCCAAGGACGAGGCGGACAAAAAGGCGAGAAATATCGTATCGCTCGCCATTCAGAAGTGTGCGGCCGATCATGTGGCGGAGACCACGGTTTCGGTCGTCAATCTGCCCAATGACGAGATGAAGGGGCGCATTATCGGCCGTGAGGGCCGCAATATCCGCGCACTGGAGACCGCTACGGGCATTGATCTGATCATTGACGACACGCCCGAGGCCGTCATCCTCTCCGGCTTTGACCCCATCCGCCGCGAGGTGGCGCGCATTGCGCTAGAAAAGCTCATCACCGATGGGCGCATCCATCCGGCGCGCATCGAGGAAATGGTGGAAAAGGCGCGCAAGGAAGTCGATGCGCAGATGCGTGAGGCGGGCGAGCAGGCCGTGTTTGAGACGGGCGTGCATGGATTGCATCACGAGTTGGTGCGGCTCCTGGGTCGTATGAAGTTCCGCACCTCTTATGGACAGAACGTGCTCAGGCACTCCATTGAGGTATCGCACCTGGCGGGCGTGATGGCCTCTGAGCTGGGGGCGGACGTGGCGCTGGCCAAGCGCGCGGGTCTGCTGCACGACATCGGCAAGTCCATCGATCATGACGTGGAGGGCACGCACATCCAGATCGGCGCAGATCTGGCCAAGAAATACCGCGAGAATCCCGATGTGGTCAATGCCATTCAAAGCCATCATGGCGATGTGGAGCCGACCACCATCGAGGCGGTGCTCGTCGCCGCGGCGGACGCCATCTCCGGCGCACGTCCCGGCGCACGCCGCGAGACGCTGGAGAGCTACATCAAGCGCCTGCAAAAGCTGGAGGAGATCGCCAACTCCTTTGACGGCGTGGAGAAGACCTTTGCCATCCAGGCGGGGCGCGAGGTGCGCGTCATTGTCAAGCCCGAAGAGGTCAACGACGCCGATTCCGTGCTGATCGCAAAGGATATCGCCAAGCGCATTGAGAAGGAGCTGGAGTATCCCGGCCAGATCAAGGTCAATGTCATTCGCGAGACGCGCGCAACGGAGTTTGCAAAGTAAGGGAATATACAGAAAAGGAACGATCGGAAGAGGATCGTTCCTTTTTTGTGCAAAGGAGAAAAGTTACTGCGAGACGGTAAGATGGATTCCGTCCGTCGTGAGTGTGACCATGCCGTCAATCGTGCCATAGACCTCTGCATCGAGAGACTGAAGGAAGCTAACGACAGCCGCGTCGGGCATTTCCTTTTTTTCGCAGGTGATGACGGCGACGCGGGGCGACATGACGGTAAAAAACTTTTCGCTCAACGCATTTTTGCGGCCATGGTGGGGGACCTTGAGCACGTCCACAGGTTGGGGGGACGTGTCAAGATATTCGCCCAAGCGCTCGGCCTCCGCATCGCCCGCAAAGAGGAAGGTGATCTGCCCATAGGCCAGGTGCGCGAGTATGGAATAGTCATTAGACTGCTCGTAGACGGCTTTTTTCCCAGGCAGCAGCGTGAGTGCGCTTGCGCCAAAGGAGAGCTCCACGGGCTGGGTGGGATGCTCCGGCACGATGCCCAGCGCGTCCAGCGCCGCGATGTACTGGTCATACTGCTTATTGCCCTTGACGTAATCCGGCGCGTAAATCGTATCGATGGAAATGCTCTCCATAACCACATCCGCAGCGCCAATATGATCCTTGTCCAGATGGGTCAGCAGCAGAAAATCCAGCTTTTCGATGCCCTCTGCGTCCAGAAAGTCCAATATGTATTGCGCGTCGCCCTGGTTCCCAGTGTCGATCATGGCGGCGTGGCCGTCGGTCTGCAGCACAATGCAGTCCGCGGCGCCGACATCAAGAAAGGTCACTCTGAGTTCAGGCATTGACGCCTCCAGGGCGGGCGACGCGCACCCCGTCAGCAACAGCAAGGGGAGCAGCGTCATGGTCAACAGCTTGCGCATGGGAAAACACCTCCCTGTCGTATAAAATACCCCCGCAAACGGCTGCTCAACCGCTGCGGGGTAAAAAAGGTTACGCAATTTCGTTCTGGAAGGCCACAAGGGTGGCATCCTGCACGCCGGGGACGTTCAGCAGGTTGTCCACCAGGTTGGAGCGATTGCCTTGCAGGCGCAGCTCCAGCGTCATCTCGATGCCATTGCGCGTGGCGGTCTTGGACTTGAGCTTGTAGCGCTGCACCATTTTGTTTACCGCGCCGGTGACTTCCTTGGAGTAGCGCTCGTCGTAGTGCACCACGAGCAGATAATTGTGGCCCATGTTATTGCCCACAAAGGACAGCGCCAGCAGGATGGCTGCAATGACCAGCGTGCCGATGATGGAGAAGAGAAGGAAGTTCGCGCCGACGGTGATGCCCACCGCGATGGCCCAGAACATGTAGACGGTATCCATGGGATCCTTGACGGCGGTGCGGAAACGCACGATGGACAGCGCACCCACCATGCCCAGGGATAGCGCAGGGGCGGAGGAGATGCACATGATGATCAGCGTGGTGACCATCGACAGCATGATGAGCGAGAGATTGAAGCTGTGACTGTACAGCACGCCGCGATAGGTCTTCTTGTAGATGAAGTAGATGAGCAGGCCCAGCGCAAAGGCGATGCCCAGCGAAATGAGTATGTTGGGCAGCGTCAGGTTTTGCGTTGAGAGCGAGAAGCCCTGCAGGAATTTGTCCTTAAAGACATCGGAGAACGTGGTGGGATTGTTCATGGGATGGATGCCTCCTCCATTGATTTACAGATTGAACTCATACCGGCGGCACAGCGTGTATTTGGAGATGGCGCTGCGCTGCGCGGGGATGGACGATGTGATGGGTAGGATGTATTCCGGAAATCTGCGGTTATACTTGATCTCCAGAATCACCTGGTTCTGATCCAGGCAGGGAAAGGTGGGCAGCTGCGGGTTGAACATGTCTGCGGAAAGATACCCCGTGCGCAGCTGCTTATCCAGCGTCACACGCGTCTCTTCGCAGGGGTGGATGTAGGCCTCGCGCACATAGTCCACGATGACGGCGGGGCGCAGCAGCTTGGTGGTCATCATGCGGTAGACGTCCTGAATCAGGGGATGCTTGATGGTTTCCAGCCCGTAGGGATCGCCCGCGATGATCTGCTCGGCCAGTTCGCGCGAGATGCCGCAGGAGAGCTTGCTGATGTAGTCGCCCTGCTTGCTCTTGCGCTCCAGCCGGATGATGCGGTCGGAGAAGTTGTAGATGCGGATGCGGTACTTGTGGCGGTGCATCACGCCGTCCAGCTTATCGCTCATGGCGGAGTTGAAACAATCGTCAAAGTAAAGCGAGCGAATGTGATACTCACCGTTGCGGTCGGCGTGCTTGTCGCGCTGCATGGTGCGGCGCAGCAGCGTGGACAGATAGACGGCGTCGCCCTGGCTGATGTAGTATTTCTGCTCATGCCGCAGCGGAAGCTTAGCTTCACTCATTCGTCCTCAACCTCCCTGCCCAGATCGCCGAACAGCTCAACAAGTCGGCTGTCGGAGAGATGAAAGTAGCTTTCCGCCGCCTCCACGACGTATTTGGGGCGCTGCTGCACCCAGGTGCGCAGGCGTCCAACGTTGCGCTCCCAGGACTCTACCGAGCCCTGATCCGGCCAGCGCTCGTAGTGCATGGCCATCTCGGGCTGCATCTGCGTGTAGTAGTTCTCAATGGAGGCGAGCAGCTTGTCGGTGGTGAATACGTTGGTCATGTAGTAGGACAGACGCTCCAGAAACAATTCCTTCATGTCGTCGTTTGCCAGCAGCGCGGTGGACAGAGTGGTTTCAAACGCATCGCCCACGCCCGTGCCCTTGGGGTCGAATACATGGTTGAATGTGTTCCAGGAGACGGGCATACTCTCGCTGTTATTCATCGCCCAGTCCATGTCGTAGAGAATCCATTTCCACTTGCCGCCGGGCACCTTGTAGTATTTGATGTTGCCGTTGTCGGAATTCGCCCAGAAGATCTCGGCGATCTGGTAATCGAAGTAGTTCTGCACGTCCACGCGGTCGGTGACGTACTTGAGATTCTCGGCGCTCTTCAGGCTGTTGTTCTTGCAGAAGTCGATCAGCTCGCGATATTCCTTGTTGTCGCCGTTGAGCGTGCGCGCGGCGCTGTTGCCGTTGCCCTTGAGCAGATCAATGTTGTCGATCACGTCCTCGTCGGTGATCCCTTCCCATTGGGCGACCGACCACTTGTTGACGCGCTCGCGCATGTTGTAGTGGCCCCAGTATTTGCCGTTGAGGTACAGCACGCATACCTCGGACTCCTGATACATCACATCTTCGCCCAGCATGGTGTGGGTGATCATCGCGTCGCGCATGCGGGCGCGGTTGTAGTCCTGCGCGGTGGAGCGCAGAACAAAGGACTTGTAGCTGTCGTAATCGCGCTCATCAAACAGCGCGGCGTTGAAGCGGCCGTCGTCGCCGTACTCGCTGCGGGCGTATACGGCGAAGGACTTCTGATCCAGCGCGCGGGAGTACTGGCCATTGAGCTTGAAGGAGCCATCCTGCTCGATCAGCCGCGTACCGTCCTCCTCCCACACTTCCACGTGCACGGGGTACTCCCAGTCCATCCAGAAGTTGGCGCCGTGTCCCGCGTAGCCGTGCGGGAACTCCTCCATATAGCCCGGACCGTTGGCGTACATGCCCTTCTCGTTGGAGAACAGATACTTGTCGTCCGTCACCAGTGACACTACGCGCACGGTGTGAGTGGCCTCGGTAATATACGTGCGGGTGGCGGCGGTGGAGGTCAGGTACCCGTCGCGCACCGCGATGGCGCGCACCACGGTGTTCTTGCTGATGGAGAGCGGGCCGGTGTAGACCTGCGAGGACGTGGTGGGGGTGGAGCAGTCGGTGGTGTAGTAAATGGTCGCGCCCTCCTGCGCGGTCAGCGTCAGCTCCACGCTCTCAAGGCCCGTCACGCCGCCTTCATGCGAGAACGCGGGTTCCTGGCACAGCCCGAAGTAGGCGGTGGTGGTGTTTTCCTTGCCGGGGGTGGATTCCGCGTAATAAAAAAAGCCGGTGCGGGACGCATCGCGGCCGAAGGAGACGTCGGCCGACAGCGCGGGAACGCTCATCTTGTCCACGCAGTTGCGCTCCGCGTCGTACAGATAGAGTACTTCCCCCGTAGAGGAGCCTTTGAAGGACGCGCACTGCGCTCTGTAGTTTTCGCCCAGCGCGTTTACGTCTTCGGTGAGATACACCAGTGTGCTTTGGCCGGGCTCAAGTGTGACGTCGGGGAAGATATAACGCGCGGTAGCCGAGGGCTTATTGGTCAGGCTGTAGCCCGACAGGCTGACTGCAGCGCCGGTGACGTTGGTGATCTCCACCCAGTCGGGCGACTGACCACCTATCTCAAGCGCGGCGCTGTTTGCGGTCATCACCTCAGAGATGTAAACGCCGCGGTTGTGCTCCTGAAAAAAACGGTTGGAGAGCGCGGTCTGGCTCTCCACCGTGTTTTCCATATTGGGCGTGGGGCTGCCCTCTATGACGAATTCGCCTGTGCCGTCAGGAGAGCGGGCATAGGAGGTATCCGTCGCAAGTTCCGGCAGCGTCACGCGATCGAGCAGCCCCCCGGCCGCATCGTAGAGCGAAATGGTCTCGCCGCCCGAGGAGATGGAGAAGCTGGTATGAGGGATGTCGGCGGTCGCATTGTTGCTGCCGTCGGCAAATACGATCATGCGCTGCCCGGCGCCAAGACTCGTGCCCGAGGGAAAGAGCCAGCGCATGGGCTTGTCCACACTGTCGGACAGGCCGTAGCCGGATAGATCCACCGTATCGGAACCAAGATTCACAATTTCAATCCAGTCGGGGTAGAGACCCTGCTCGTCTGCGATGCAGGTGGCGTTGGAGGACTGCACCTCGTTGATTCTGAGCACGCTGCCCTCGCGCTTATCAAAGCTGGCCAGGTAGCTCTCATGGCCGGCTTCGGTGTTTTCGTAGCCTGGAGAATAGGAAGGCGTTTCCTCCCAGGAGGAACCCTGGCGGATCTTGCTGACGTTGCTCATGGTGGAGGCGCCGGAGACGGAATCCACGGCGGCGCTGCCCGAGAAGAGATAGAGCGTCTCGGTGGAATTGAGCTTAAAGCCCGTGTGCAGCTCACCGTTTGCGTCGTTGCGGTTTTTGCCCGAGAGAAATACCACGCGGTACTCGCCGGGCTGCAGCGTCACGGCGGGCAGGGGGTAGCGCGTGGCGTCGTCCTCGCGGTCCGACAGCGCATAGCCTGACAGAGACAGCGGAGAGGACGTGGAATTGTACAACTCCGCCCAGCGAGGGTAGTCGCCGTCGGCGTCGCGAACGGCCATGTCGTTTTCCACCATCAGCTCGGAGAGCACGAGGCCCGCAGAGCCTGCGGGCAGGCTGGCATCCGTGCCGGCGGCATGGTCGCCCGAGGCGGAGTAAGCGGGGGCCAGCTGCTTATCCTTTGCATAGATGATGACGCCGCCGATGACAGCCACCAGCAAAAGCAATATGACGATATTAGACGCTTTGCGCTTCATTTCAACAATCCTTTCCCAGAAAACGCGGTTCTTAAGCACGATTAGTGTATCACATTCGGCATCGGTTTGCAAATCCAAGTGTTACTATATTAAGACGAAATCACACGTGTCTGTGATGCAGAAATCTTGGAAAAAACTGAAAATTTTGTGCGGCATTGACGGCTGGGGTAGGCCGGGGTAAAATAATACCATTCCCACCCCACGGCTAGTGTGCGCGGGGAGGACTTGCGGAGCGAGGGAAAACATGAAAAAAGCTGGCTTACGTTCCATCATACGGTTGGCCGCCACACCACACTCGCTGGAGCGGCTCAAAATCAAAAAAGCGCTGTCCTCGCCTTCGCGGGTGATGATGGTGGGTTTTTTGGCGCTGATCCTGGCGGGCGCCTACCTGCTGACGCTGCCTGTGATGAGCACGGGCGAGCCGCTGCGCTTCATTGACGCGCTGTTTACCGCCACGAGCGCCGTGTGCGTGACGGGGCTTTCTGTGATCGACCCGGGCGCGGACCTGACGGGGCTGGGGCAGGTCGTGCTGCTGGCGCTCATCCAGGTGGGCGGACTGGGGTTCATGACCTTTGGCACGGTGCTGCTCATCCTGCTGCGGCGGCGCATCACGCTGTCCGAGCGGCTGATCCTATCCGACAGCCTGAACGCCGAAGGGCTGCAGGGCATGGTCAAGCTGACTATCCGCATCCTGAGCGTTTCACTGGCCATCGAGGGCATCGGCGCGGTGCTGCTGATGACGCGCATGATTCCGCTGCATGGCCCTAAAGGGGCATGGTACGCGGTGTTCCATGCGGTATCCGCCTTTTGCAACGCAGGCTTTGACCTGGCGGGCGGGTTTACGGCCTACCGCAACGACTTTGTGGTGTTGACGGTGGTGATGCTGCTCATCACGGTGGGCGGCCTGGGATTTTCGGTGCTCTTTAACCTGGAAAAGACCCGGGGCAAATGGCAGCGGCTTACGGTGCACTCCAAGCTCGCGCTGTTGATGAGCGCGGCGCTGACGCTGGGCGGCGCGCTGCTCTACGGCATATTTGAGTGGAACAACCCCGAGACGCTCTCTGGTGGCATCCATCCGCTGATGAAGCCCGTCAACGCGCTGTTCCAGTCCGTGACGGTGCGCACCGCGGGATTTCAGACCATACCGCAGACCGGTCTTACGCCGCCTGCGCTGGTGATGACGCTGCTGCTGATGCTCATCGGCGCATCGCCCGCCTCCACTGGCGGCGGCATCAAGACCACTACATTTGGCGTGTTCTGTCTGCTGGTGTATAACGTGCTGCGCGGCCGCAGCCGCATCGTGGTGTTCCGCAGAACCGTAAACCAATCCACTGTCAATCGGGCGGTTGTGCTCACGACGCTGGCGCTGCTGCTCATTGTGCTGGCGCACATCCTGCTCTCGGTGCTGCTGCCGGCAACGGATGTGGTGAATTCCAGCAATCTGCTCTACGAGGTGATTTCGGCGCTGGCCACGGTGGGCCTTACCGTGGGCGTGACGGGAGAACTGACGAGCGCGGGAAAGCTGGTGATGTGCCTGGTGATGTTCACGGGCAGGGTGGGGCTGATGACCATCGCCTTTGGCCTCACGCGCCGCCACTCGCAGGGGCGCAACAGTCTGTCCTATCCCGAGGGCAGGATCATGATCGGATAATACAAGAAAAGGGGATGCGGATATGAAGCAGTTTGTGGTCATCGGCCTGGGGCGCTTCGGAATGTCGGTCGCGACGGAGCTTTACAAGATGGGGCACGAGGTGTTGGCGGTAGATAAAAACATGGAGCGCGTGGAGGCCGTCGCCGACGGCGTGACGCACGCGGTGTGCGCCGACGCCACCGACGAGGCGGAGCTGGCCGCGCTGGGGCTGCGCAATTTCGACGTGGCGGTGGTGTCCATCGGCACTGACCTGCAGGCGAGCATTTTGGTGACGATGCTGTGCAAGGAGCAGGGCGTCAAATACGTGCTGACCAAGGCAAAGAGCGAGACGCACGCAAAGGTGCTGCAGCGCGTGGGCGCGGATAAGATCGTGTTCCCCGAGCGCGACATGGGCGCGCGCGTGGCCTACAACCTGGTGTCCACCAATATATTGGATTACATCGAGCTGTCGCCCGACTACTCGCTGGTGGAGATCGCGACGCCCAAGACCTGGGAGGGCTGCAGTTTAAAAGATCTCAACCTGCGCGTGCGCTACGGCATCAATGTCATGGCCATCCGCCATCCGGACGGTGGCATCACCGTTGCGCCGCAGGGCATCGACGTGCTGGCCAATAAGGATGTGCTCATCGCCATCGGCGCCAATTCCAGCATCACGAAGCTGGAAAGTTTGACGGGAAAGTAAAGAGATACCGAAAGATTAACATGGGAGCGGAGAAATTCGCTCCCATATTTGTTGACAGTTCGTTGTGAGGAGCATATAATAAACGAAGACAAACAGTTGGAAAACCAACTGTTGAAATTTTAATCATAAAGGAGGCAGGACATGAACCGATATTTACTTCTGAATATGGGATTCGTATCCAACCTGCACCGAAAGATCACGATGGACGCGTTTCACGAGGAGGGAATCCGCCGCTCGCAGCCTTGGATATTGGATTTTCTGGCGGAACACGATCAGGTGATCCAGCGAGAGCTCGCCGAGCGCGCTTACTTTGATCCGGCTACCATCACCTCTGCGCTGGTGCGCATGGAGGAAGAGGGAATGATCCGGCGCGAGAGCGTGCCCGGGGATAAGCGCGCATTGCGCGTGGTCTTGACGGAAAAAGGGCGTGAAAAGCAGCAGTATGTGCAGAAAGTGTTCGCGCGGGCAGAAGAAGCGGCGCTGAACGGCTTCACACAGCAGGAGCGCCGGCAGTTGGGAGAGTTTCTGATCCGCATTCAGAAAAACCTGGAAAAGGAGGTTGACAGATGAGGAAAATCATAAAGTACATAAACGGCTCCTGGCCGCTCGTGTTTCTGGCGCCGCTGCTGATGGTGCTGGAGGTCATGTGCGACCTGATGCAGCCCACGCTGATGTCCGAGATTGTGGACGTAGGCATCGCCAGCGGGGAGATTTCCCTGGTGTGGTCCACGGGCCTCAAGATGCTGGGCGTGGCGCTGCTGGGCATCATCGGCGGCGCGGGCTGCACAATCCTTTCCTCAAAGGCGAGTTTTGATTCGGCAGCGCGTCTGCGCCAGGGCATGTTTGACAAGATCCAGACCTTCTCCTTTAAGGAGATCGACAAGCTGCAGACCTCGTCGCTGATTACGAGGCTGACCAATGATGTGACCATCCTGCAGCAGACGCTGCGTGCGGTGCTGTGCATGATGGTGCGTGCGCCCCTGTCCTGCATTGGCGGGCTGGTGATGGCCGTCGCCATCAGCCGGGAATTGTCTGTCATCTTTGTGGTGGCCATGCCGGTGCTGGCGATCGCAGTGATCTTCGTGGCGCTGCGCACCTTCCCCATGTTTGCCAAGATGCAGCAAAAGATCGACCGCGTCAACACCGTGATGCGCGAAAACCTGCTGGGCGTGCGCGTGATCAAGGCTTTTGTGGGGCAGGAGAAGGAAAAGCAGCGCTTCCAGGGCGCCAATGAAGACCTGATGAACTGGGCGCTGCAGGCCATGAACCGCATGATCGTGCTGATGCCCATCGTTACGGCCGTGATGAACTTCTCCGTGGTGGCGCTGCTGTGGTTTGGCGGCAACCTGGTCAACGCCGGGCGCCTGGAGGTCGGCAAGATCATGGCGTTCATGACCTACCTGATGCAGGTGCTCTCCAGCCTGATGATGGCCGTGATGATGATGATGCAGTTCTCTCGCGCAAAGGTTGCGGCGGATCGCTGCGCCGAAGTGCTGAACACCGAGCCCTCCATTGCGGACCCCGCCCAGCCCAAGGATGTGAAGGACTTCACCGTGCGGTTTGACCATGTGAACTTCTCCTACAACGACACCGACCCGGAGCCCGTGCTCAAGGACATCACCTTTACCGCAAAGCCCGGCCAGCGCGTGGGCATCATCGGAAACACCGGCTCGGGCAAATCCACGCTGGTTTCGCTGATCCCGCGGCTGTACGACGTGACCGACGGCTCTGTGAGCATCGGCGGCACGGACGTGCGCGACCTGGATATGGACGCGCTGCGCCGGCACATCGGCGTGGTGCTGCAGGAGAGCACGCTGTTCTCGGGCGACATTGAGAGCAACCTGCGCTGGGGCGGCGAAAACTGTGCGGAAGAGAGGCTGCGCAGCGCGCTGGACGACGCGCAGGCCACCGAATTTGTATCCAAGCTGCCCGACGGTCTGCACGCTGTCGTGGAGCAGCGCGGCAAAAACTTCTCCGGCGGGCAGAAGCAGCGCTTGTCCATTGCGCGGACCTTCGCAAAAGAGCCGGACATACTGATTCTGGACGATTCTACCAGCGCGGTGGATACCGAGACCGAAGCCAAGCTGCAGCAGGCGCTGCGCCGCAGAGTGGGCAGGGGCGTGACCTTTGTCATCGCCCAGCGCATATCTGCCATTGCGGACAGCGATCTCATCCTGGTGATGGAGGACGGCGCCATCGTGGGCCAGGGCACGCACCAGGAGCTCATTCGCAATAACGAGGTTTACCGTGGGATCGTCGCATCCCAGTGGGGAGAGGAGGCGATCGCGTAATGCCAGGACCGATGGGACCCGGAGGACCGGGTAGGCACGGCGCCATGCCCGTGCGCGCCAAAGATGCAAAGGGCACAATGAAGCGCCTGCTCAAATACGTATCGGAGCAGTTGCCCCGCGTGATCTTGATCAGCGTGCTGTGTGCGATCACGGCGCTGATTTCCATACTGACCAACCGCATCGCGGGCGTTGCGATCGACGATTACATCGCGGTGGGCAACATGGCAGGGCTTGCCAGGCTGTGCATAGGGTTGCTGGTGATTTACCTGGTCAACATCGCCTGCAGCTACCTGCAGAACACCAATATGATCGTCGTGGCGCAGAAAATCTCGTTCAAGCTGCGCAAGGACCTGTTCGCGGCGCTGAGCCGTCTGCCGCTGAAGTACTTTGACTCACGTTCCAGCGGCGACATCATGTCCCGCCTGACAAACGACGTGGACAATATCTCAAACACCTTGTCCCAGTCCGTCACGCAGCTGTTTTCGGGCATCATCAACATCGTGGGCACGCTGGTTGCCATGCTCGTGCTCAGCCCGCTGCTGACGCTCATCTCTCTGATCGCCATCCCCGTGATGCTGCTCGTCACGCGCACCATAGCCGGCATCTCGCGGCGCTTCTACCGCGAGCAGCAGAAGAATCTGGGCGAACTCAATGGCTACATCGAGGAGATGGTTTCCGGTCAGAAGGTCATCAAGCTCTTCTCGCGCGAGGAGGCCAACAAGAAGGACTTTTCCCACATCAACAACCGGCTGCGGCTGAGCGGCACCAAGGCCGAGATCATCGCCGGCGTGATGGGCCCGTTTATGAACATGATCAACAACATCACCTACCTGATCGTTGCGGTGGCAGGTGGATATCTGGTCATCAACTCCGTCACGGGCGCCGTTACCGTGGGCGTGGTCTTCTCCTTCCTGCTCTACATGAAGAACTTCGCGCGCCCCATCTCTGAGATCGCAAACCTGTTCAACACCATCCAGTCGGCGCTGGCGGGCGCGGAGCGCGTGTTCCAGGTGATGGACGAGGAGCCTGAGCAGGATGCGCCCGAGGCCAAAGATGTCACCGACATCGAGGGCAACATCGAGATCCGCGACGTCACCTTCTCCTACATTCCCGGCAAGCCTGTGCTCAAGCACGCCACCATCACCGCGAAAAAGGGCGAGCAGGTCGCCATTGTCGGCCCCACGGGCGCGGGAAAGACCACCATCATCTCGCTGCTGACGCGCTTCTACGACAAGGACAGCGGCCGGATTCTCATTGACGGCAAGCCCATCGAATCCATTACGCGCAACTCTCTGCGCAGAACTGTGGGCATGGTGCTGCAGGATACCTACCTCTTCTCCGAGAGCGTGCGCGAGAACATCCGCTACGGCAGGCTGGATGCCACCGACGAGGAGGTGGAGCGCGCCGCGCGCATGGCAAACGCGCACTCCTTCATCATCCATCTGCCGCAGGGCTATGACACGGTATTGGCCGACAATGCGGGCAACATCTCGCAGGGACAGCGACAGCTCATCGCCATTGCGCGCGCCATCCTGGCAGACCCCTGCCTGCTGATCCTGGACGAGGCCACCTCTTCCA
>DKYK01000051.1:19066-19353 GCA_002492415.1 Christensenella sp. UBA7102
ACCTCTTCCATCGATACGCGTACGGAGATCAAGATCCAGGACGCCATGCTCAAGCTGATGGAGGGCCGCACCTCCTTCATTATTGCGCACCGCCTGTCTACCATTCGCAATGCGGACAAGATACTCGTCATCAACGCCGGCGAAGTCGTCGAGCAGGGCACACACGACGAATTGCTGGCACAAAATGGCTTCTACGCCAATCTGTACAACATCCAGTTCAAAACCGGCATGGCCATCTAACTGGCTACAGGGTACCGAGAGACCCCCGCGCCTCTGCTGCGGCAGAG
>DKYK01000081.1:0-58175 GCA_002492415.1 Christensenella sp. UBA7102
GTATGATACGCCGGAGGTCTATAAACTGCCTATGGTCAGAATGTCATGGATGACTGACGAAATCCCGAATGTACGGGTCTAAAAAGCGCAGGAGCAGAAATGTTCCTTTCCGATTACGGAAGTATGTGAGGATGAGTAAGAATTTTTACTATGAAAGTCCTTGCGGTGTTATAGGCACCGCCCAGCATACAGGCTCAGAGGGACACCTAAGGGCAGATATGTACAGATAGGAATATTGGAACGTGGAAAGGCTGGAACACGGAGCCGGTTACAGGCTATGAGGTGTTGGATTGGAAAGCGCATTGCGTATAACAATCCTTTATCCAGTTGAGAGAGATGGCACAGTACCGATGAAGTCGTGGAAACACGGCGGAGGGATGGCCATTAGTCGTCAGCAATCAATAAATTGAAAACTATACAGACACAAAGGTTCGAGTATGACTAAGAAAAGCGAAATCCTCTCATAAGAAGGAAAGTACCTGACTTTGGCAAACAAGAAGAAACCCTTAAAGAAACAGAAAATCCGCAACTCTGAATACTACGATATGCAGCTTGCTTTTGACGAACTGTATGCCGCAAGTGTTAAGGGGCAGCGGCTCTGCAATCTTGTGGAACTGATAAAACGCCCTGAAAACATCAAGTTGGCATATAGAAATATCCGAAAGAACAGCGGCAGTCGGACGGCGGGTGTGGATAACAAGACAATAAGCGATTTGAACAAGTGGAACGAAAATGCCTTGGTTGCCCATGTGCAGCGTAAGCTGGACTGGTATATTCCTAATGCTGTCCGCAGAGTGGAAATACCAAAGGATAACGGGAAAACCCGTCCCCTCGGAATACCCACGATTATGGACAGGCTGATTCAGCAATGTATTCTGCAAGTATTAGAACCTATCTGCGAAGCAAAATTTTTCAAGCGAAGCAATGGTTTCAGACCAAACCACAGTGCAGAAAATGCCATTGCCCAAGCGGAGAGAACAGCAAGGTCTCCGTATGCGCACAGAACATCCGGGAGATCTGGCAGCGCACAGCAGCAGACCGCAGCGCGCAGCTGGTGTTCTGCGACCTGTCCACGCCGGGCGCGGGCTTCAATGTGTACGACGATCTGCGGGATAAGCTGGTGGAAAAGGGAATCCCGGAAGAGGAAATCGCGTTCATCCATGACGCGAACACGGAGGTACAGAAGAAAGAACTCTTCGCGAAGGTGCGCAGTGGGCAGGTGCGCGTGCTGATGGGTTCCACGGCAAAGATGGGCGCGGGAACCAACGTGCAGGAGCGGCTCATCGCGTTGCACGACCTGGACTGTCCCTGGCGGCCGTCTGATCTGGAACAGCGCGCTGGGCGCATCCTGCGGCAGGGCAATCGCAATCCCGAGGTGCACATCTACCGTTACGTCACCGAGCAGACCTTTGACGCCTATCTCTACCAGCTGGTGGAGAACAAGCAGCGGTTCATCTCGCAGATCATGACGTCCAAGAGCCCGGCGCGCGTGGCGGACGACGTGGACGAAGCGTCGCTCTCCTACGCGGAGATCAAGGCATTGGCCACCGGCAACCCGCTGATCCGGGAAAAGATGGATGCGGAGGTCACGGTCGCCCGCCTGCGCATGCTGCGCGCCAACCACATGAGCAAGCGGTATGCGCTGCAAGACCGTCTGCGCGGCTTCTACCCGGCACGGGAGGCGGACTTGCGGAACCGCATAGAACGTTGCGGACAGGATGTGGAGTTGTTCAGGAAAAACGCAGGGAAAGAAGACACCTTTCCACCAATGACCATCCATGGAATAACCTACGTCAAGAGAAGCGAGGCCGCAAAAGCCTTCTGGGAAATGTGCAGAGCCGCGCCCAGTGATACACCGGCGCAGGTGGGCCACTGGCGTGGTTTTGAACTTGAGGTGCGGTTCGACCCGTTTACGCGTGAGATACGAGCAACGCTGGTGGGTGCAGAGCGGCACAGCGTGGCGCTGGGCAGCGACCCGGGCGGCAATCTCACCCGGCTGGAAAACCGTCTTGAAAACCTATCAGAGGATCTGCACAAGCTGGAAATGCAGCTGGCTGATACACAGCGCCAGATGGAGAACGCCCGAGAAGAAGTGCAGCGGCCCTTCCCGCAGGAAGAGGAGTTGCACGAAAAGGAGGCCAGACTGGCCGAGCTGAACGCGCTGCTCAATCTGGATGAGAAGGAAGCTGTGCTGCTGGATGAAGCGGAGCCAGGAGAGAATCAAACAGAAAAAACGCCTCGCGCTGCGGAGCGATAAGCGGAAAAGGGAGGAAAACAGGACGTGAAACGCTTTACAGAGGAAGAATTGGAGCGGGCCAACAGCGTGGATCTGTTGGCGTATGTGCAGGGCCGGGGCTACGCAGTCAAGCGCATGGGAAGCCAGTACTGTCTGGCTGAGCATGACAGCCTGGTCATACGAGACAACAAGTGGTACTGGTTCTCGCAGCGGATGGGCGGGAAAACCATTGATTTTCTGGTGAAGTACGAGAAGATTCCCTTTGTCGAGGCTGTGCACACGTTGCTTGGGGATGAAGTTCAGAAGATGACAGGGCCGGTGAAACAATCAGAGAAAAGTGCGAGTGATGTGGATGTACCCCGTAAGCTGGTGCTCCCACCCATCGCGGAGCGGAACGACGAAGCCATCGCCTACCTGCGGGGGCGAGGGATTCCCATGGAGCTCATCCAGCGCTGCATCGATGAGGTGCGGCTGTATCAGGCGGACACGTATTGGCGCAGGAAAGAGGATGGCAGTTACGAGGAGCTGCCCGGCAAACAGGTGGTGTTTGTGGGCTTCGATGCGGACTACACGCCGCGCTATGCCTGCTCGCGTTCGCTGCAAGGTAATGGAAAGCACGAGGCGTATGGCAGCGACAAGTCCTACGCCTTTGCGCTGCCCGCCTTGGAGCCGGAGTGCAAGGTGCTCTGGGTGTTTGAGAGCGCCATCGACGCGCTGTCGCACGCAGCGCTGTGCAAACAAGGCGGCAAACCATGGCCCGCGCACCGGCTGTCGCTGGGCGGCCTGTCCCCGCTCGCATTGGAGCGCTATTTGGCGGAACATCCGGCTATCCGCTACATCAACCTCGGGCTGGACAACGATGATCAGGGCCGAAAGGCTGCGCAGGAGATTGCGGCCTCTCTGGCAGGCCGGTATCTGACATTCCATCACCCGCCCAAGCACGGCAAGGACTACAACGACGAGCTGCTGTTTCAGCTGCGCACCCGCAGCCGGGAGGCGGAGCGGTGAGCAAGGCAGACGGCGTCCATGCGCGCAGCGCCGGACGCGCAAGCATCGCCTTTGTCAATACAAACGCCGCTTGCAAGGGTACCCCCTTGAACCCAATGCCGCTGGTGCGGGAGGTGAGCGATGAGAAACCGGAACGTTCCCGTCATGGTCTACCTGAGCGCGGAAGAGTACGCGAAGCTGCAAAGCGACCTGAAAAGGACGGGGCTTACCCAAAGCAAATATCTCCGTGCGCTGATCATGGAGAGAAAAATCAAAGAGAGACTGCACCCGGACTATTACCGACTGTGCACGGAGGTCAACCGCGTGGGCGGCAATATCAACCAGATTGCCCGAATTGCCAATGCGCAGCCCGGGGCGGCTGTGGACGTGGCCCGGGTGGAATATCTGCTGCGTGAATTGATCCGCATGGTGCATGATCTGGCTGAGACGGAGTGAGGAGCAGATGGCAATTACAAAGATACTGCGTAGAAGAAGCAGAGTGGATAAACTCATCGCCTATGCGCTGAACCCCGCAAAAACGGGAGACGGAAACCTGACAGCGCACATCCATTGCAGCGAAGGGTATGCGGCGCAGGAGATGCAAGCAGTTCGGGACAGTTGGGACGCAAAACAGGGCACACAGGCCTTTCACATCATTCAGTCCTTTGCGCCGGGGGAGATCACGCCGGAGTTGGCGTTGCAGCTGGCGCAGGAGTTTGCACGGGAGCACCTGAAGGAGTATCAGGTGGTGATTGGCACACACTGTGACCATGCGCACATCCACAACCACATCGTATTCAATGCGGTGTCCTTCGTGGATGGAAAGAAGTATCACAGCACGCCGCAGACCTATTACCAGCAGGTGCGCGTCCTTTCGGATCGCCTGTGCAGGGAGCACGGATTGTCCATCGTCATGGAGAATGGAGAGCGAAACAGAGCTATGTCCTATGCGGAGTGGAAGGCCGTGCAGGACGGCGGGCTCAGCCTGCGGCAGGTGGTGGCCCGCGATGTTCAAGAAGTGCTCTCCTATGCGCTGGATTACGGGGAGTTCTTGATGCTCATGGAGGGCAAGGGCTACGAAATCCGGCACAGCAAGTACCTGTCCTTTCGTCCCTACGGCTATGAGCGCTTCATCCGGCCAACGCTGGATGGCGTGAAGTGTGCCGGGGACGCGATTCGTGCGCACATCGAAGGGGAACTCGAGAATCCTGCGGCGCAGGTGTTGGTGCCAAGAGCGTACCGCCCGTATCCCAAGCCCGTAATCGGAGTAGTTGGCATTTATAGACATTGGCTTTATGTGCTGGGCTGCTATGCCAAGCATAAGGGGCCGCAGGGGCAAAGCACTGCATTGCGTATTGAGTTGCGGCACTTTGAGAGATACAAAGAGCAGCATCGTTACCTCATACAGCACCGCGTCATGACCGAAGACGACCTGCAAAAGCATCAAGAGGAACTTCAAGAAAGACTTCAGACTTTGACGAAAACCCGCACCATACTGAACGCACAGAAGAAGCGGAAAGACAAATTGTATGCGGCACTTGCCACGGTGGAGAACTTCTCCCCCGTGGCTGATTTATTATCTGACGGAACAGTCGGCACGGCGGAAGAGCAGGCGCACTGGAAGGAGGCGCTGGCATTGCTGGATGGGAAGGATACGGAGCAGCTCAGCCGGGAGAAAGCGGAGCTGTACCAGCGCATTGCGGACGTGAATCAGCAGATGCGGGAAATCCGCGTGGAGCTGCGCACGTGTGAGAGCATTGCCCGCGAGGCTCCACAACTACAAGAACAGCTTCGAGCAATTCGAGACGAGAACAGCATAGGAGGTGATTTCCATGAGCATGAACGGCGGTGACGCGGCGGAGCAGATGGTGCGGATTCTGCTCGACGGCACGGAGACGGTGGTGAAGATCACGGGAGAGGGCGCGAGGCAGATCGCGGCGTTTCTGTACGCCTGGGCACAGCAGGAGCACGGCAAGAACCCGGCACAGCACGGTAGGATAAGCATGGTGCGGTTGCTCAAGTCAGGGCAGGAATTGCAGGTGTTCCGGCTGCGGAAGGAGGAGTACGCAGCGTTCAAGCCAGAAGCCAGGCAGTACAAACTGCTGTATGCTGCGCTGCGCAACAAGCGGGATCCAGACGGGCTCATCGATGTGGTGGTGCGGACGGATGAGATCCCGCGCGTCAACCATGTGCTGGAACGGCTGGGGTACGGGGGTGTTCAGCAGGGCGAAAATTCTAAAAAAAAAAGAACCTCCGTCGTCGCGAAGCTCGAGCGCTGCCGGGGACAGGCCGAAGCGCTCGGCAGAGGGCGCAGACAGCCGTGGTGAGCGCAAGCCGTCCGTCAAGGCAAAGCTGGAGCTGTATCGGAAGGAAATGGAGAAACCCAAGGGACGCTTGCCTGTGAAAGAGAAAGGGGGAAAAGACAGATGACCATGCTTAAGAATGTGGAGCTGACCGAGATGCTGCGCGCCATCATGTCGCGCAACACGGAGTACTATCAGACGGATTACGCGGAGGACATGCAGGAGCTGCTGCACGGCAAGCAGCGGCAGTATCTGTTCATGAGCTATCGAATGGGAACGCTGCTGGTTCCGGAAGAGAGTGTGTACTACCGCGAGAGCAGCAGCCACAGAGGGTGGCTGGAGTGCGGGATTGAGCGCCCTGATTTGGTCAGGGCGTTTGCTGTGCGGGTGGAACGGCGCATGTCCGGGCACGTGCGCGGCGACGTGGTTCTGCTCGACTACGCCAACCATGCGGTCGATGTGGAGATGAATACGGTCTCCGTGATGGACATGGAGCGGGAGGTGAGCGGGCACCTGCACAGCTTACACGCAGCACGGGAGAAATATGCCGCAATTTCTCCCAGTGGGTATCTGCGGAGCCTGGCAAACGCGTACATGGCGCGGGGTTGCCCGTATCGCGCGGGGTTTCGACGCGTTTGCAATGCGGATGCACGGGCGCTGCTCAATGAGGAGGTGCTGCCGGTGTACCGGTTGAACGGCCCGGATTACAGCCACCCATTGCATGCAGGGGAACTAAAACACATCAGGGAGGGCGAGGTGTTCGGCATCCGGGCAGGCGACAGCAGCGAGTACGACCGGTGGCAGAGGGAATCGCTGGAGCAGTACGCAAGCCTGCTGCAAAAGGCGCAGAACCATCAGGAGGCCAGATGATGCAACATGAAGAAGGACGAACGGCTCATGCGGTACATGTTCTGGGCAGCGGGGCTGCTGCCGGTTCTTTGGCTGGCAATGGCGTTTGCACAGCCCACGGTAGGTTTGGGCCTGTCCGGCCGCCTTGAGGCGATTTCTACGGCGATGGAAGCGCCTTTTGCTTTGGCCTGGACGGATGAATGCCCACGGGTGTGCACACTGTTCGGGCTGTTGTATCTCGCAGCCGCTGTCGCGGTGGAGGGCTCGCGGCCCAAACTGCGTCCGGGCGTCGAGCACGGATCGGCGCGCTGGGGCGATGCGCGGGAGCTGAACGCGAAATTTTCGCAGAAAGGGGTGGAGAATCTGCTGCTCACGCGGCATGTGAAGCTTGGTCTGGACGGGCGCAAACACCGGCGCAACCTCAATGTGCTCGTCATTGGCGGCAGTGGCGCGGGCAAGACGCGCTTCTACGCCAAGCCCAATCTGATGCAGTGCAACACCTCGTTTGTCGCCACGGATCCCAAGGGCGGTGCGACACGTTCCTGACTGAAAAGGTCAGGCGTGGAGCCAAATGAACAGGAAGAATGAAAGGAGCTTCTGAAAGAAATGGTTTCATAGAACTGATTGTTCGACAGGTGGAATGAGGGGGTAACGTCCTGAAACGCCTGCTCTGATCCTCCGAATGGCATAGAGACAGTCATGTGGCCCTTATGTCATAAGCTCGGTAAAGTCGGCTGAGAGCGCACCCTAAAGACGCATGGGCGGTACAGGAACAGCGAACCAGAGGTGGTCGAGTGCGTGATAGGCCGGGAGTCCAGCGGCATCTACGGTTAGAATCCTGACCGGAACATCTGTCAGGAGACGTATCCTTGATTGTACGGGTCTAGATAGGGTATTCGCCCAATCGGCGAATCTCACCTTCGTGTGAGGTCTGTGGGGATGAGTAAGACTCTGCCTTTATGAAAGTCCTCTCGCTGTTACAGGCAGCGATGTGCAGACAGGCTTATAGAGGAGACCTAAGGGTGCTGAGAACGGATAGAACAATCGGAACGTGGTAAGCCGATAACGTGGAGAGCCTGACCTCTGTGAAACGGCAGCAGGGAAAATCAGAAATGACACAACTTGCTCTTATATCGGTGAATGTGGCGGCACAGTACCAATGAAGCAGAAATAAGAAGTCTGTGGAGGGATAGCCGCTAGTCAATGTCTTGCAATAAACAGAAATTACAGTTCAAATGATGAAACAATCATTCAGCATAAGGTTCGAGTAGGACTAAGAGAGGCAAAACTTCAAGAAAAAATGGAGTGAGCCGACTTATGGCAGCCAGGAAACCAAGGAAAAAGCAAAAGCTGAGAAACAACGAGTATTACGGTATTCAAGAGCAGCTCGACAAGCTTTATCAGGAAAGCAAACAGGGAAAATGCTTCACACAACTCATGGAGATCATCACCTGCGAGGCGAATATACTGCTGGCTTATCGATCCATAAAGAGGAACACAGGAAGCAAAACTCGCGGAGTCAATCACTCTACGATCATCCAAATGGGTGAAAAGCATCCTGACGAGTTGGTCGCATATGTCCGAAGGAGACTTGCGAATTTTCAACCGCACGCAGTGCGCAGAGTAGAAATTCCGAAACCTGACGGAAGAATGCGTCCACTCGGTATTCCGACTATCGAGGATCGTACTATCCAGCAGTGCATCAAGCAGGTCCTCGAACCGATTTGTGAAGCCCGATTCCACAAGCACAGCTACGGATTTCGTCCCAATCGCAGTGCACACCATGCCATAGCGCGGGCCATGTATCTGGCGAATCGTGCAGGGTATCGGTACGTGGCGGATGTGGACATCAAAGGAGGTATGCCGACTATGACAGTGAAGAAATTGCAAAAGAAAGCGAAACTGCGCAACGCTGAATACTTCGGCTTGCAGGAGGTATTGGACAGGCTCTATGCCCAAAGTGCGGAAAACAAACGCTTTACCGTGCTGATGGAATTGGTGACTTCCGATGAGAACATCCTGCTTGCTTACCGAAATATCAGCAAGAACAGGGGTAGCAAAACGGCAGGAACGGACAGGAAAACCATCCGTTATCTGTCAAAATTCACAAACACAGCACTCATTCACTATATAAAAAGGCGGCTGGAACACTACCAGCCACAGCCGGTGCGCCGGGTAGAAATTCCAAAGGGCGATACTGGCAAGACCCGTCCCCTGGGAATCCCTACGATTGCGGACAAACTGATTCAACAGTGCTTTCTGCAAATCCTGGAGCCAATCTGCGAAGCAAAATTCCATGAGCGAAACAACGGTTTCCGGCCAAACAGAAGTACGGAACACGCATTGGCCCAGTGCTATGCGATGATACAAAAGCGTGGACTGCATTATGTGATTGACATTGATATAAAAGGCTTCTTTGACAATGTCAGCCATGGCAAGCTGCTCAGGCAGATGTGGAGCATAGGTATACAGGATAAACGTGTGTTGAGTATTATATCCGCTATGTTAAGAGCAGAAATCGCGGGGATTGGCTTTCCACAAAAGGGGACACCGCAAGGGGGTATTATCTCTCCGCTGTTATCTAATATCGTTTTGAACGAATTGGACTGGTGGATTGCCAGCCAGTGGGAAAATATGCCGACACGCAAAAATCGTGAATATGCGCGGTCTGATAACGGTGTCATTGACAAGAGCCAAAAATACGAAATGCTTCGGAAAGGTTCTGACCTAAAGGAGTGTTATATCGTCCGGTATGCCGATGACTTCAAAATCTTCTGCCGTAAACGAAGCGATGCCGTAAAGCTCTTTACAGCCACAAGAGATTGGCTAAAGGAACGGCTGGGTCTGGACATCAGCCCGGAAAAGTCAAAAATCGTCAATTTGAAACGGCAATACTCCGAGTTCCTCGGTTTCAAGCTAAAAGCCGTGAGAAAAGGCGTTAAGAGCAGCGGAGCAGCAAAGTACGCGGTGGAATCGCACATGAACGATAAGGCGGTCAAAAAGGTCAAGAAACAGGCCAGAGAAATGGTGAAAAGAATCCAGTCCCCGGCGAATGTGAATGAGGAATATAAGGCAATCGGTGCCTACAACGCCCACGTTTCTGGCGTCCATAACTACTACCGCTATGCTACCCACATCAGCAAAGACATTCGTAAAATTGCCCTCGGTATTACTCGAACCATGCAGAACAGATTGAGAGAACGTTTGCAAAAACAGGGAAATCCCCTACCCGTTTATATCGCGGAACGGTATGGACGGAGTGGGCAACTTCGCTATGTGAGCGGTCAGGCGATTATCCCAATAGGATACGTCCAAACCAAAGCGCCACTCTACAAACGGCGTGAAGTGAACCAGTACACGGAAAAGGGCCGCAGAAGTATCCACAAAAATTTGGAATCCATAGATATGAGCATTTTGTACTATCTCATGCGGAACCCGGTGCAATTTGCCAGTGTGGAGCTGAACAACAACAGGCTGGCGCTGTACTGCGCCCAGCATGGGCGTTGTGCCATTACCAAACAACCGCTTGAAATTGGAGACATTCATTGTCACCACAAGCTCCCGCGAGAGCAAGGCGGCAGCGACCAATATGGAAATCTGGTGCTGGTCACGGAAGCAGTCCATATCCTGACTCATGCCACTGACAGCGAGGCGATAGCACGTCTTGTGCAGCCATTACGGCTAAACGAAAAACAACGAGCGAAACTGAACACCCTGCGCAAAATAGCAGGTTTATTCTCAATCTAAAGACCATTATTCACTGAAAGCTGTATCTATTTATCATTCTTTCAAAGTCGATGGAACGCCGTGTGCGGTGAAAGCCGCACGCACGGTGTGGAGCGGGGGAAAAGACGGAAAGCGGCGTTGACACGCCGCTCAGATCTTACCTATCGCTATTGGCGCTGCCGGAGGACTTTGAGCGGTGCCTCGCCACCATGCGCAGCCGGGAGATCTCCGCGTCCATTATCATCCAGAACCTGGCCCAGATCAAGGCGCTGTTCAAGGACACCTGGGAGACGATCCCCGGCAACTGCGACAGCCTGCTGTACCTGGGCGGCAACGAGACCACCACGCACGAGTATATCTCCAAGATGCTGGGCAAGGAGACCATTGATACGCAGTCCCACGGGCAGAGCAGGGGCCGGAACGGCAGCGCGTCCACCAACACCCAGCAGGCCGGACGCGATGTGCCATACTTGTTCGTGAAGAGTTCAGTTGCCTTGAATTCATCATGAACAGGGACACGATCAACTGGATTCTGAAAAAACTGAATACAGGAGGTCGAACATGGAGCATTTACCAAAGAAAATCCATCACAACGGCATCAGCTATACGCTGGTGGGAGACTACTACATCCCCGATCTGAAGCTGCCGGAGGAAAGCCGCCCCATCGGGCGGTGGGGGCGGATGCACAAGGCGTTTCTGCAAGAACACCGTCCCGGCCAGTACAATGAACTGCTTCTGTCGGGAAAACTCTGGACGTATCTTGCTGATCTGAACGAGCAGGCCGATGACCTGCTGGCGTGTATCATCTCGCAGATGCAGGCTGCGGAGGGCGTTACCGAGGAACTGAAAGCCCGTGACCAGCTGGCCTGGGTCGGAGCCATGAACAGCATCCGCATCCGGGCAGAGGAAATCATCCGGTCTGAGATGATTTATGTTTAAGGAGGTGCCTGTCTATGAGATACCGTATCGAATACGCCGATGGGCGCTACTGTAACTTTGCCAACGGCAGAGCTGAACTGCTGAAATGGCTGAAACTGCTGAAGCAAGAGGAAATCTCCGACATCCGCAAAGTGTATAAAAGCGGTGTGTCGGATTCCGTCCTGGAAACATACAGGAATTATATCCGTCCAGCATAAGGAGGGAGCTTATGGGTACAGATATAGAAAAACTGGTTGATTTGATGATTCAGGAGCGGATGCAGAGCCAGTTCGCTAAATGGCGGGAGGCAGAAACCGACAAGGAGAAAAAAGCGGACTACCTTCGCTTGGAAACCGAGTATGAAAAAGCAATCAGCGCATTGTCTGAGGAACAAAAGGACGCTGTGAGACACTACTGCGATTCCATCTTCGATTCCGGCGCAGAAAGCGAATGCTTCTTTTACCGGCTGGGCCTCAAAGATGGCATCCGTCTCTGGAAGTTTATGAAAAAGCTGATGAAAACGGTCAGCTAACGGATGTATAACCGCATTTTTTATTCCACCCACAAACGGGTCGAAAGCCGTCCAACGGTACAGGTTGGGCGGCTTTTTCATTACCTGCGCTTCTTCCGCTTGGGCGCATAGTATGGCTGCGGCTTGGCCTTCCCTCTCATGTTGTTGGGATTTTTGAGCATCTTGGACAGGCTCAGTATCCGCAGGAATGCTGAGAAATCCTCAGAGGAAATCTTCTCAAAGGGTATTTGCAACTTATCGCAGAATTCGTGGATCAGCATTTCTATATCGCTGCCCTGCTGGACGGCCTGCTCAAATTGCTCCTTGACGTCCTCCAGCGTGGGCTGTGGGTCGGCGGTGGTCTTGTCTTTTAGATGCGCCTCCCGTATGTCCCGGACAATGCTGTCCAGATCGTCATGCAGGACATGGCTGAAGAAGTCGCTCTCCTGTATCTGCCCCAGTTCCAGCGTCCTCATATAAAGGTCATTCTCTCCCGGCGCATGGCTGCTGATGACTGCCTGCCGGGTGGCTTCGAGGATCAGGTTCATCTGCTCCACCCGCATATCGGCAATCCGGTCAATGAAGATTTCCATATCGGTCATCAGCCGCTGGAAGTTCGGATGTGTAGCCAGTTCGCAGAGAAGTCGGTTGTTGATCCTGCCGCTGCTCAAAAGTTCCACCATATCGTCACTCAGATGCAGAGCCTGAAGCTCTGTGTTTGGGTGATTTTTATTTTCGGACAGCCCCATCAGATAGTCGGTGGACACACCATAAAATTCCGCCAGCGTTGCAATCGCAAACGGGCTGATGTCCTTATAATCATCGCTTTCATATTTACCCAGCGCCGATCTGGACAGGCCGGTTTGCTCCGCCAGTTGTTCCAGCGTCAGGTGCTTGTCCACCACCCGCAGGTCTTTGAGCCGCTCCGGGATTGACAGCTTTGTGTACATCCAATGCCCCCTCTCTCGTTATCGTTTTTTCAGTGAATACATCCATTATAGCACGTTTCCATAAGCGTGGAAATATGCGGATTTCGAGCTTTTTTCCAACGTCTTGGATATACGGGAGCGGCCCTCTTTTTTCGGTAGAATCATTCTTGCAGACAGGCACTGAACCTTAAAAATCGAATGACCGGCTGCAAGGGGTATGACCTCCGGGGAAGTGACGCCATGACAGAAATCGAGCGCACCAAAGAGGCCGATACGCCGGGAGAAATTCCGGGCAGGAGCGGCTTGCAGGCAGACCGGCGGACAGAAACAAGTTTATCATGCGGGGCGCATGGCTCCGCAGCAAAGAAATGGAGGAAATCATTATGACACTGAGCATGAAGGAAAAGAAGATTCTCTACGCCTTCGCCTGTCCCAGCCACCACAACACGGTGACACGGCTGAAATGGCTGACGGCCCTGACGGTTGACCCGGAGGCCAAACGTCAGATGCTGGGTCTGGCCCGGAAGATGGAGACGGAGGTGGACGAAAGCTGGTACGAGGCTTTTTACCACCATCTGCGCATGGAGATGGACGAGTACCGCCGTCTCAAGCGCAGCCTGCGTGTGCTAAAATCTTACACCGATTATGAGGAGGATTTGTATGACGAAGCTGTCTAAGTATGAGAAAGAAACCATCATCAACTGGAACGAGGCGGAGAACCTTGCCAGCATCTACACCTTCAACGCCAGCTTGAAGCGCAGGCTGGCCGATTTCAGCCGGAAGTATCCGCTGCTATGCCGGTTGGAGCGCAGTACGCCGGAGGGCAGCGTGACCTATGTGCTGGACAAGTCCCGGCTGTCGATCCGGTTCATCCCGCCTTACAGCGAGGAACGGAAAGCCGCCGCCAGCGCCTATGCAAAGGAGCATGGCTTTCAGGTGGTGACGGTGGAAGAAAAAATTGCCTGAAATCGGGGCGTTTACGGGAAAAATGACGGGTCTGCACCCGATGGCAATCCCCGCAGGCGTATTCCGTATCCACTTCCCGCCTAAAGGCGTAACTGTTTGGATGCGGAGCCGGTGAAACTGGCGGAAACCGCTTCTGCGGTGGAAGCCAGCTTCTCCGGGGCGGGAGTACAGAGGGCGGCCAGCCCTTTGTGCCTGGGTGCAGGGACGGCAGCGCACTGCTGGGGTCAAGGGGCAACGCCCATTGGCGGGTTGAGGGCAGCCGCCCCATCGGGTCAAGGGCGAAGCGTCTTGCCCAGGGAAAGTTGATGCCTGCGTCAACTTGTACTGGGTATTACCTGACGCAGACTTTCGCAGGATTTGCGGCTTCGCCGCCCTTCCCCGGCCCCGGAACATCTTCGCAGGAAGGAGGGAAATTGTTTGAAACTGACACGACACAACGGGCGCTCCGGCAAGCATGGCACCTACAATCCCCGCCACAATGACCGCCGGTTCGATGTGGAGAACAGCGAACACATTGACGCTGAGCGGGCCAGGCAAAATATCTACTGGGACTGCTACCGGGGTTTCACGACACATGAGTTCCGGGAGAACCCGGAGCAGCCGGATTTCAGCTTTGAGGAAATCGAGCGGATGTACTACTACGAGCATTATTCTGACCATGTGGAGGCGCAGAACGCCCGGAATGAGAAAACCCGGCACACCGAGCGTAACCGCACTGTGGAGGACTTGCTGAAAAACAACAAGACCTGCCCGGAGGAAAGCATCTACCAGATCGGCACGCTGGAAGAATCCGTCCCGCCGGAAACGCTCTTTCGTATCGTCAACGAGTTCTATGAGGAATTCGAGCGCCGCTTCGGTTCCCATATTCACATCTTAGACTGGGCGCTCCATCTGGACGAGGGGACGCCCCACATCCATGAGCGCCATGTGTTCGACTGTGAAAACCGCTACGGGGAACTGTGTCCCCAGCAGGAGAAGGCGCTGGAGGAACTGGGCATCCCTCTCCCGAACCCGGACAAGCCAAAAGGCAGGCATAACAACCGGAAGCAGACCTTCGATGCAGTCTGCCGGACGATCCTGTTTGACATCACAAAGCGGCATGGGCTGCATCTGGATCAGGAGCCGTCCTACGGCGGGCGGGAGTATCTGGAAAAGCAGGACTATATCCTGATGAAGCAGCAGGAACAGCTGGCGGCGCAGGAGCAGAAACTGGAAGAACTGACGCTCAAAATCGAGGACGTGGAGACGCTGCTGGATGATGTTTCCGATGTGGCCTATGACAAGGCGGTGGAGGTGGTGACCGATACTGTCCGGCAGGAGACGCACAAAGAAGATATTCGTCTGATTGAGGAAACGAAAAAGTGGGTGCTTTCGCCGGAGCGGAAGGCCACGCAGAAGGAGCGTGACTATGCAGCCGCCCGGCTGGATGGAGTGATTACCAAAATCAAGCGGGTCATGCAGAACGCCCTGGCAAAAATCCAGAAAACGCTTATGCAGCCGGAGGTCAAGAAGGCCGGTAAGGAGCAGATTAAGGAGAAAGCCAGAGAATCCATCCGGGAGAAGCTGGCGAAAGGCAAGTTGGACGCTGACCGGAAAAACCGGGAGCGTTGGGAACGGGAGGGGCGTATTGCCCCGACCAAAAAGAAAGATATGGAGTTATGAGGCACCTGATTTTCTGCGGAAACCGGGTGCTTTTTTTCTGTCTGGAGGTGAGAACATCGAATGTATTTGAAGCGGTGAAGGAGTCTGTCACCACAAGGCAGGCTGCGGAAATTTATGGGGTTCCGGTAGGCAGAAATGGGATGGCCTGCTGTCCCTTCCATGATGACAAACATCCCAGTATGAAGGTTGACCGCCGGTTCCACTGCTTCGGCTGTCAGGCAGATGGGGATGTGATTGACTTTACCGCCCGCCTGTTTGGACTGAACAGCAAGGAGGCTGCGCTGAAACTGGCGGAGGATTTCTCTGTCAGCTTTGATACCAAAGGCCATGACCCGCCCCGCAGGAGGCCGGTCAAACGGAAAATCAGCGAGGAACTGCGCTACCGGCAGGCGGAGCAGAAATGTTTCCGGATGCTGTGCGATTACCTGCATCTACTGGAACGCTGGGAAAAGGAATATGCCCCGCAGACACCGGAGGAAGCATGGAACCCGCTGTTTGTGGAGGCATTACAGAAAAAGCCTTATATCGAGTATCTGCTGGATATTCTGTTGTCCGGCAGCATGGAGGAACGGGCCTGCGTGGTCGCTGAATACGGAAAAGAGGTGAGGAAGATTGAGCAGCGAATATCAGAGTTTACCGCCAGCCACCCGGCAGGCCGCCATGAACGCAGCCGAAGCCTTAGCGCCGGAGCAGAGCGTTGACGAAGTGCGGGAAAGCCTGTCTGTCACGGAGAAAGGCCAGCCCGCCAACACCATCGGCAACTGTCGGACGGTGTTCTGCCATGACCCTCTCCTGCGTGGGGCGATCCGCCTGAATCTTCTGACTGACCGGGTGGACATTGTGCGGGATTTGGGCTGGCGCAGGAATACCAGCGCTCTGACGGATACGGACGTGAAGTATCTGCTTCTCTATTTTGAGCAGAACTACGGCCTGACCAGCGAGAAAAAGATGACGGCGGCTCTGTCTATCGTGGCGAACGAAAATTGCTACCATCCCATACAGGACGTGCTGAACGGCCTTGTCTGGGACGGGACGCCCCGTATTCGCTCCTGTCTCCATCACTTCTTAGGTGCGGACGAGAGCGACTATGTGGAAGAAATGCTGAAACACTTCCTGCTGGGGGCAATCCGGCGTGTATTCCGCCCCGGCTCTAAATATGAGGAAATGCTCTGTCTGGTGGGCGGTCAGGGGGCTGGCAAGTCCAGCTTCTTCCGCCTGCTGGCAATCCGGGACGAGTGGTTCTCCGATGACCTGAAAAAACTGGACGATGACCGGGTTTACCTGAAGCTGCAAGGCCACTGGATTATTGAGATGTCGGAGATGCTGGCTACCAGCAGCGCCAAAAGCATTGAGGAAATCCGCTCTTTCATCAGCCGCCAGAAGGAAACCTACCGGACACCCTACGAGGCCCAGCCAAAAGACCGGCTGCGGCAGTGTGTATTCGGCGGTTCCTCCAACACGCTGGACTTTTTGCCCCTTGACCGGGCCGGGAACCGGCGCTTTCTGCCGATCATGATTTACCCGGAGAATGCAGAGGTTCACATTTTGGAGGACGAGGACGCCTCCAGAGCCTATCTTTTGCAGGTGTGGGCGGAGGCCATGACCATCTACCGCAGCGGGAAGTATTCCATGAAATTCAGCAAGTCCATCCAGCTCCAGCTGGTGGAGGTGCAGAAGGATTTCATGCCGGAGGACACCGAAGCCGGGCAGATACAGGGCTTTCTGGAACACTACACCGGCAGCATGGTCTGCTCCAAACAGCTTTTTAGGGAGGCGCTGGGCCGCACCTATGAGGAGCCGAAGCGGTGGCAGCTGCACAATATCAACGAGATCATGAACACGGTAGTGACGGGCTGGAAACCATTCTCCAATCCCCGGATGTTCGCCGGATATGGCAGACAGCGGGGCTGGGAACGGGACGTTTCCGGCAACGAACTGCCCGACAACGAAGATGGATTTGTGGAGCTGACCGAGGAAGAATGCCGCCAGCTGGAACTTCCGAAGGAGTGGATCGCCTGAAAATGGTGGTCTGTTGCCGGGATGGTTGCCACTTGGTTGCCGGGTTCGTTGCCGGGGATTTTCCGGTCTGGATACGGGAAAAGCCAGTATCTAAAGGATATTTTAATAGTTTATTTATCTCCGGCAACGAAAGCAACGAGATTTTTCAAGAAAATTCACAAAGTAAGATTTACAGGCCAGACGGTAGTTTACAGGTTTTTAGAGGTTCGTTGCCGGACTTCGTTGCCGGTGCTGCCGTCCGGCCTGTCTCTCTATGGAGGTAGCCTATGGAAAAAAGCAAACAGCAAAAAAATAAAGTCCGTTTTGTGGTGGTGCGGGAGTTCTCCGGGGAGAAGTCCATGCGGGAAGCCTTTGAGCAGCTCATTGAGCGCCAGACCTGCGAACACTTCGAGGAATGGTTGGAACGGCGGGAAATGGCCGAAAACGCTGCGTAAAAACGGTTGATTCAGGGACAGGGACATGGTACTATAATGGTATCGTGTCCCTGTTCATAGAAGGAGAACGCTATGAGCAGGAAAAAACAAGTCTATGAGAAAATCACCGCTCTCTACTGCCGCATCTCTCTGGATGACGGCGGCGACAATGAGAGCATGAGCATCAGCAACCAGAAAATCATGCTCCGGGACTTTGCTGAAAAGCATGGGATGTTCCAGTATGAGTATTATGTGGATGACGGCTATACGGGCCGCAACTTCAACCGCCCTGCCTTCCAGCGCATGATCGCTGACATTGAGACGGGGAAGATCGGCTGCGTGGTCACCAAAGACCTATCCAGACTGGGTAGGAATTATATCGAAGCTGGAAGCTATATCGAAATCTTTTTCCCCAAACACAATGTGCGCTATATCGCCATCACGGACGGCGTGGACAGCCTGACCCGTCAGGAGATGGACATCACGCCCTTTAAGAACATCCTGAACGATATGTACAGCCGGGATATTTCCCAAAAGGTGCTGGCGGGTATTACAACCCGCTCCCGGCAGGGGAAGTTCTGCGGAGGAACGCCGCCTTTCGGCCTGATGCGTGACCCGGAGGACAAAGGGCATCTTATCATTGACCCGGAGACAGCGCCAATCATCCGCAAAATCTATGACTATGCCCTGGACGGGCTGGGCTGCATGAGGATTTCCAAACGCCTGATGGAAGAAAAAATCCCCATCACCCATGTCAAAGCCAACACGGAGTTTGACGCAAACTACTATTCCTGGGGTGGGGCTAGAATCAGCCACATCCTGCGGAATCCATTCTATAAAGGCGCACATCTGGTCTTTCGGACACACCAGAAGGGCATCCGCTCCAACACCTATGACATTATCCCCCGTGACCAGTGGGAAGTGATCGAGGGGTGCCATGAGGCGATTGTGACGCCGGAGGAATGGGAACAGGTGCAGGAACTCATTGACCGCAGGCCGACCATTCAGGGGAATTCCTGTCCCTTTTACAACCTGTTCCACGGCCTTGTCTACTGCGCCACCTGCGGGAAGTCCATGCAGGTACGGTATGAGAAGGTAGGCCGAACCGGGAAGAACCGCTTCACCGGCGAGATGCGGGAGCCGATTGACAAGGCGTATTATATCTGCCAGACCTACAATCGTATGGGCTGCAAGGTCTGCTCCAGCCACAAGATCGAGGCCAGGGATTTATACAATCTGGTGTTGAAGGACATTCAGGAACTGGCGTTGCAGGCCATGAAGGACGCTGATGCGTTCTATCAACGGCTCAGCCGCCGGATGGAGCGCCGGTATCTGGTGGACGCTTCTCAGACAGAGAAGGAACGCCAACGGCTGGAAGCCCGAAATCAGGAGATTGATGGGATGTTCCTGAGCCTGTACACCGATAAGGCAAAAGGCATCCTGACCGAGCAGCGGTTTGTGAAGCTGACGGCGGCGCTGGAACAGGAGCAGGAATCCAACCAGAAACGCCTGCATGACCTGGCAATGATGCAGAGCCGGGCTGACGCTCAGGAGAGCGAAGTCCGCACTTTTATCAAGGAAATCCGGCGCTATGCCACCATTGAAGAACTGGACGAAGCGGTGCTGAACCGGCTCATCAGCCGGATTCTGATTGGTGAGGTCAAGAAGGTGGACGGTCAGAAGGTGCAGGAAGTCAGGATCGTTTATAACTTTGTCGGGGAAATCCCCGAGATTGCGGCATAAAGACAGCGAAGCCCTCCCCATGTCGGGGAGGGCTAATTATATACCAAATCACAAAACGGCAATTCCTTACAAATATGGGGAAGCGATATAAAACCCAAAAAAGAGTTGACAAAGGATATTCCTATATAGTATAATCCTAAATGAAATCAAATAAGGAGGTTTCTACAATGAACAAAATCAATATCAGCAATGCGCCTGCATACACTTCTCCCAATTCCATGACTCTGATCTGTACAGAGAAACCGGATGGCAGCACCAATCTTGCGACTCTGGCATTCTGGGCTTTTGCGTCCACCAATCCCGGAAAGATCATGTTCTCCCTGAACAAAGGGGCTTACAGTCTGGAACTGCTGGCTGAGAAGAAAGAAATTGTTCTCGCCATTCCCGGAGTTGAACTGACCGGCGCTCTGATTGGCTGTGGCACCTGCTCCGGACGTGATACGGATAAGGCTGCTAAGGTCGGTCTGACGATGCAGGAAGTGGAGGGCACAAATATCAAGGCTCCTGTTCCTTGCAAGCTGCTCATTCATGCGACTGTTGCCCAGACGATGGATGCGGACGATCATGTTGTCCACCTCTGCGATGTCAAGGGTGTTTACGGCGATGAAGATGTGGATGCTGTATTTGGCTGGAAAGGTTACGCTGAATTTGCGACTGCGCAGCAGAAATAAGAAAGGACAAGGCGGCTGTCTGCGGATAGCCGCCTTGCGGTTTGAGGTGGCAATATGAAAACGCAAGGCGGATTTTTGATAACCCGGATCAAACAGGTTGGAGGACGTGTTTTTGAACGCATATTGAGCGAAAAAAACATTGATGCTTTTAATGGCTCCCAGGGAAGGATTCTATATATTCTCTGGCAGAAGGATGGCGTTCCCATCAGTGAGCTGTCAAAGGAGACCGGTCTTGCCACGACTACGCTGACCAGTATGCTTGACCGCATGGAGGCGGCAAATCTGATTTATCGGGATCGCGGCGACAAAGACCGTAGAAAGATTCTCATTTTCCTTACAGAGGAAGCCAAAGGTCTGGAACAAGAATATAATGAAGTAACAGAAGAAATCAGCAACATTTACTATAAGGGATTTTCTGAGGAAGAAATCGAGCAGCTGGAAAACTATCTCCACCGCATCCTGAAAAATGTGGAGGGTGTTCTCTGATGAGCGTCTGCATTAAGGACAATATTCAAAACATGAATCTGGTCATCGGCTGTACCGTAGGCTGTTCCTACTGTTATGCCCGAAATAATGTAAAGCGTTACCATATGATCGATGACTTCAGCAAGCCGGAGTTTTTTCCGAAGAAGCTGCGACTGATGGAAAAGAAGCGCCCGCAGAATTTCCTGCTGACCGGTATGAGCGATTTAGCGGGTTGGCAACCGGAGTGGCGGGATAAGGTATTCGCAAAGATTCAGGAAAACCCGCAGCATCAATTCCTGTTTTTGTCAAAGCGCCCCGACCTACTGAATTTTGAGACAGACTTGGAAAACGCATGGTTTGGCGTCACTGTCACAAAGAAATCAGAGCTGTGGCGCATCGACACGCTGAAAGCAAATATACGGGCAAAGCACTATCACGTTACCTTTGAGCCGTTGTTTGACGATCCTGGTAAAGTGAATCTCGCCGGTATCGACTGGATCGTGGTGGGAACGATGACCGGGGCGCAAAGCAAAAAAATACGGACAGCCCCAGAATGGGCGTATTCCCTTGTGGAACAGGCTCATGCGCTCGGTATCCCTGCTTTTATGAAAGAAGATCTTGTCCCCATCGTGGGCGAGGCAAACATGGTACAGGAATTCCCGGAAGCATTCAATCAGGTGTTGGAGGCACAGAGAAAATGGCGCAAGTAGAGATGAACGGTATTCTTATTAAAGAGGTCGAGACAAAAAATATTATGACTAAATCCAGTCTGCCAGTGGGCGGTTATTCGGTTAATCCCTATGTGGGCTGCACCCATGCCTGTAAATATTGCTATGCGTCTTTTATGAAGCGGTTTACCGGACACAAAGAGGAATGGGGTAGGTTCCTTGATGTGAAGTGCTGGCCGGAGATTAAAAATCCAAAGAAATTTGCCGGACAACGTATCGTAATCGGCTCCGTGACGGACGGCTATAATCCGCAGGAGGAACAGTTCGGCAATACCAGAAAACTGCTGGAGCAGCTTCGAGGCAGCGGTGCAGACATTTTAATCTGCACCAAATCCGATCTTGTGGTGCGTGACATTGATTTACTAAAGGAGCTAGGACAGGTCACGGTATCGTGGTCAATCAATACGCTCGATGAGGATTTCAAAGAGGATATGGACAATGCTGTGAGCATCGAACGGCGGCTTGCAGCCATGAAACAGGTTTACGATGCAGGCATCCGTACCGTTTGTTTTGTTGCGCCGGTTTTTCCGGGCATCACCGATTTCGAGGCGATTTTTGAGCGGGTGAAGGATCAGTGCGACCTGTTCTGGCTGGAAAACCTGAACCTGCGAGGCGGTTTTAAGAAGACGATTATGGATTATATCGCAGAAAAACGTCCTGACCTTGTGTCGCTTTATGATGAAATCTATAACAAACACAACCGCAGCTATTTCAAGGCGTTGGAAGAAAAAGCCGAGGAGATGGCCAGGAAATATGACTGCCCCTTTGTTGACAATGAAATGCCCTATGGCAGAGTGCCGCAGGGACATCCGGTCATTGTAGATTATTTCTACCATGAAGAAGTCCGGGGGACAGAGAATACGGGAAAGCGAAACAAGTGACACATTTAACAATATGGCTTTAAGAGCATCGCTTCGGCGGTGCTTTTCTTATGCCCTTTTAGCGGCGATTTTATGGATACGCTGAAAGGCAAACAAATTATAGTTCGTATCACATATATCCCCTCTTCTTTTAATGGAGAGGGGATATTTTTTGCCTTTTTTTGAATTCATCACTTGACATTGTGGCAAAGAGTTGCTGACGCCGGACGAGGTGCGCTTGCTGGACAACGCCGATGCGCTGCTGTTCATCCGCGGCGAGCACCCCGTGCGCGACAAAAAGTATGACCTGCTCCGACATCCGAACCTTGTGGGAACGGCGGATGGAGCGGGAAAGCCTTATGTGCATAAACAGGCAGAAACGAATCTACTCGAACAATATGAACTTGATGAATTCACAGAGAGCGAACAAGGAGGAGAGAACGACCATGAAGATCATGAAGAGCTCGAAAACCCTGAAATCGATGAATAGAACTCAGACCTACAGGCTGTACTTTGCACTTGCCACAGCGTTTGTCATACTCGTAATCCCCGCGACGGCCTTTGCCGAGGGCGACCCGTTGACGGTGATCAACAACCTGTCGGACTTTGGGGGATGAGATCACGGTTTCGACGGAGGACGACGGCAGCGTGTTCCGCTACATCGTCACGCAGATCGATATAGCGGACAATTTGAGCGAGATCACAATTTCCTCTGTGGAAGAGCCGACGCTCCTGCTCGTCACCTGCTACCCCTTCCGCTATTCGGGGAATGCGCCGCAGAAATATGTGGTCATGGCCAGGCAAATAAAAGAGGCGTAATGTGCAATTGGATATATCGAAAAAAGTGAAATGGAAATGCAAAATTGAAAATAAAATTCTAAGGCATATTTTCAGTTTTTCTTGCATATAGATATTAGAGATGCTAAAATACAAATGAAAGGAGGAATTATGAAATGAATTCAGAAGCGCTCTTAGAAATTTTGAATAAAATACAAAATCAGAAGTGTGAAACACAAACGCTCGAAATCAAAAGTGCAAATAAGGGATGTCCCAAGAGGCTATATGACACATTGTCCAGCTTCTCCAACCAGGATGATGGTGGGATCATTGTCTTTGGGGTGAACGAAGAGAAGGATTACAGCGAAGATGGGGTATACGACCCGCAGGATATTCAAAAGCAGATCAACAACCAATGCCTGGAAATGGAACCCAAGGTTCGACCGTTGTTGACTGTCGCGGAACGCGATGGCGCGTATTTTGTGTCTGCGGAGATCCCGGGCGTGGATATTACGGAGCGCCCTTGCTATTATCGGGGAAAGGGACGAGTGTCCGGTTCCTATGTGCGCTGTGGGGACAGTGACGAACCCATGACGGAATACGAAGTATACAGTTATGAGGCGTTTCGCAGGAAGTATCAGGATGATATTCGGGTGGTTCCCAGAGCCACAAAGCAAACGCTGAATCTTGAAGCAATTGATGACTATCTGGATAAATTGAAAAAAGGAAAGCCACATCTGACCAGGATGCCCGATGATGCAATCTGCGAATTGATGAGCGTATATCGCAATGACGAAATTACGCTTAGCACGGTGATGCTCTTCTCGCTGTATCCACAGGCGTATTTCCCACAGCTTTGCATAACAGCGGTGGTCATTCCGGGCATGGAAGACGGTGCAACCAGCCCAGACGGAGCGCGATTCCTCGACAACGAGCGGATTGAGGGCACCATTCCAGAGATGCTGGGTCAGGCAATGCGCTTTGTCCAGAAAAACACCCGCACGCAGACCATCATCGATCCGGAGACCGGGAAGCGGAAAGATCGGACGGATTACCCGATGATCGCCGTCAGAGAAGCGCTTCTCAATGCGTTGGTTCACCGGGATTACAGCATTCACACCGAAGGAATGCCCATACAGGTTGTGCTGTACGACAATCGTCTGGAGATACGGAATCCTGGCGGCATCTATGGTCGGATGAAGATCGATCAGCTGGGAAAAGTGCAGCCGGATACGCGCAATCCGGTGCTTGCGGTTGCATTGGAAACACTGAACGTCACGGAGAATCGCTATTCAGGAATTCCAACCATCCGCAAAGAAATGGAAGAATACGACCTGCCAGCTCCGGAGTTTCGGAACGAAAGAGGCTCTTTTACGGTGATACTCTATAAAGAGCGTTCCGCTGTAAGCGATGTCCGGGTGGAGGAGAACGCGCCAATCGTACTGCATCAGGCGGAGATCCTTGCATTCTGCAAGGAACCCAGAAGCAAAAAGGAAATCGCCGAGCTGCTGAACATCAGGACGGTCAGCTACGCATACAATCTGTATGTACTACCACTGATTGAAAACGGACTGTTGCTGCGAACCATTCCAGAGAACGAACGCAGCCATAAACAACGATTCTATACGCCAACTGCGAAATGAACTGATAACGGATGACACATAAAGGAAGCCTTGGCATGGGCTTCCTTTTTTATTTGGGAGGAAAGACAAAGATGAGTAAGACCTTACGCACCGCCCTGCAAATGGACAAGGAGAAATTCACCGTGCCGCGTTCTGTGCAACAGACCATCCCCATTCGGCGCATCTGGCCGGATGGGGTTTTTCAGGTGGGGAACAAGTTCAGCATGAGCTGGGCGTTTTCGGACATCAACTACGAAGTGGCCTCGCAGGCGGCGAAGCAGTCCATGTTCCGCGCCTTTGGCGAGCTCATCAATTCGCTGGACGTGGGGGCGGCGACCAAGATCACCGTGAACAACCACCGCGTCAATGCGGAGCAGTTCAAGCGCGAGTCGCTGATTCCGCTGAAAGGCGATGCACTGGACGGGTATCGACAGGAGTACAACGACATGCTGGTGGAGCGCGCCACGTCGGGCAGCCGCATGCTGCGCGACCGGTACATCACCGTATCCGTGCACAAGAAGAACGTGGAGGAAGCGCGGCTCACGTTGCAGCGCATTGGCGCGGGGCTGGCGCGGAACCTGAGCGCGCTGGGCTCGGTCTGCGAGCAGATGGACATGGAGGAACGCCTGCGCGTGCTGCACGATTTCTTCCGCGCGGAGAACGAGGTGAATTATGCGTTCGACTACCGGGACGCGCTGAAAAAGGGGCATCACTTTGCGGATTTCATCTGCCCGGAGAGCATGGAGCAGCACGCGGATTACCTGATGCTGGGTGAGAAATACGCCCGCGTGCTGTATTTGCAGTCCTACCCGGCCTACATGCGCGACGACCTCATCAAGGAGCTGATGGAGCTGCCCCGGAACCTGATGCTGTCCATCGACTACATTCCTGTGCCCACGGACGAAGCCGTCAAGACCGTGGAAAACAAGCTGCTGGGCGTGGAGACCAATATCGCCAACTGGCAGCGCAAGCAGAATCAGAACAACAACTTCTCCGCCGCCATTCCGTATGATCTGAACCAGCAGCGGCAGGAGGCCAATGAGTTCCTCGACGACCTGACCACGCGCGACCAGCGCATGCTGCACATAGCGCTGACGCTGGTGCACATGGCGGACAGCAAAGAAGAACTGGACGCCGACACCCGGACACTGGTCTCCGCAGGCAACAAACTCGCCTATCACTTCTCCACGCTGCGCTACCAGCAGCTGGACGGGCTGAACACGGCGCTGCCATACGGCCTTAGGAAGATCGACACGCTCCGAACCATCACCACCGACCCTGCGGCGACGCTGACGCCCTTCCATGCGCAGGAAATCGCCCACAAGGGCGGCATCTACCACGGCCTCAGCCCCGTGAGCAAGAACATGATCTTCATCGACCGCCGTCAGCTGATGAACGGCAACGGCTGCATACTCGGTGTCAGCGGCTCGGGCAAGAGCTTCTTTGGCAAGCTGGAGATCGTGCCGCTGCTGCTCAAGGGCGGCGTTGACGTCCTGATACTGGACCCTGAGCGCGAGTATACCGCTCTGGTGGAACAGCTTGGCGGCGAGGTGGTGCACATCTCGGCGTCCTCCCCGCAGCACATCAATGTGATGGACATGGTGCGCGGCTATGGGGACGAGGCCAATCCGCTGGTGATGAAGAGCGAGTTCATACTCTCCATGTTCGAGGTTCTCTACAAACAGCGCCAGGAACTGAGTATCCGGGACATGTCCCTGATCGACCGCTGTGTGCGCAGCGTCTACCGCGACTACCTGCGCAGCGACTACACGCTGCCCCCGCCCACGCTGCACGATCTGTATAACGAGCTGTGCGCGCAGCCGGAGCCCGAGGGACAGCGCATTGCGCTGGATGTGGAGATGTTCGTAAAGGGCTCCCTCAACACCTTTGCGCAGCAGACCAACGTAGACCTGAATAGCGCGCTCATCGCGTTTGACATCCGCGAACTGGACAGCACGCTGCTGCCGCTGGGCATATCTGAGAAAGGAAGAGAGCGATGAACAATAGACGAAACAACAGGACAGAGATTAGGTTGATTCCATATGGGACGATATGCGCAGCTGTTGCCGGTGACGAGATCGCAATGCAGGACGTACTCCTGCATTACCACAGATATATCTGCAAGTTATGTCAACTCACGTTCACAGCACCGGGCGGTTTGGTACGTCACTGTCTGGATGACGAACTCAAACAGGAACTGGAAATTCAGTTGCTGATGCGCATTCCACGATTTAAGATAGAACTAAGATAAAGCGAAAACGCTCGCTACAGGGATTGAGCTGTAGCGGGCGTTTCATCTATGCGGTTTCATATTCGATGTCCAGCGTTGCGGCACGGAGTACTTCGGTGGGATCCTTGTGCGGGTCGAGCCATTGGAGGTGCGCGGGCTTGGGCAGAAGCACTGGCATGCGGTTATGGATGAAAGCGATGGAGGAGGCAGGCTCACGGGTCAGGATGAGAAACTCCGGTTGCCCATCCCGGATGCGATAGATCCCTGCCATGTAGATGATGCTGCACCCCGCCGTGCGGATTGCATATTTGGCCTTTTCCTTGCCGTGCCGCTCCCATTCGAAATAGTTGCTCGCGGGGATCAGGCAGCGCCGCTGCAGCATACTGTCGCGGAATAGAGGCTTTTCCACGGCCGTTTCGCTTCGCGCGTTGATGAGCACGGGGCCTTCCTTCAGCTTATACCCCCAGCGCATTGGGAACACCGCGCGCTCCATGCGGCGGCTGTTGGCAACCACGGGCACGGTGTCGGTGGGGAAGATTTCGCCGCAGGTCTTGACCGGAGCATCCCCGGCCTTGCGCCGATTCATCAATTCAATCAGAAATTGCAGTTCCTCGTTTGGATCTTCTTCGGCGATGAAAAAGCGTCCACACATAATGATTCTCCTTTTGCCTGGTTCAGTCGCCGCAGTCTGCACCGCAGCGCACAATGCGCCCCACGCGTCCGCGGATGTACTGCGCGTCGAGTATGCCGTCGAACACCAGCTCTACCGACGCTGTCCGTGGCTTCGTCATACAGAAGTCCAAATAGACCTTCCCGCCGTCGGCCAGTTCCAGACAGACGCGCTGCTGGATGGTTTCTGTGGGTGCGGCGTCAGCAGGTGTCGCCGTGGTCAGCGTGCGAGGCTTGGCGTCGCCCCGTGTGAGCAGCCCTTCGTCCATCAACCAATGCACATAGCGGCTCACTGTCGCAGCAGATTTCAGTCCCACTGCCTCGCCAATCTCGCGGTAAGACGGGCTGTAGCCGTTGCGTTCGCAGAATTCTATGATGTATGCCAGTACGCGCTCGCGCATTGCCCATTGCGCGCTGGTCTGTCTCCTCGGCATCATACGGCTAACACTCCCTGCGTTCCACGAACCAGCGCCCCGGGATGGGGTTGCCAAAGTCCGCGCTGTGCTCAAAAAATAGATAGGTCTCCTTACCCGACATGCGGATCGTGTAGCGGTCGCCCTGCCCTCCGGCGCGCGCGGCATAGGAGGGCCGCACGTCCAGCACGCGGTCAATCTCATACACCTGCCCATCCTCCCACTGGATCGCCCGGGGGAACATCCTTCCGGTCTCGTCAAACGCGACTCGTACCGGAACGTAGACCTTAATCTCCTTCTTCTGCAAAGTATCCATGTGCGTACCTCCAGACAAATTGGCAGAACGTCTGTTTCTTGTATTGTAGCACATCACACATTGTCTGTAAAGAATAATAGAGAATATAAGTTCTGAAAATAATATCCAATTTGCAATTAAACGAACGTGCGTATTTTTAGAGCTTGCATTTCGCACACTCCGCCGTGGTATACTGACCGCGGAGGGGATATCCAGTGAGAAACCAGATCATATTGCACAGCGACCTGAATTGCTTTTATGCCAGCGTGGAGATGAACGAGAACCCTGAACTGCGTGGCAAGCCCATTGCGGTCTGCGGCAGCACAGAGGATCGGCACGGCATCGTGCTGACCGCTTCCTATCCAGCAAAACGGCGCGGCGTCAAAACGGGCACGGCTAACTGGCAGGCCCAACAGGTTTGTCCTGGTTTGATCTGCGTGCCACCACATTACGACCTTTACATGAAGTATTCTCGTCTTGTACGTCGCATATACGCCGAGTACACGGACATTATTGAGCCATTTGGCATGGACGAAAACTGGATTGCCATTCCTGGTGAGGCAGAGGAAGTCGAGACAATTGGCTACAGGGTTGCAGAAGAGATCCGTCGCCGCGTGCGCGAGGAACTGGGGCTCACCGTCTCCATCGGCGTGTCCTTCAGTAAGATATTCGCTAAGCTCGGCTCAGACATAAAGAAGCCAGACGCTGTCACGGTCATCAGCCCCGGAAATTTCCGCGAAAAGGTCTGGCCGTTGGCCGTGTCCGAACTGCTCTACGTCGGCCCGGCCACGACAAAGAAGCTGATGAACTTGAATGTGCTCACCATCGGCGACCTTGCGCGCTGCGCCCCGGAGCTGCTCCGCGCCCGCCTGGGCAAAAACGGCATCATGCTCTGGCGTTTTGCCAACGGAACGGAATACGCGCCGGTCATGCCTGCGGACTTCGTACCGCCCATCAAAAGCGTCGGCCACGGCACGACCTGCGTCTGCGATCTTGACGCCGAATACCCCGTCTGGCGTGTGCTGTATGAGCTTTCACAAGATGTGGGCCATCGCCTGCGCCAAAGCGAACTTGTTGCAAGGGGCGTTCAGATCACAGTTAAGGACAAAGATCTCGCCTATCGGCAGTACCAGACTCCTCTGCCTTACCCTACACAAAGCCCGCTGGAGTTGGCGCAGACCGGCTTTGCACTCTTTCGCCAAACTTATCATTGGGCAAAGCCCATCCGCGCGCTCACCATTCGCGCCATCAATCTGGTCTCTGAACATCAGCCCGTCCAGCTTGATCTTTTCGACGATGCCCAGCGCCGTGACCGCCGCAAGGCCTTGGACAACTGCATCGACGACATCCGGCATCGCTTTGGCACCCACGCCATCTGCGCAGCCTCGCTGATGGGCGATCTGAAAATGGCCCAGGATCGGTGTGAGACCGTCGTTATGCCTGGATTTATGTATCAATAGTTCCCAAAGACAGCTTTAATCTGGATACTGCAACACATCCGCGGTGAACAAAAGGATGGATTTGTGTCATAGATCGAAGAAAAACAGAAGCCGACTGTACACCATGTTTACTCGATCCGATTTATTGGTACTAACTATTGTCGGGAGAAAATTCCTCGAAATCTGATATGGAGGTGTTCTGCTTTTTAAGATACAGCAGCAGAACAATGGTGAAATAACAGTAAAATAATGTCATACTTACATTGTTCATGCATGAAATTAGTTAATATGCACGATGCATAACACAGTTTGATTCAAGGATGGTGAAAATAAAATTTCCGAAGTGAGTAAACTATGCTGAGAAAGGTGAGCTGTATACTTGAAAAGACTGTATGTTTTACGCTGAAGGTAGGCATCATAGGCAGGTAGTTTGTTATTTGCGAAAATGTAAATTACACATTGACGTTGTGTTAATATTTCTGATATAATATAGATGTGGAGATAATTTTACATCGTTTATCTTAGAAGAAAGGAAAGACAGGCTATGTATGAACCCAAACCAATTGATACAAGAGACGTGGTTTTACCGAAGGGGATTCTTGCTCTTACGGAAAACATTGCTGAAAATGTGCATAACGTGTGGGCATCCGAAAGAATTGCTCAGGGCTGGACATATGGGAGGGTAAAGAATGTGGAGAAAAAAATAACGCCCTTGCTCGTACCGTATAGTGAATTGCCAGATAGTGAAAAAGCGTACGATAGAAATACGGCTCTTGAAACATTGAAGTTGATCTATAAACTTGGATACAAAATAGATAAGCGAATATTATAATTAAGAAAGGATAGTGAATTAGAAAAAAGAAGATTTTTCTATTTTTTTGATTGTACAGGGCATATGCATAAATAACACTAATCACGAAACCAAGCAGCAAATAGGAAAAATTAATTTGATGAGCGGAGGATGTAGGAATGATGGAAATGAAAAAAGACATATTTATTTCATATCGTAACGATGGAGTAGGAAGTAATTTTGCTGCACGAATTACAAGTGATTTGCGAAATTCCGGATACAGCGTATATTTTAACCCCGATGAAGCACGAAGCGATGATTTTCCTGAACGACTAAAACAGGCAATTGAATCATGTAAAGATTTTATATGTATTGTTACAGAGACATATATTTCGCAACTGAAACAAAACGATAAAATTTGTTGGGTTAGAGATGAATTGCTTTATGCAAAAAAAATTGGAAAAAATATAGTTCCTTTATTAATAAATGGAGCAGTAATGCCAAGAGATGTATTGGAATTGCCTGAAGAACTCCAATTTTTTCCTCACATAGACGCGTATACATTTCCAGAGCAGTATCTCAAATCACCTTATGAGATGCTTTGCAGTGTTTTACGTTCTCGAGATGATGGGGAAAATGGGTATAGAGATGCATATAATCTTAGTCCTAATTTTCATCCTGATGATGCTTTGCGCGACATATTGATTACTGCAAAAGCGGGCAATGTTAAGGCGATGCTGACTGCTGGAATTTATTACTATTATGGGATTTCTGGTGGAAAAAATGAGAAAGAAGCAGCGTATTGGTTTAAAAAAGTTTCTGGCACAAAAGAAGAATATGCATCTATTGCCAACAGGTTTATTGCACGAATGTATTATTCTGGTAGCATGCCAAGAGAGCCACAGTCGTATAAAAAAAGCTACGAATATCATGCTAAATCCGAAAAAGAGGATGTATATTCGGCCACTCAAGTTGGATTTATGCAGACGATAGGCAGTGGGTGTGACTTTGATTATAACAAAACAGAGAACTACTTCTCATCTATATTGGATTCATTGGATAGCTCACATAAAAATATACTAGCTGATTTTTATTTTGAGCACGGAGATTTTCTAAAAGCGGCCGAAATTTATCGAGAAATAGCCGAAACATACCCAAAGGCTGCGTATCAATTAGGATTGATGTATAAACGTGGGGTATTGTGTACACCTTTTATGCCAGATTACGAAAAAGCGGCGATGTATCTTCAGAAGGCACTTGATAACGGCTTTATGAATGCGGCTTTTGAACTTGGTATGCTTTATTTTAATCCTACGGGGACATTCAAAAAAGATTTTGTGAAAGCACAAAAATACTTTGAAATAGAAGCAATGAAAGGAAACACTGAAGCACAATACATGCTCGGATATATGTATAACTATGGCCATGTGGAGAGGAATCTACAGCTATCAATTAAATATTTTGAGATGTCTGCGAAGCAGGGCCACGTATGGTCAGCAGCATATTTAGCCCTTTTGTATCAGAATCCCGAATTACATAATTATGAGAAAGCGTTTAAATACTGTCAATACGCTGCTGATTGCGGAGATACAGCTTCTGAGTTCGTGCTAGGCACTTTGTATTTGTATGGAAGAGGTTGTGAACCAGACGAAAATAAAGCGTATATATGCTTCAGGCATGCGGCTGAGAATGGTTCTCCAGAGGCGCAGCTGTTCTTGAAGCAAATAGAGGAGTAAAATAGGTAGTTGCTGATCATAATGTTTTAAAGAGATTCCAACTCGATGAAAGGAAGTTAGGCGGGGTAAGTCGTCCAAAGAAGAATATGATTTGAGATTTTAACAGCACTATACTTGCTGTTTATGCGGAGATGCTAAATTATCTATCTACAGAGATTACAAAATCGCGCTTCCCAGTGCGTTTTATCTAACTGTAGTTTTGTGTTTTGTTTTGTGCTACGATGTTCATGGCGATCGAGACTTTCTTTAGTATTGTTGTGATGACTATATTCTAATGGGATCGATCGCTTTTCCTATTCCATAGGTCTCGCTTCTATTGTAATGCTACATAATTTTGAATGTGGAGAGAGTGATATTTATAGAAATACATGTCGCCATAATTACAGGGTTATTTACGCTTTTTGGCGTAATCATAACCGGCATTTTCTCCCTGCTGTTGTTCTGGTTAACTGAAAGGCAAAAGAGGAAAAAGGAAAGTATGGAATTATACAAAGATTTATAATTAAATTCTGAACAAAATTCTTTTTGCTACTTTTGTCCCAGATTTCGATGGATATTGTAACGGTATAGAGCAAATTGACAATATGTTTGTAGATTTGTCAGTATTTGCCTCCGAAAAGATTTGGAATGCTGTTATTGAGTTCATGGATGAAGCTAGAAAGGTCACTTCGCTTCCTGCACAAACTTCCCAGATGAATAAAACTCAACGAATGCGCGCTTCAAGAAAAAAACTAAATGAAATTCTTCGACTTATCCGTTGCGAAGTAGGGGCTGGTAAAATGAAATAAAATCGATGAAAAGATTGAACAATACCCCACTAGTTAGATAGTATATCATACTGTCTAGCTAGCGGGGTATTGTTTGCTATCTCGGGGAAACCGCGCAATTAAGGAAAGACTTGAAGAAATAATACGAAATTACGTTTTTGAGAATTTTCATGCGCAATAAATATATGTACGACTTTATGGAAAATAGGACCTGCTAGACTTGGCATGGTTTCATAGGCTTTGTGTTCTAAATGATGGTTATCTTGAGCATTGCGAGAGAGAAGGACGGTGGTTGGCTCTGCGATTGGGAAATGTTCTTTGAAGAGATTGAACAACAGAAAAAACTTTCCGCTTCACCATATACCAGTTATGGCTTTGATCAGTCCTTTATGTTTCTTGCTAATCAAAAAGTTCAGGCAACGTTCTTTTTAATTCCCATGCAGCACATCTCCTATTGCGTATTTCGTGGTTTGCTGTAATGATTTGCAATAATGTTATGCTACATGCGTGATCATTATTCAACCAATTCTTAATAAAAGTTTTGAGATATGAAAAGTAGTATTACTTCAAAACTGTTTGCTTGTAAAACGCATGCTTACGTGTATTTTTGTGAGATGTGTCCCAAATCAAGAGGATTGCAGTGATAATAAGCAGAGAGGATGAGAAAACCTCTTGGCGCACCTTGATAAATAAATAGCCGCAGCCGGCAACATCATCATGAGACTTGCATCTTGAACGCGTCACAGCATTGGGTGCCCCGGTCGGGAGACGGGGAGGCGAGACCTATGTGGAGCACACTGCTCCGTCGGCAAAGGCAGATCATCCGCATGGAGGACAACCCTTCATGCGGATGAATTACAGTATTGATACGATGAAGAAGGTGGAACTATGAGCCAAGGAACAACTTCGACATTATCTCAGCGGGATGCCTATCGGTTGATGCTCAGGGATTATCCGGATGTTATGAGTATCACACAGATGTGTGAGGTGTTGGGGGTCAGCACCAAGACTGGCTACAAATTGCTGCAAAGTGGAGAAGTCAAGTCCATTAAGGTAGGCCGTGCCTATCGCATTCCCAAGGCACATCTTTTGACTTATTTAGCTATAGGGGAGAAGCCGGAAGATAGAAGCAGATAAAAGTGGATTTTTGCATTTCCTGGAAGATATTGTATAATGGAGCTAGGTCAGCGATAGGTTCATTATGCAGGAAGGGAGGAGCAATGATTTCGGGACATCTTCAGGAAAAGAAAGGTCACTATTACGCGGTTCTGAATTATACAGACCAAAACGGCAAACGCAAAACCAAGTGGATTGCCACAGGATTGGCTGTCAAGGGAAACAAAAAGCGGGCAGAAGCCTTTCTGCAAGAACAACGCCGTCTGTTTCAGGAGAAAGAAGAGGAAACGTTCTCCGACGCAATCCTCTTCGCAGACTTTATGGAGCAGTGGTTGACCATCATCAAAAGCTCCATCGAGATTACCACCTACGCATCTTACTCAAACATAGTCAAGCGAGTGATCGTTCCATATTTCAGAGAGCGCAATATCACACTGCAAGAACTCACCGCCAAGCACATTCAGGACTTCTATCTGAAGGAACTGGAACGTGTCAGCGCGTCGTCTGTGATTCACTATCACGCCAACATCCATAAGGCGCTGAAATACGCAGTCAAGCTGGATCTGATTGCAACAAATCCTGCGGATAAGGTCGAGCGCCCCAAAAAGGAACGCTTTCAAGCTAGTTTCTACGATGCAGAAGAAATCAACCAACTGCTGGAGATTTCCAAGGGAACGAAATTGGAGATACCGATTCTGTTCGGAGCCTTCTACGGCATGCGCCGCAGCGAAGCACTCGGCCTGAAATGGGATGCCATAGACTTCACGCGAGACACAATCACCATACGTCACGTCGTGACGTATGTGAGTGTTGAAGGAGAGAAAAGCATCGTTGCTGTGGATCGAACCAAAAACAAGTCCAGCATGAGGACACTCCCTCTTGTTCCCTTCGTCAAAGAACGACTACTGAGACTTCGTGCAGAGCAGGAAGAATGCCGTCGACTATGTGGCCGGTCCTACATCAAGAAATATGCGGGTTATATCTGCGTCAACGCAATCGGCGATCTGATCAAGCCGAACTATGTGTCTGAACAGTTTCCCAAGCTGCTGGAAGCCAACGGCTTGCGCCGCATAAGGTTTCATGACTTGAGGCATAGCTGCGCTTCGTTACTTCTGGCAAACGGCGTTCCGATGAAGCAGATTCAGGAATGGCTGGGTCACAGCGATTTCTCGACAACGGCAAACATCTACGCACATCTCGACTACAGTTCAAAGCTGGACTCTGCCGATGCCATGCTCAATGGTTTGGGAATCAGTTCTCCTCATAACAACTAAGGGAGATGGCAGAATGCAGATGAGGAATCCCGCAAAGGACAGAAAAAAGCCTGCAAACACAAGGTTTACAGGCTTAAATTGGCGGAGACGGTGGGATTCGAACCCACGGAACCTTGCGGTTCAACTGATTTCGAGTCAGTCCCGTTATGACCACTTCGATACGTCTCCAAATTTATCTCAACATCAGCACCTCAGAAAATGGGGAGAACTGATGAGGAGAACAAAGGAAAATGTTAAGTTGTGAGTACCCGAAAAACCCCGTGAGATCAAGGTTTCTCAGACTGGAGCTACCAGATAGCGACCATGATTTCGAGTCAGGCCCGTTATGACCACTTCGATACGCTTCCACAAGCTGGTCTACACATCCAGCTTATTTATTATAGCATTTTTCTTTTTGCATTGCAATCTAAATTTCCCAAAGAATATGCGTGTTCTTTAGAAACCGCGGTTAACAGTTACGTAGTCCAATCCGTCAGGAAATGCTCCAATTTTCTTTACTGGCAGCTTTTTTGGATCGAACGGCATTTGATCCGCGATTTCTTTGACGCGCAGGATGTCGTCGCCAGCTGCAAAAGACACCAAACCGATAAATACATCAGGCAGAAAAACCAGTGTTTTTCTTCTGCTGCACAATTCTTTTACAAAGTTTCCATAGCATGCTTCTGCATCCGCATCTTAATTTATTATAACACAAAATTCATCTCCGCTGATCCGATAGCAAAGCCCATTCTTAAAATATGTTTTTTTAATACAGGCCGCTATCGTTTCCAAGCATTGATCACCGTGCAGCGCCCGTAAGTATCGTTGATTTGCTTAAAATTATCGACGTCAAAACGAGCAAAGTTCCATTTTGGAATAGTGGAGCGGTTTTGTTCAAATAACTGTTCTGATTCAATTTCTGCCACATTCCGTTACAATACGTATGGAAAAGCATATCTTTTTTGCTGCAGCTGTAGAAAAATTAAGTTGCAAGGATCAGTATGGACATAATTTTGTCCTGTTTTAATTTCATGTGTTGTAACTCTCTTTTTTCAGCTATAAATCAACGCCACGCACTCGACCTCGCCCGTCCAGGGGAACATATCGCAAGGGCGGAGTGCGCGCAGAGGATAGCCCAGCGCGGAAAGGCGTTTGAGATCGCGCGCGAGAGTCGCGGGATTGCAGGATACGTATACGATGCGCCGAGGGCCGCTGCGCGCGACGGCTTCCAGCACCGCAGGCTCGCATCCCCTGTGCGGCGGGTCGAGCACCACAACATCCGGCTTCAGCCCTCCACCGACCAATTCGGGGAGCACTTTTTCGCATGCCCCCGCAAGGAACTCCGCGTTCTCCACGCCGTTGCGCCTGGCGTTCTCCTTTGCGTCGCGCACGGCGTCGGGAACAATTTCAATACCCACCACGCGCTTCGCCTTTTGCGCCATGCACAGGCCGATGGTGCCTGCGCCGCAATAGGCGTCTACCACCGTCTCACCGCCGGAAAGCGCGGCAAACTCCAACGCCTGGCCATATAAGCGCTCGGTCTGCGTTCGGTTGACCTGATAAAACGACAGCGGCGACAGCCGGAAGCGCAGTCCCATCAGCTCATCCTCCAACCATTCCTGTCCATAGAGCAATCGGTTTTTTCGCCCCAGTATCTCCTGCGTCGCCCGCGGGTTGATATTTTGTACCACACTGACCAGCCCTGGCAGCGAGGCTCGTAATTCCGCGATCAAAGACTCGTGAGCAGGTATCGCGTCTCCCACCGTCACCATCACAACCATCACCTGGCCTGCGCGATTCGTGCGCACCATCAAGTGACGCAGCGTGCCCCGGCGGGTGCGCTCGTCGTAGGGTAAAATGCGCTTCTCGCGCATCCAGCGCTCCACGACCGCGGCCACGGCGCAGGCCTCTTCCGTCTGCAGAATACAATCCGTCACGGGTACCAGCGCATGCGTGCCCCGTCCAACAAACCCCAGGCACGGCTGATCCGCTTCTCCTCCCGCACGGAATACCGCCTTATTCCGGTAGCGCCACGGCTGCTCCATGCGCAGTATGGGCAGCATGATGAAGTCCTGCTGCCCGCCCAGGCGGCGCATCTGCTGCTCCACCTGAGCGCTGAGCGCCTGACCATGCGCCTCGTAATCCATAAACTGCATTGCGCACCCACCGCAGCGCCCCGCATGGGGACAGAGAGGCTGTACCCGCCGCGGAGAAGGCGCCAATATTTCTTCGGCGCGCGCACGGGCAAATCGTGGCTGCACCTCCGCCACCTGTGCCGACACGCGTTCGCCGGGCAACGCCTGCTCCACGAATACCGTCAGTCCCTCGTACAGCGCCACGCCACTGCCCGCGCTACCCGCGCGCACGACGTCCAGTTCCAATTTCTGCCCCTTTTTCAGTGGATATTCCATCTCTGCCGGCGCTCCTTTACATTTTTGCGGCCAGACGGTATAATGGCCGTGATAAAGCGGATTCAATCGCACGTGAAATCGACCGCTCCCAGCGTTCGCACCGTGCCGTCTTCGCGAACCAGCACCGCCGCGCAGTCCGGGTAGCGCTGCAGCAGCTGTTCCGCGCATTCCTCGCCCATCACGAACAGCGCGGTGGACAGCGCATCCGCGGTCAGGCCGTCGGGCGCCAGCACCGTTGCCGACGCGATGCCGCTGCGCGCGGGAAATCCCGTTTCCGGATCCAGTATGTGGTGATACCGCACGCCCTCCGCCTCAAAATATCGCTGCGCCCCGGAGGAGGTCGCCACAGCGCGGCTGCCTGAGAAGGCCACCGTGCCCACGCAGCCCTCGCCTGCCGGATCCTCAATGGCCACCACCCAGTCGCTGCCATCCGGCTTCTGTCCCAGCGTCAGAATATTGCCGCCCAGGTTGAGCAGCGCACACGTCACGCCGCGCTCGCGCAGCAGAGCCCGCGCCTCGTCGCCGATGGCGCCCTTTGCCACCGCGCCCAGGTCAATGCGCACCTCTTTGGCCGTGACAACACTGCCCTCAACCGCAATGCGTTCCATTCCCTTCCAACGAAGCGCCTCGTCGATCTCCGCCTGCCGCGGCACGCGCGGGCAATCGCTTTTATAGTTCCACAGCTCCGATGCGGCCAGCAGCGTCACATCCAGCGCGCCCTCCGTTTCCCGTCCGATGTCCAGCGCGCGTGCCAGCATCTGCGCCGTCAGCGCATCCACCGGCACGGGCTGCCCGTCCGATGCGTTGAGCGCTGAAATATCGCTGCCTTCGCGATGCGCCGACAGCAGGCGCTCGCAGCTGTCGATGCATGCGAGCGCATCCTCCGCATCCTGCTCCTCTCCGCCGGCGTAGAGCCTGATTGTGACCTCGGTATCCAGTGCGAAACTGCTCGCCTGTATGGTGCGATGCCCGCAGCCTGTGCAGCACATGAGAAGCAGCGCCAGCAGCGCTGCAATCATCTTCCTCACGTCGCCCATACCTCCCTGTTCTGCAGTCTCTCCGCTGTCACTAGCCTACCCCATTTCCACAATTCTGTCAACGAGGAATGTCACCCATGAAAAAAGGCGATTTTGTAATTCTTGCGCTGGTGCTTGCGCTGGCCGTACTGCCGCTGCTTCTGCTGCTGCCGGAAGAAAGCGCGCCCGCGCAAGCTTTGGTGCGACAGAACGGCCGCCTGCTGCGCGCGCTGCCTCTGGATACCGACTGCACGATGGCGTTCACCCTTGAGGACGGCATCAATGTCGTTGAGATCTCGGATGGCACGGTGCGTATCATTCAGGCCGACTGCCCTGACGGCACCTGCATGCGCATGGGCCCCATTTGCCGCACGGGGGAAACGCTCGTCTGTCTGCCGCATCGCCTGACCGTCGAGATCACTGGCGCGGATGAAGCCGTCGATGCGGTGACGAGGTGAGCGTCATGAAAAAGTTTTCCACACGCTCCATCGTGCTCGGTGCGCTGCTGGCCGCCTGTGCGCTGCTGGTTAGTTTCATCGAATCGCTCTTTCCGCTGCCTCTCCCGCTGCCTGGCGCCAAGCTGGGCCTGTCCAATATTACAGTGCTGCTGGCCCTGCTTCTGCTGGATGGACGCACGGCGTTTTTTGTACTCGCGGTCAAGGTGCTGCTCGGCGCGCTGCTGTTTGGCACACCGATCTCTCTGCTGTACGCCGCTGTGGGCGGGTCGCTCTCCTTCGCTGCGATGGCAGCGCTCAACGCCCGCCGCAGCGTATCACCCATCGGACAGTCCATCGCCGGCGCAGCGCTGCACAATCTGGGCCAGGTGCTTGTCGCCGCCGCGCTGACGGCCACCCCCCGTCTGCTGCTCTACTACACGCCCCTTGCACTGCTCGCCCTGCTCACCGGCTCGCTCTCCGGTTTTCTCGCCCAGCTTTGCGCCCGCAGCCTCCGCCGCCTGCCCTTCCATTCGGGTTGACAAACGCGAGGCCCTGGCGTACAATCCTGTTGGCCCTGGCAAAGAGATGGGGAGTCACGCGGCAAGCTGCCGGGGCAGGGCGATTTGCCTGCGGATCTTAAAGGAGGACTGACATCATGGCAAGAATTTATGCGTCTGCTGACCAGCTGATCGGCAAAACGCCGCTGCTGGAGCTTCGGCATATTGAAAAAAAAGAGGGGCTGGAAGCCCGCATACTGGGCAAGCTGGAGTACCTCAATCCCGCCGGTTCCGTCAAAGACCGCGTGGCCAAGGCGATGATCGAGGACGCCGAAGCCAAGGGACTGCTCAAGCCGGATTCCGTCATTATCGAGCCGACATCGGGCAATACCGGCATCGGCCTGGCCTCCGTTGCAGCCGCGCGCGGCTACCGTGTGATCATCGTGATGCCCGAAACCATGAGCGTCGAGCGCCGCCAACTGATGAAGGCGTTCGGCGCTGAACTGGTGCTCACCGAGGGCGCCAGGGGCATGGAGGGCGCCATTGCAAAGGCCGAGGAGCTGGCGAAGGAGATCCCCGGCGGATTTATCCCCGGTCAGTTCGTCAATCCCGCCAACGCCGCCGTTCACCGCGCGACCACCGGTCCGGAGATCTGGGAGGACACCGACGGCGGAGTGGACCTGTTTGTGGCGGGCGTGGGCACCGGCGGCACGATCACGGGCGTGGGCGAGTACCTCAAGAGCCGTAATCCCAACGTCCGTGTTGTCGCGGTGGAGCCTGCGGCTTCTCCGATGCTGAGCCAGGGAAAGGCGAGCGCGCACGGGATCCAGGGCATCGGCGCCAACTTTGTGCCGGAGGTGCTCAACACCGGAATCTATGACGAAATCATCACCGTGACCGACGAGGATGCGTATGCTGCGGGCCGAGAGATCGGGAGATCCGAGGGCGTGCTGGTGGGTATTTCCGCGGGCGCTGCGGTCTGGGCGGCCATTCAGCTGGCAAAGCGCGCGGAGAACAGGGGAAAGACCATTGTGGCGCTGTTGCCCGATACCGGCGACCGCTACCTTTCCACGCCTTTGTTTGCCGACTGACGATTCCACCTTTGGCCAACCTAAAGGGCCGTATAAACACTGTGTTTATACGGCCCTTTTTTGTGAAGGATGGTTTAGCAGGTTGCACCGCCGACGGTGTGTTTCTCGGCGCCGAGAATCTCCTCTTTGCGGGCGAGGAGCTCGTCGCCCATCAGCTGCTGCTCGACGTTATCAAAGCCCAGGCGGGCGATGGTGTCGGCGAAGCGCTCGCCGGTGATGCCCTGATCGCGGAAGAGCAAAAGGGCCTTCTCCAGCACGGCCATCACCTCGTCCTGCGAGGTAAACACTTTGCGCAACGGCTTGCCCTGGGCTACCTGCTTGCCCCAGCGGCCGCCGATGCAAATTTTCCAGCCATAGATGCCCGTCTCCATGGCCTTAAAGGGGCATTTGCCGATGCAGCGGCCGCAGTGGTTGCATTTGTCAGTATCGATGATCAGGCGGCCATCGATGAGCTTGGCCGCGTGAATGGGGCAGTTCTTCTCTATGGAGCAAACCTTGCAGCCGCGGCACTTTTCACTCTCAAAGCCGGGAACGCGCTGGCCGATGATGCCAAAGTCATTCAGATCGGGCTTGACGCAGTTGTTGGGACAGCCGCCCAGCGCGATCTTGAACTTGTGGGGCAGTTTGACGTCGTGCCAGCCCTCATAGAAGGTCTTGTGGATTCTCTCCGCGAAGGCAAAGGTATCGTAGAGACCATACTGGCAGGTCGTACCCTTGCAGGAGACGACGGGGCGCACCTTGCTGCCCGTGCCGCCCGTCTCCAGGCCGCCCTCCTTGAGGAAACCGATGATGGGCTGCACGTTTTCAAACGGCACCCCCTGGATCTCCAGCGTCAAACGTGTGGTGAAGGCCACTTCGCCGTTGCCAAAGCGCTGTGCGGCCTCCGTGATGCGGCGCAGCTGTGCGTTATCCACCTTGCCGTTGCCTGTGAGCACGCGGCAGTTGAAATTGTTGGTACCCTTGCAGTGCAGGAAACCCATCGCCTTGACGGCCTTGATGTCGTCTGCGGAAATCGTGCAGCCTTCGGCGCCTTTTTTGCCGTTGAGAGCGTCCACATGCTTTTCCAGCACATCCGCGCCGCGCAGCACGGTCTCCAGGCAACGGTTTTCCTCGGTACGGTACAGCGGCTTGAGCACGTCGCAGTTTTGCGAGGTGAGCGCGGCCTCGAACTCGTGCACCAGTTTTGCGCTGTCCTCCTTGATGCCGCCCGCAGCGGCACAGGGCGTCGTGGGATAGATGAGACTCAGCGCAGCCAATGCGCCCGTGAGCGCGCCGCATGCGCCGCCCACGCCCATACCGCCGCCAAAGGCCTGCACCAACTGAATATCGCGCTCAGAAAGGCCCAGCGCATACCGTTCATTGGCCGCCAGCAGCAGCGATTCGGCGCAGTTTCGGTGCGCGCGGTAGTATTTTTCGGCGTAATCTCTCAGCATAAGGGATACTCTCCTCTCGTAAAAAGCGAGCTTGGCATGTTTTTCGTCGCGCTCAGCCGTTATCGGTAAGCCTTGCCCAAACACAACCATTTATTTCCATTATTCTATTCCATGGCAGTTTGTATAGTGCCCATTGCCACGTTTTTATTATAACAAATCCTCGAAAATTGGCAACTCCATTTTGTGGCATTGCGCAGAGTAAGGCGCTTTCCACTATGAGAAATGCAGCGAAACCCGCGGCGCGGCTGCGCCGCAGGCGGAGTTCGCTGCATGGGGGACGCGGCAATCCTTCAGTGCTCGCGGCAGCAGACCTGCTCGCCCAGGTCCGTCACCGCCATGCTGCCCAGCTCAATATCCGGCGTATCGCACAGGAACCTCTCCCGTCCCTTGGCCTCGGCGATGGTGCGCACGAAGTACGCGTACAGCTCGCTGCGCGTGTAGAGCGAATAGTCGTAATTGCGGATGGGCCGGTCGTAGTCCAGGCTGAGCAGGCCCTTTTCCTCCAGCCCGCGCAGCACGGCGCCCATGGCCTTGACCTCCTCCATGGTGTCCGCGGTGTCATAAAGATAGACGGGCGAAAGGCAGTCGATGACCACCTCGTCCTCGTCGGATTTGAGCGCGATCAAGCGCGCGACGGGCAGGCAACCAGCGGCCTGCACAGTCTGCAGGATCGCCAGTTCATGGCCGCTGACCTGGATCGCCTCGGCCTCTGGGGTAACGACAGGCGGTTCGTGATGATGGCGGCCGCAGCCGCAACCACAGCCGTGATGGTGTTCATGCGTCATGTTCGAGGATTCCTCCCGGTAAAATGTGCGAATCATTCGGGGAATGCGGCGCAATCCCCATCTGTTATTGTACACATTTTGTCAGCCGAGCGCAATATCCAGTATCATCATCAAGGAAAACCCCAGCAGAACGGACAGCGTGCCCATGTATCGCTCATCGGCACAGCAGGCCTCGGGGATGAGCTCGCGCACGGATACGAACAGCATCGCGCCGGCGGCAAAGCCCAGCAGCCAGGGCAGCAGCGGCTGCAGCGTGGTTACAGCCAGCACGGCCAACACGCCGAAGATCGGTTCTACCACCGCAGAAGCCGCGCCCAGCGCGAAGGCGCGTCCGCGCCCCATGCCCTCGCCCCGCAGCGGCAGCGAGATGGCCGCGCCCTCGGGTAGATTTTGCACGCCAACGCCCAGCGCCAGCGATATGGCGCCCAGCATCAACGCGGGCTCGCCAGAGGCTACGGCCAGTGCAAAGCACAGCCCGACGGCCATGCCCTCCGGTATATTGTGCAGCGTAACTGCGGCGGTGAGCAGCGCGGTGCTCTGGCTGACCGCATTCAGGGCGCGGGGTGCGCGGCTGAGCCCGCGCAGGCGCTCGATGAGCACCTCTAACACCAACAGGAACGCCGTGCCCAGCGCCATGCCCCCGGTCACGGGCAGAATGGCGGGCAGCGCGCTGCCTCGGGCGTATTCCACGGCGGGAATGATGAGCGACCAGATCGTCGAGGCGATCATCACCCCGGCGGCAAAGCCCAGACAGACGCGCTTAGAACCGCTACCGCCGGGACGCCTGATAAAAAACACAACCGCAGAGCCCGCAGCCGTCATCGCAAATGTAAAGCTGGTGCCCAACGCGGCATAGCCAATCGCATTCATGAAATTTCAACCTCCCGCTTTCAGACTATGCCGTAGCGCCCGCCGAGGTTCAAAGGTTGGCCGCGCCGTGCATCTTCCCAAATGCCCGGACGGACTTTGTATTTGTTTAATGCGGGTATGCGCCGTACATTAGCATATCGTTCAAGTCAAACAACAGTATAAATCATACCCAATTATGCCGTTTTCCTATTGCTGCTGATCCGGCGGGTTGCGTGAAGTGAACGCCGCCTGACGTTTGTATTGTTTGTTGACACGCAAACGCCCATTTATTATAATAAATGCAGGGCATCCCATCGATATTTCGCCGACAAGTACAAAACGATTTGACTGAATCAGATTACACCCAAGCGGAGGTGACGCCATGAATGAACGGAAAACGAAACGCATTCCCCTATATCAGGAGGTCATAGACGGGCTGATGGAGCAGATTCGTACAGGCGCGTTTTCATTTGACGAACCACTGTGCACCGAGGCGCGGCTCATGGATCAGCATGGCATCAGCCGCATTACGGCACGGCGAGCGCTGGACGAGCTGGAAAGCAAGGGGCTGATCTACCGCAAACGGGGTATCGGATGCTTCGTCAGCCGTACGGCGTATGAAAACATGAACGAAACGGCGACGGGTGAGCTGACCGCGGAGCCGCAGAGCAAACTGTATGCCTTTGTATTCCCCTTTGAGATCAGCCACACGGGGATGAGCGACGCGTTCACCGCCGCGAATCAGGTGCTGATGGAAAACGGGTGTTTTGCCGCCATTTATATCACCAAGGATGAGGTGGAAAACCGCGGGCGCACGGTGCTGACCAAGCTGCAGAACATGAATGTGGCGGGCGTGGCGTATTACCCGAGCACAGGCAGTTATCATTTGAGCTTTTTGGACAAGCTGCTCTTCCGGCGCAAGAGCGTGGTGGTGCTGGATGTGGAAAGCCATTGCCCTTACGTCAGCTCCATCACCAGCGACAACCTGGGCGGCTCCTTGATGCTGATGGAGCACCTGACGGAGCTGGGGCACCGCAAGATCGCCTATGTCTCTGGCGTGTTGCCCGAAATGCGCAGCACGGTGTGCGATCGGTACGCGGGGTATCTGCTGGGGCATGAAAAGGCGGGGCTGGCCCTCAATCCGGACTTCATCACCACGGACCTGGCCGATCACTTCAACAGCCCGCAGCAGAACGCTGCGATGATGCGTGAACTGCTGACCCGTTACATGCAGACGGGCGTGACGGCAATCCTTGCCGAAAACGACTGCGTGGCGCATAAGATCATCATCATCTGCCGGGAGATGGGTCTTCGCGTGCCCGAAGACATCAGTGTATGCGGCTTTGACAACAACGAATGGGCGCATGCACTGGAACAAGCTGAACAGCCGCTGACCATCACCACCATCGCGCAGGATCCGACCGCGATGGGGCGCGAGGCGGCACGGTTGTTGCTGGAGAACACCGGGAAGCCCATTCATGTGGCAAGCTGCGTGCGCCTGCCCGTCAAGCTGGTCGTGGGCAGCTCTACTGCCGCGCCGCGCGCGTAAACAAATTCAGGAGAGGGGAACATCGAGTATGATTACCGATAAGGCGGTTGAACAGACGAAAAAGAAGCTCACACGGTTCCTGTCCACATTGGAGGCGCGTTTCTTCTACCCTGTTGACACTGTCGCCATGCGCTTTTTCCAGACGCAGAAGGTGCTGCATACCATCCCTGCGCAGGAAAATTTCGGCCCGCTGCCCGAGATCTGGGGCGGAGAGAGCGCCTACGGCTGGTTCCGGGGCAGTTATATTGTGCCGGCGGAGTTGGAGGGCAAAGCGCTGTTCCTGCGCCCGCTGACCGACGGCTATGAGGCTACGCTTTGGGTGAATGGATGCGTGCATTCCAACTATGCGCGCAAGGAGATCGTCGGTTCGCACGGCAACCACTACTGCAACCGCATCCGCGCAAGGGCAGAAGCGGGCGAGCGCATCGAACTGGCGCTGGAATACTATGCCTATCACCGCGTGCCCGGCACGCAGCCGCTGCAATACGAAGCGCAGACGGATTTCTTCTATCGCGTGGGCGACGTGCAGATTTGCCTGCGGGACGAGGAGGTATTTGACTATTACTTTGACCTGTGCACATTGTTGGAGTTGTGCGAAGCGCCGTCCACGCCGGCGTTCCGCAAGGCGGATGTGGAGTTCACACTCTGCCAGGTGCACGAAGGGCTGTACTATGACCCGACTACCTGCACACAGGAGCAGTTCTACGAGGGCCTGCGCCGCACCGCGCCGCTGCTCAAGGCGCAGCTGGCCAAGAAGAACGGCGGTACCACGCCCTATGTGGGGCTGGTGGGGCACAGCCACATGGACACCGCCTGGCTCTGGCCCATCTGTGAAACCGTCAAAAAGTGCGCGCGCACCTATGCAAACACCCTCAACCTGATGGAGGAGTATCCGGAGTACCGTTTTGTGCAGTCCTCGGCCTATCACAGCGCAGTGATTGAGCGCAACTATCCCGAGCTGTTCGAGCGCATCCGCGCGGCCGTCAAAGAAGGGCGCTATGAGCCCAACGGCGGCGTATGGGTGGAGTGCGACTGCAACCTGACGGGCGGCGAATACATGGTGCGCCAGTTCGTGTGGGGCCAGCGCTACACGCGCAGCCGCTTCGGCTACACAGCGGACGCGTTCTGGCTGCCCGACACCTTTGGCTACTCCTACTCCATTCCGCAGATCATGAAGGGCTGCGGAGTGAAATACTTCCTGACGACCAAAATGACTTGGAACGATACCAATTTATTCCCCTATACCTCCTTCTACTGGCAGGGAATCGACGGCACACGGGTGCTGACGCACCTGAACCGTACGCACATCGGTCCTTCGCCGCTGACATTGGATGAAATCACCCAGGGCGACAACCCCATCTATGAAAACCGCTGCTCCGATCGGCGGCTGTTCTCCTATGGCAAGGGCGACGGCGGCGGCGGACCGGAGTTTGAGATGCTGGAGATGGCGCGGCGCGTGGCCGACCTGGAGGGTGTGCCCCGCAGCGGACACGAATCGGTGTCGCAGTTCATGCACGAACTGGAAGAGAGCATCCGCAAGCCCACGACGTACGCGGGCGAGCTGTATCTTGAGCTGCACCGCGGCACGCTGACCAACCAGCACACCATCAAGCGCAACAACCGCAAGCTGGAGTTTGCGCTGCACAATCTGGAACTGGCGACGGTGCGGCGCGCGGTACAGCAGGGCGCCCCGGCGGACGAAAAGAACATCACGCCACTGATGGAGACGCTGCTGGTCAATCAATTCCACGACATACTGCCCGGCTCGAGCATCCACCGGGTACACGCTGAATCCATCACGGCGACGAGCGCAGCCATTCGCAGCGCGGATGAGCAGACGCATGCGCTGCTCAGGGATGACGGGAACGGCATCGTGCTGCACAACATGAACGGCTTTGACTGGCGGGATGAACAGACCGTCTACCTGCCCGCACAGCAGAACTTCTGTGTTGAAGGAGCGCGTACGCAGGCGGTGACGGGCAAGAGCGGCGAGGCGCTGCTGGCGGTATCCGGCCTGCGCATTCCCGCGTTTGGCTCGCTGGCCTTGAAGACCGGGACGGCCGCGCAGCAGTCCTCCCCCTTCCGCGTGCAGGGCAACGCCATTGAAACCCCATTTGCTGTGGTGACGCTGGATGAAAACGGCGCGTTTTCCTCCTTCATCGACAAGAGGACAGGCCGTGAGCTTGTCGGCGGGCTTCCTTTCAATACTTTCCTGATGGGAGAGGATCTGTCCGCCGCCTGGGACAACTGGGACATCGACGCAGATCTGGAGGACAAGCTGAAGCCGGTCAAGGGGCTGCAGTCGCTGGAAGTGGCGTCTGAGGGGGCGGTGGAGCTGCGTATCCGCATGGTGCACAGGCTCTCCTCGCTGTCCACGCTTACGCAGGACGTGATCTTCTCCGCGGCAAGCCCGCTGGTGGTGTTCGACACCGTGATCGACTGGCAGGAGGGGCATCGTTTCCTCAAGACGGCGTTTGACACATCACTCGTGTGCGACGGCGTACTCAACGAGATTCAGTTTGGGCACATCCGCCGCTCCAACCACCGCTCCAACGATCAAGAGAAGGCGCGCTTTGAGGTGTGCAACCACAAATACACGGATCTAACCGAGCGCAACAACGGCCTGGCGCTGTTCAACGACTGCAAGTACGGCCTGTCCGCCAACGAAGGTTCGCTGCGCCTGTCGCTGCACAAGGGCGGTCTGCTACCCGACGAGGTGGGCGACAAGGGCGTGCATGAGATGAAGTACGCGATCCTACCCCACGTGGGCGGCTTTTCGGCAGAAAACGTAGTGCAGCCTGCCTATGCGTTCAACAACCCGCCCATCCCCGCGCCGGGATGCGCAGGCGCGCAGGCGTTGGTGTGCGTGGACGCGCACGAGGTGGTTATTGAGACGGTCAAGCCCTGCGAGGAGGCGCAGAATGCATACATCCTGCGCCTGTACGAATCGACGGGCGGCTATGCGAGCGTGCATCTGCACTTTGGCCATGCGGTCAGGGGCCTCATACTGACCAACATGCTCGAGGACGAGCTGCAGCCCCTCGATCCTTCTGCCCCGCTGACCTTCCGGCCCTTCGAGATCAAAACAATCAAGGTACGATACTGATTTTCATGAAAGCGAACGCCCCGTCTCCCGTGGTTTTGGGAGGCGGGGCGCTGTGTTTATGCAGAGGATCAGAGTTTTGCCAGGACTTCGCTCTCGAAGAAGTCCTTGGTAGTATCGGGGCTGACGGAGTAGAGCTGGTCGCCGATGGTGACGCAGACGCCACGCTGGCAGTTGCCGGTGCAGAAGGTACCGGCGAGAGTCACTTTATCCTCGAGGTTGTGCTCCTTGATGAGGGCCTTGAGGCCTTCAAGCACGAAATGAGAGCCCTTGACATGGCAGGCGCTGCCCAGGCAGATCGTAATGGTCATCGCGTATTCCTCCCAGATTCTATCAAATGGATTGCGTCTTTAGTGGGCGGCGGCAGCATCGGCTGCGGCGTCCAGCTTCTTGTTGCGGAAGTACAGTGCGACGTCGATGGAAATCTCAATGAAGTTCAGTACATAGAAGAACCAGCTCAGGTAGAACAGGAATCCATCCCCGGTACCCTGCGCGAACAGTAGTACTTTGCGCACGATGCCGAAGATGTAGCCGATGAGCAGGAAGATCTCAAAAAACAAGCTCTTGCCCTTGGCAGTGCGGGACACCCAGGACTTGCGGATGGAGATGGGCCAGGAAAGGCCGAAGCAGAAGATCATCAACGCTTCCAACAGATCAGTGAACATGGCAAAACTCTCTCCTGTTTATTTATTTCTGCGGTAGTCGGGCAGCAGCTTGGGCGAGACGATGTCGCTGTGCACGCCGGCCTGCTCCAATTCCTTGGCAAAGGCGTCCACGTGCTCCAGGCTGAGTTTTCCCACGGTGACGTCTTTGGAGCGGTTGGCTGCATTGCGGCCCGCATTGCGACCGAACACGATGATATCCAGCAGGCTGTTGCCCATCAGACGATTGCGGCCATGGATGCCGCCGACGGCCTCGCCCGCCACAAACAGATTCTCCACACCGCTCTGGCAGTCGGCTGTGATGTCAATGCCGCCGTTCTGATAGTGCAAAGTGGGGTAGACCAAAATGGGCTCCTTGCGGATATCGATGCCGTACTTGCCGAACATGCGCATCATGGCGGGGATGCGCTTTTCAATGGTGCCCTTGCCGCCCTTGAGCTCGATCATGGGGGTATCCAGCCAGACGCCAAGGCCGCTGCCGGTCGCAACGCCCTTGCCGCGCGCGTTGCACTCGCGGATGATGGAGGCGGCGGATACGTCGCGGGTCTCCAGCGGGTGCATGAAGGCCTCGCCGTCCACGTTGATGAGCTTGGCGCCCAGAGAACGCACCTTTTCGGTGACCAGTGCGCCGAAAATCTGCTCGGGGAAGGCTGCGCCGGTGGGATGGTACTGCAGAGTATCGGCGTAGAGCAGCTTTGCGCCCGCGCGGTAGGCCAGGATCAGGCCGTCGGCGGTCGCGCCGTAGTGGTTGGAGGTGGGGAAGCCCTGGTAGTGCAGACGGCCCGCACCGCCGGTGGCGATGATGACGGTCTTGGCGCGCGCGATCAGGATCTCCTTGGTCTCCATGTTGAGCAGCACCGCGCCCGCGGCTCTGCCATTTTCGTCCAAAATCAGCTCAATGGCGGCGGTGAAGTCCACCACGGGGATCTGACGATTGAGCACTTCGTCGCGCAGCGTGCGCATGATCTCGGCGCCGGAGTAGTCCTTGGCCGCGTGCATGCGCTTGCGGGAGGTGCCGCCGCCGTGGGTGGTGACCATGGTGCCGTCGGGCGCTTTGTCAAATTCCACGCCCAGGTCGTTGAGCCACTGAATGGCCTCGGGGGCCTCGGTGACCAGGGTTCTGAGCAGCTCAGGCTTGGCCGCGAAGTGGCCGCCACCAAACGCGTCCAGGTAGTGGATGGCGGGGGAATCGTTGGGCTTATCCGCCGCCTGGATGCCGCCCTCGGCCATCATGGTGTTGGCGTCGCCCATGCGCAGCTTAGTCACGATCATGACCTTGGCGCCCGCGTTGTCGGCCTCAATGGCCGCAGACGCGCCCGCGCCGCCGCCGCCGATGATGAGCACGTCGGTGTCGTAGTCGGGCTTGGATAGGTCAATCTCTTCGGGCTTGATGCGGCTGTTGGCCTGCAGCAGCGCGGCCAGCTCCGTGGGCACCTTCTCACCCTTGTTGGGACCGACGGACAGCACAGCGAACTCGCCCTGCTTGTAGTCGGGGTGATAGGTGCGCAGCAGTTCGTCCTTCTCCTCGGCGGTCATGCGCCTGGGCTCGAGCGCGGCGTTCGCCTCGCGGTTTGCTTCCACCTTTTTGATGGACTCCAGCATTTCCTTGGTGTACATCAGCGCTTCCTCCCTTACTTCTCGATCTCTCTGTGGTTGTAGAGCTCCTGCATTTCCTCAATCGGCTTGCCCATCAGTCCCTCGATCAGCTCGTTGAAGTCGCCGTTCCTGATTTCCTTGACGCGGTCCTCCAGGTGCTGGGACTTGGGAGCCAAATACTTGCCGTTGATGCGGCGGGCGAGCATGGCCACCTGCGGATGGGAAATGCCGGCGGGACAGCGGGAGGAGCAGACGCCGCACATCACGCAGTCAAAGGACTCCTCGGCGCACTTTTCAAAGTCGCCGCGCTGCGCGTAGGCGATGTACTGCATCACGTTCAGGCCCTGCGTGCACGCCTTGGTGCAGGCGTTGCAGCCGATGCAGGCGTAGATCTCGGGATAGAGCTGCATCATCACAGCCTGCTCGGGCTTGACGGTATTGATGTCGTAAACCTGCTTGACGAGCGGGAAGAAGGGGAGGGTGGCCACGTACATATTGTCCTCAACCTTGGTTTGGCACGCCAGGCACGCCTTGAGCTCGCGGTCGCCCTTGATGCGGTAAATGGTGGCGCATGCGCCGCAGAAACCGTTGCGGCAGCCGCAGCCGCGCACCAGCTGGTAGCCCGCGTATTCCATGGCCTTCATAATGGTCAGGTTTTCGGGGACCTCGTATTTCTTTCCGAACAGGAAAACACGAACCATATTCTCCATATTCTGCTAACTCTCCTTCTTAATACTCATTGGGAAGCTGATCCAGCTCGTCAAAGCGGAACACGGGGCCGTCCTTGCAGACGTACTTGTTGCCGATGTTGCACCGGCCGCACTTACCCACGCCGCACTTCATGCGCAGCTCCATCGTGGTGTAGACCTGCGTCTCCTGAAAGCCCAGCTCCTTTAAGTTGGCCAGCGTGAACTTGATCATCACGGGCGGACCGCAGACCAACACATTGTAGTCCAGATCCAGGTCGATCTCCTTGACGTAGTTGGGGACAAAGCCCACATGTCCGTCCCAGTCGTCCTGCGGGCGGTCAATGGTCAGGTAAACCTCTACGTTGTCGTCGGCCATCCACTCGTCGAGAATCTCATGGTAATCCACCAGATCCTGCTTGGAGCGAGAGCCGTAGAGTATCTTGATCTTGCCGTAGTTCTGCCGGTTGTCGCGCACGTAGTTGATGACGGACCGCAGGGGCGCCAAGCCAATGCCGCCGGCAATGAAGAACAGATTCTTGCCCTTGAGCTCGGTTTCCACCGGGAAGGGGCGGCCGTAGGGCCCGCGAATGGTGATCTGCTGACCCACATCCATCGCGTGCAGCCAGTTGGTCAGGCAGCCGCATTTCTTAATGCTGAACTCCATAAACTCGGTGTTTGTGGGCGAAGAGGTAATGGAGAACATCGCCTCGCCCACGCCGGGGATGGACAGCATCGCGCACTGACCGGGCATGTGGTCGAATACCTTCTTACCGTCCAGACCCACCACGCGGAAGGTCTTGACATCAGGGGTGTCGATGCGGATATCGGTCACGACGCCCAGCTTGGGGATCAGGGTTTCCTGCATCATTTTACTGCACCTCTCCTTCCAGGGCCTTGGCCACTTTGACGATGTTCATGGAGATGGGGCACTTGGCAAGGCATCTGCCGCAGCCCACGCAGCCGTACTCGCCCTCGTTGTTGGCGGGGAAGTAGACCAGTTTGTGCATAAAGCGCTGACGGAAGCGCTCCACTTGGCTGTTGCGGGAGTTGCCGTGCGCCATCAGCGTAAAGTCGGAGTACATGCAGCTATCCCAGCAGCGGAAGCGCTTGACGCCGTGGCCGGTGTCAAAGTCGCGGATGTCGTAGCACTGGCAAGTGGGACAGACAAAGGTGCAGGTGCCGCAGCCCAGGCAGGCCTCGGACAGCTCCGGCCACTTCTTGGAGTCGAAGAGCTTATTGAGGTTTTCGCCGTTAAAGCCGGCGAGGTTGAGCTTGGCAAAGGGCAGCTTCTGCGCGATGTCGCGGGTGGCCTTCTGCTGGGCCGCAATCTCGCCCTCGTCGGCATCGGCAAGCAGGTTATCCAGCGCGGAAAGCAGCTTTTCGCCCTTTTCGGTGCGGGCCTTGAGGTAGAGGCTGTCGCCCGCGATCCAGCAGGCGGCGTCGCCTTCAGGATCCGCCGGATCGATGCCGAAAGTGGTGCAGAAGCAGGTTTCCTCCGGCTGCGTGCAGGCCAGGGTGACCACGGTGCCGTGCTCGCGGCGGTTCTTGTAGTAGGTGTCGATGGGATCAATGAGGAATACCTTATCCAGAATGGTGAAGGAGCGCGCGTCGCAGGCGCGGACACCGAAGATCACAAAGTCATCCTGCTCAGTGCGCGAATCGATGATCTCAATCTCCTTGCCCTTGAGCTTGAACTCGACCAGGTTCTCGGTCTGCGGGAAGAAGAAGTCCTTGGCGCTGCGCACCGTGTTGAGCGCGTGCGTCAGCTCCATGCCCTCCTGCCAGGGCAGGTAGCGCGCCTGACCGGAAGCGTCGTCAGTGGGAATGTAGAGCGTCTGCTGCGCCCGGATGGCGGCAAACAGCTCCTGAATCTTGGAAACGGGAAGCTTTTTCATCACTTCTTCCCTCCCTTGTATACGATGCTGGGTTCGACGTCGTCATAGGTGAAGTTGGTCAGCGGCGCACGACTCTCCGTGTCCTCGCCAGCCTGATACTCGCCGTAGAAGGCGTCGATGTCCTTGATGAACTTGCGGTTGAGCAGGTGCAGCGGGATGTTCTGCGGGCAGACCCTGGAGCACTCGCCGCAGTCGGTGCAGCGGCCCGCCACGTGGAAGGCGCGGATGATGTGGAACATGTTCTCTTCGAAGGAGTCCGCCGCGGCCTTTTGAGAGATGCCGGAGGCGGGGTTGTCGAACACGCACTTCTCGCACGAGCAGGCGGGGCAGACGTTGCGGCAGGCATTGCAGCGGATGCAGCGCGAAAGCTCGCCGCGCCAGAACGCGAAGCGCTCGTCGGGCGTCATGGCCTCGAGCTTTTCCACTTCTTCAAAGCGGTGGTTCTCGGGGACCTCCTCACCCTCCTCGCCCAGCAGTTCGTCGTAGACGACGTGCTTCTTGGACTTGCAGGTCAGGCAGCGGGCAGTGAGTGCGTCGCGCTTGCTCAGGCGCTGCTCGCCGTAGAGAGTGTCGATGATCAGCTCATCGCCCTCGGATTTGGCGCCCAGGATGCCCTTTACGCCCTTGCTCTTTAAGGTTTCGCCGTCGGTCTTGCCCTCGCAGGGCACGCCGATGACGTAGACGTTCTCGCGAATAATGCGGTGCTCCTTGATGAGCTGATTGAAGGAATAGGTATCGCAGGGCTTGAGGAAAGCGAGCACCTTGCCCTCCTTGCGCGATTCCTTGATCAAGTATTTGGACAGATTGTTGCCGCAGAATTCGTTATAGACGAAGCCTGCGTCCAGGTCCTGTTCGCTCTCAAACACCGCGGGGGTGATGTCGTACACGAACTCGCCCGCCTGCCAGCCCAGAACGCGATTGACCGTACCGTTTTGGAGAAGCTCTTTGGCCTTAGCCAGCATCAATTCTTGCATCTCAGATCCTCCAATCTCTTGTTCGGGCCAAGCTGGGTGACCGCGGCGACAAACTCGTTCATGGTCGCCGCAAACTTTGCGCCCTCGGCCGCGGATACCCACTCGACGCGGGTGCGCTGTTTCTCAATGCCCAGATAATCCAGCATGGAGAACAGCAGCGTCATGCGGCGGCGCGCATAGTAGTTGCCGGTGGTGTAGTGGCAGTCGCCCGGGTGGCAGCCGCACAGGATCACGCCGTCCGCGCCGCGCTGGAATGCGCGCAGTATGAACATGGGATTGACGCGGCAGGAGCAGGGCACGCGGATGATCTTGACATCCGCCGGGTACTGCAGGCGATTGGTGCCCGCAAGGTCCGCGCCCGCATAGGAGCACCAGTTGCAGCAAAAGGCAACGATCTTGGGTTTGAACTGATTTACATCTTGCATATTGCGTCAACCTCCGCCATAATCTGGCTGTTCGAGAAGCCCTTGAGGTCCATCGCGCCCGAGGGGCAGGCGACGGTGCACGCGCCGCAGCCCTGACAGACCGCCTCGTTGACCACGGCCACCCGGCGGATGGCGGTAGTGCGGTTGGGCATGCGGAACTCCTTGTCCACATAGGAGATGGCGCCGTAGGGGCAGACTTTTTCGCAGGAAGAGCAGCCGTTGCACATCATCTCGTCGCTGTGCGCGGTGCAGGGGTTGCAGGTGAGCTTATCCTTGGCAAGCAGGCCGATGACCTTGCTCGCCGCGGCTCCCGCCTGGGCGACGGTATCGGGGATGTCCTTGGGGCCCTGGCACGCGCCGGAGAGGAAGATGCCCGCGGTGGGGCTTTCCACGGGACGCAGCTTGGCGTGCGCTTCGGTAAAGAAGTCGTTGGTATCCATGGAGGCGGTGAGCATCGTGGCCAGCGGGCGCGCGGACTTATCCGGCTCGATGGCGGCGGCCAGCACGACCATATCGGCCTCGATGTGCACCTGCTCGTTTGCCAGCAGATCGCTGCCCTGTACCAGGAGCTTGCCGTCGGAGCGGGGCACAACCTTGCCCACCTGACCTTTAATGTAATGCACGCCGTACTCTTCGACCGCCCTGCGGTAGAACTCGTCGTAGTTCTTGCCGGGGGAGCGCACGTCGATGTAGAACACGTAAACCTCAGTGTCGGGATACTTCTCGCGGCAGAGCATCGCGTGCTTGGCGGTGTACATGCAGCAGATCTTGGAGCAGTAGCTCTTGCCCTTGCCCTCGGCGGAGCAGCGGGAGCCCACGCACTGCACGAACACCAGGGTGTGCGGGTGCTTGCCGTCGGAGGGGCGCAGCAAGGTTCCGCCGGTGGGTCCGGCCGCGTTGGTGATGCGCTCGAACTCCAGGGAGGAGACGACGTCCTTGCTCAGGGAGTAAGCGTACTCGTCGTAGTCGTCCAGCTTGATGGGGTTATAACCGGTGGCCACCACGATAGCGCCGTACTCGCGCTCGACGATCTCGTCCTTCTGCTTATAGTCGATGGCGCCTGCGGAGCAAACCTTGGCACACAGGCCGCACTTGCCGTTTTTAAGCATATTGCAGGCGTTGGGATCGATGGTTGCGACCTTTGGCACGGCCTGCGCGAAGGGGATATAGATGGCGTGGCGATTATCCAGCCCGAGGTTGAACTCGTTGGGGATCTTCTTCATGGGGCACTTCTCGGTGCACTCGCCGCAGCCGGTACACTTGGTGGCGTCCACATAGCGCGCCTTTTTGTTGATCTTGACATGGAAGTTGCCCACGAAGCCCTTGACTTCCTTGACCTCGGAGTAGGCAAAGATGTTGATCTTATCGTTCTGTGCGCAATCCACCATCTTGGGGGTGAGGATACACGCCGCGCAGTCCAGAGTGGGGAAGGTCTTGTCGATCTGGGTCATCTTACCGCCGATGGTGGGCTGTTTTTCGACGATGTCCACCTCAAAGCCGGCGTCGGCGATGTCCAGCGCGGTCTGGATGCCCGCGATGCCGCCGCCGATGACCAGCGCGCGCTTGGTAACCGGGCTCTCGCCCGCGGTCAAGGGCGCGTTGAGGTGCACCTTGGCAATGGCGGCGCGGCCCAGAATGATGGCCTTTTCGGTGGCCTGCGCCTTGTCCTTGTGGATCCAAGAGCATTGCTCGCGGATGTTGGCGATCTCCACCATGTAGGAGTTCAGGCCGGCAGACGCTGCGGTCTTTCGGAAGGTCGCCTCGTGCATACGGGGCGAGCAGGAGCACACCACGATGCCGGTGAGCTGGTAATCGCGGATGGCATTTTTGATGATGTTCTGGCCCGCTTCGGAGCACATGTACTGGTAGTTGGTGGAGAAGACGACGCCGGGCTCGTGGCCGAGCGCCTCAGAAACCGCCGCTACGTCAACGGTCGCGGCGATGTTGCTGCCGCACCAACATACGAATACGCCAATTCTCTGCATTTTGTCTCCTCCTTACTTGCTGTATTTGCGCAGGGCGGTCACGATGGCCTGCTGAGGCAGGTCGTCGTCGAGCAGCGCGGGAATGTCGTCAGGCTTCAAGTGATTCATGCCCTGCTGGCGGATGACCTGCAGGCGCACGGCCTCCACCAGCTTTGCGGGCTCCACGCCGCGGGGGCAGCGCTCGACGCAGGCAAAGCAGGAGAGGCACTTGTACAGCGACTTGGACTGCAGCAACGGCTCAATCTCGCCCTTTTCCACCATGTAGACGAACTGATGGGGATGGTACTCCATCTCATCGTAGGAAGGGCAGGTGGCCGAGCACTTGCCGCAGCGCATGCACTTGAGCACGTTGACGCCGCTGGTGCGCAGGATCTGTTCTCTATCGTACTTGCTCATATACTCTTGCCTCCCCTATTCCTTGACGCCCAGCGCTTCGGCCAAAAGCTCTGTGAAGTACTTTACGGGCAGCCTGGTTTCGCTCGCGCTGTTTTTGGTCAGATTGTACAGGCACAGCGGGCAAGCTGTGATGAGCATCTCCGCCTGCTGATCCGCCGCATTGTCCATTACGGCGGTGCTCTTTTTGACGGCGATGGCCTTGTCCTCCAGCACCGCGTAGCCGCCGCAGCACTCGTTGCGGTTCGCCCAGAGCACGGGCTCGGCGCCGATGGCGCGGATGAAATCTTCCATGATGCGGGGATTCTCGGGGTTGTCCATCTGCATGACCTTGCCGGGGCGCAGCAGCAGGCAGCCGTAGTAGGCGGCGATCTTCTTGCCCTTGAGCGGGTTCTTTACGGCCTTTTTGAGGTTGTCAAAGCCCACCACGTCGCGCAGCAGCTCCAGGTAATGGATCACCTTCGTTTCGCCCTTATACGGGGTGTCCAGCGCCATATAGTTGTTGGCACGCAGGGAGAAGTCGGGGTCATTGGCCATCGCGTCGTTGGCCTGCTTGAGCACGTTGTGGCACGCGGAGCAGAGGGTGACCAGATCCTGGCCCTTTTCCTTTGCGGCTTGCAGCGCGCGGACGGAGGCCAGCTTGCTGGCGATCTCGTCCTTGCCCATGGAGTATGCGCCGCCGCAGCACTGCCAGGTTTCCAGCTCCTCGAGGTGGATGCCCAGCGCCTCGGCGGACAGCCGCGCCCAGCGGTCCAGGTCCTGCGCCTTGTTTTTCAGCGTACAGCCGGGATAGTAGCTAAAATTCATTCTCGTTTCCCTTCCCTTTGGTTCGGTGATGCCCCGCCCGGGGAGCGGATGGCGGCTTACGCCATCTGCTCGGGGTGGAACACTTCGTCAAACTTTTCCTCCGTCAGGAAGCCCAGCGCCACGCACGCCTCCTTGAGGGAGATGTTTTCCTTGTAGGCCTTCTTCGCGGTTTTGGCCGCGTTCTCATAGCCGATGTAGGGGTTGAGCGCGGTGACCAGCATCAGGCTGTTGTAGAGGTTGTGGTGCATCTTCTCGCGGTTGGCCTTGATGCCCACGGCGCAGTTCTTATTGAAGGAGGTGATTGCCTCGGCCAACAGGCGCGCGGACTGCAGGAAATTGTAAATGCACACGGGCATGAACACATTCAGCTCAAAATTGCCCTGGGAGGCGGCCATGCCCACGGCCACGTCGTTGCCCATCACCTGCACGGCGACCATGGTCACGGCCTCGCACTGGGTGGGGTTGACCTTGCCGGGCATGATGGA
>DKYK01000081.1:58464-89196 GCA_002492415.1 Christensenella sp. UBA7102
GGGCTCGTTTTCGGGGATGAAGATCTCGCCCAGGCCATCACGGGGGCCGGAGGCCAGCCAGCGCACGTCGTTGGCGATCTTCATCATATCGGCGGCCAGAGCCTTGAGCGCGCCGTGCGCGAACACCAGCTCGTCCTTGCTGGTCAGCGCGTGGAACTTGTTGGGCGCGGTGACAAAATTCTTGCCGGTGATGGCGGAGACGGCGGAGGCGACCTTCTGGTCGAAGCCCTTGGGGGCGTTCAGACCCGTGCCCACCGCGGTGCCGCCCAGCGCCAATTCCTTCAGCTCGGGCAGCGCAAGCTCCAGCATCTTTCTGTCCTTTTCCAGCGAGCTTCTCCAACCGGAGATCTCCTGGGTGAAACGAATGGGGGTCGCGTCCTGCAGATGCGTGCGTCCGGACTTAACCACGCCTTCATTTTCCTGCTCCAGGCGCCGGAATGTGGCGACCAGCGTATCGATGGCGGGGAAGAGCTTATCCTCAATGGCGATGACGGCGGAAATGTGCATCGCGGTGGGGAAGGTATCATTGGAGGACTGGCTCATATTGATGTCGTCATTGGGATGCAGCAGCTTTTTGCCGGCCAGCTCGTTGCCGCGATTGGCGATGACCTCGTTGGCGTTCATGTTGCTCTGCGTGCCCGAGCCCGTCTGCCACACCACCAGGGGGAAGTGATCGTTGAGCGCGCCGGACATCACCTCATCGCAGGCCTGGGAGATGGCGGCAAGCTTTTCGTCAGTCATCTTCTCGGGGCGCAGCTCGTGGTTGGCGATGGCCGCCGCCTTCTTCAGCACGCCGAATGCATGCGTGATCTCGCGGGGCATGGTTTCCAGCCCTACGCCGATGAGGAAATTTTCATGGCTGCGTTCGGTTTGCGCCGCCCAGTATTTGTCGGCCGGCACCTTGACCTCGCCCATGGAATCGTGCTCAATGCGGTACTCCATTGTTTCAACACTCGCTCTCTCAAAAATTGATATGAAAAGGTTTAGATCTCAATCTGGGCGATGACGTCCTTGAGGGCGTCGGCGCTCTTGCGCAGCTTTGCAGTCTCCTCTTCGGTCAGCGGGGCGATGATCTTGCCCGCCATACCGTCCGGGCCGACGATGGTCAGCGTGGACAGCGCCACATCCTCAATGCCGTACTCGCCGTGCATCACGGTGGAAACCGTCAGCGCGGTATCCGCACCGGAGAAGATGCACTTGCACAGGTGGCAGACCGATACGGCAACCGCGTAGAAGGTCGCGCCTTTGCGCTGGATGATCTTTCCGCCGGACTTGCGGATGTAGGTCTCGACTTCCTCGTGCACCAGCTTGGGCTCGATGAAGTCCTTGTTGGTCAGCGCCTCGCCGTAGCGGTCGATGGCAATGTTGGAGATGGTGCCCATAGACCACGGCACAAAGGAAGTGTCGCCGTGCTCGCCGAACACGTACGCGTGCACATTCTGCTGAGAAATGTTGTAATACTCGGCCAGGCGGGCGCGCAGGCGGGCGGTATCCAGGATGGTGCCCGAGCCGATGATCTGCTTTTCAGGCAGGCCGGACACCTTGGCAAACACGTAAGTCAGGATATCCACGGGATTGGCCACGATGATGTAGATGGCATTGGGCGCGTACTTGACAATCTGAGAGGCGATGGACTTGGTGATGTTGACGTTGGTCTGCGCCAGATCCAGGCGCGACTGACCGGGTTTGCGCGCAACGCCGGAGGTCAGGATCACGATGTCGGAATTTTCCGCATCCTGATAGCTGCCCGCGTAGATGGAGATGGGGGGACAGAACGCCACGCCCTGCCGGATGTCCAGGGCCTCGCCCATTGCCTTGCCTTCGTTGATGTCGATCATGACCACTTCGGTTGCAATGCCATTGACTGCCATGGTGTAGGCGATGGTGGAGCCAACGGAACCGGCTCCGATGATGGTGACTTTTTTACCCATATGTGTTTCCTCCATTTTTTATCATCCGCAGCACTGCCGCGCCGCAGGTTGGTTACGTCATTTCGCTTCGCCCGGCAAGCCCTGCTCTGCCTGCTTTAGGTGGTAGGAGAGCAGCGCGAGCGAGCTTGCCATGTTCTCCCGCTGTACCAGTACGCCCGGCGGCGCGCTCAGATGCACCGGCGCAAAGTTCCAAATGGCTTTGATGCCGCCGCGCACCATCGCGTCCGCGCAGCCCTGCGCCGCCGCCGCCGGCACCGTCAGAATGCCGATGCGGATGTGCTCGCTGCGACAATACTCCGTCATGCGTTCCACCGGCAGCACGGGCACGCCGTCCACCGAGGACCCCATCAGCGCGCCTTTATTGTCAAAGACTGCCACGATGTCCAGGCCATAGTCGGCAAAGCCGCCATAGCTCATCAGCGCCAGGCCCAGGTTGCCCACGCCCGCCAACACAGCACGGTTGCAGGTGCCGTAGCCTAGAAAATGCTCCAAATCGCGAACCAAATCGCTGACCAGGTAGCCAATCTTGGGTTTGCCCGCGACGCTGACCGCCGCCAGGTCCTTGCGCACCTGCACCTCGCCCAGATCCAGCGCCGCGGCGATGGCCGATGCCGAAATGGTGCGCCCCTTTTCGGGCGCCAGGGACTTGAGGTATGTCAGATAGGTGGGCAGACGCTGCAGCGTCTGTTTGGAAATTCCGCCTGTCAGCATGCACGCCCTCCTCTCTCCCCATGATTCGATAGGATTCTGCCATTATTAGTTTACCACATACAGCGAAGGATGTAAATTGGATGGGATCATCCCGTATCTTTGTATCGATATATTTTTATCGATTTCCGGCAAACAAAATGACTTATGCGCACAGAGAACTGCGCCCGGTCATCCGGTAAGTCTGTTAATAATATAACATATCCATCGTCACAAGAAAAGAGCTTTTCAAAAAAATTCGCGAAAAAACCAAAAAATACCGTAAAATGCGCAGCGTTGGCGCGCAGAGCGCAGAACTGTGCATATTTTCCTGCATCATGACCTATGCTAGCATGGGAACACATTTGAGGAGGTCGGTTTGCAATGGGCATACTGTTTTCCATACTTGCCGGGGCGGCCATGAGCGTGCAGGGCGTGCTCAATACCCGGCTTTCGGAAAAAGCCGGACTTTACGAGGCCAACGCCTGGGTACAGGGCACTGCCTTTGCGCTGTCACTGCTTGCGGTGTGGCTGTTGGGCAAGGGTAGTTTCCGGGAGCTGTTTCAGGCACCCAAGTGGACGCTGCTGGGCGGCGTGCTGGGCATTATCATCACGATTACGGTCATGCTGGGCATCGGCAGGCTATCACCGACGGTGGCCATCTCCACCATACTCATCGCGCAGCTGTTTGTGGCCGCGCTCATCGACGCCTTCGGCTGGATGGGCAGCGAAAAGGTGCCTTTTTGCTGGAATCAGTATGTCGCGCTGGCGCTGATGATCGGCGGCGTGGTACTGTTCAAGCTGAAGCTGTAGCCTCCGCTGCCGATTGAGCAAGACAAGCCTCCCGTGGAACGGAACCGTTCCTGCGGGAGGCTTTTGCTGCGTCAGCCAATGGCGTCGTGCGGACAGGCGCGCTTGCACTTGCCGCAGCGGATACACTCCGGGTCGTTGGGGTGTTTTGACGGATCCACGCCCATGCCGCAGACCTGCGCGCACGCACCGCAATGGGTGCACTTCTCATCGTCCACGCGGCTGCGGAACACCGCGATGGGATTGAACAGCGCATAGATCGCCCCCAGCGGACAGAGATACTTGCAGAAGGGCCGGAAAAACACTACGCAGGCGGCGAGCACGGCGAGCAGCAGCGCAGCCTTCCACGCGAACAGCCCGCCCGCCGCGCTGCGGATGCTCTCGTCCGCGGCCATCAGAGGCAGGCCGCCCTCCAGCGTGCCTGCGGGGCAGAGCAACTTGCAGAACCAGGGCGTGCCCTGGCCCGAGGCATCCGTCAAAAATAGAGGCAGCGCGAGCACCAGCACGGCCAGCACTACGTACTTGACCAAGCGCAGCGCGCGGTCGCCGCGGAAGGTGTAAATTTTCCATTTGAAAGGAATTTTGTGCAGCAGCTCCTGCACCAGCCCAAACGGACACAGCCAGCCGCAGACGAAGCGCCCCAGCAACGCGCCCACCAGCAAAAGAAAGCCCACCACATAATAGGAAAAACCGAATTTTCTGCTGCCCAACACCGACTGCAGCGCGCCGACGGGACACGAACCCAACGCGCCGGGGCAGGAATAGCAGTTGAGACCGGGCACGCATAGCCCTTTTAAGCGCCCACGGTATAGCGTGCCGCGCACAAAGCCCGCCAGGTGGCCGTTTGTCAGCAGCGCCCAAGCCGCCTGCACCGCGTGGCGCCATTTTCCCATCCGTTTATCCAATGCCGATACACTCCAAACATACGCGGACCGCCTTGCTGAGCACGGCCGAAGCTTCGCCGCGCAGCGCGCCCACGACCATCATCACAGCGCCCGCCGCCATCAGCGCCAGCGGCAGCCAGCGCCCGACCGCACGTTCGACCTTCATCGCCGCACCCCCTCGCCGCATTTTTCCTTCCCTGATGAATATAAAAAAAGATAGCGGAAAAGTCAAGCTGAAGCTTGACAAAGCAGTATCAAAGGCGTTTAGTTATATCAGGAAATTATGTTGAGAGGACGGTTTGGAGGACTATGGCTTCAAGGCAGATTCGGCAGCGGAAACACACGGCGGCGACGGTTGTCACCATACTGGAGCTTGCGGCGATATTGGGTCTGTACCTGACGGTGGGGCTGAGCACGGGGCTGCAGCTGGCGCGGGAGAAGGGCTGGCTACCGGAGGAACAGCACATCCCCGTCCAGACGGGCGCCCCCATCTCCACACCCGCTGCGCAGCCCGATGAGACTGCACCCGTGACGCCCGAGGCGACGCCCGAGCCGACGCTCTGCCCCGGCTGCGGAGCGGCGCTGGCCGACCCGGCGGCGCAGTTCTGCTCCGCCTGCGGCGTCGATCTTTGGAACTTTAGCGCGCAGCCCGAGCCGGAAGAACCGACGGAACTGTCCGTGTTGGACGCGGCGACCGTTGACGCGAAGATCGCATCGGGCGAGATCGACGCGCTGACCGTGTATGACGCCTGGGAGAGCTCCATCGTTACGCAGTCGGGCACGCACGACAATTCCGCCGACGCAGCGGTGGACGGGAATACCGACACCTCTTGGCAGGAAGGTGTGGACGGCGACGGTCTGGGCGAGTACATCATGCTGGACTTGGGGCGAGAGCGGCAGGTGCAGTACCTGAAGGCCTGGCTGGGCAACTGGCGCAGCGACGACTGGTATAACCGCAACAACGTGCCCGCCCAGCTGTGCATCACGTTCTATGACGAAGATTGGAATTGCGAAAGCTGCATGATCTCCTTCCCCAAAGAGAAGCGGCCGTTCGGCATCGCGCTGTCCCGGCCGGTGTCGGCGCAATACGTCTGCATCGAAATTGTGGACGTATACTCCGGCAGCAAGTATGACGACACCTGTATCGCGGAGATCCTTGTGTGCGGGGCTGAAGAATGAGCGCGCGCAAGGGGCTGCTGATCGCGGCTTACGCGCTGCTGCTGGCGGCGGCGATCAGCGCGCTTGCGCTGTTCGGCGTGCAGACGGTGCGCCTGCACGCGCTTTGGCAGCAGAGCGAGGACACGGCCAAGCAGTTTGAGCAGGAAATCTCCGCGCTCGCCGCTGAGAACGACGCGCTGGCGCGAGAGAGAGAAAAGGCGCAGGCATTGGCGGAAGATCAGGCGCAGCGCATCGAGCAGCTGCAGGATCAGTGCGCCCGGCTTCAGGCTGAATTGGACAGCGCGGCGCGCTATACGTTGGATGTGCGGCAGCTGCCCGCGGGACAGATCGTGGCCGGGGAAGAGATCGACCAGGCACATCTGCAGGACTACTTCACCAGCAGCCCCATCCTGGAGGGTGACGAGGTATATGTGCGCATCTATGGCAAAAGCTTCGTGGACAACGATGACATCGCGCTTGCCGACCTGCGGTACATGAAGGTATTGCATTACAACTTCGACCATCAGGTACAGGTGGGCGAACTGATCGTGCACCGCGAGCTGGCGCCCGATTATCAGGAGATCTTCCAGGCGCTGTTTGAGAATGAATATGAGATTCAGAGCATGTATCTGATCGACAATTACTGGACGGGCGACGGCGCTTCATCGGACTCGGCCTCCATCGAGGTCAACAACACCTCGGCCTTCTGTTACCGCAAGGTGGTGGGCGGCTCGGGGCTGTCCAATCACGCGTTGGGCCGCGCCATCGACATCAACCCGCAGCAAAACCCCTATGTCACCTACAAGGACGGCAAGCCACGCTGGACGCACGACAACGCGGATGATTACATCGACCGTGACACGGGCCTGCCGCACGTCATCACGCATGACGATCTGTGCTACCGGCTCTTTAAGGCGCACGGCTTTGATTGGGGCGGCGATTGGAGGACCATGAAGGACTATCAGCATTTCGATAAGGAAAAATGACGAGGGAGGGCGCGCACATGCTGCTGAACGGAGCGTGGAAGCTGTATTTTGAAGCCGAGCACGAGGGCATGGCGGACATCCCGGCGCGCATCGGGAACATGCCCTGCATCCAGGCGCAGGTGCCGGGAGACGCGGTGCTGGACCTGGTGCGCGCGGGGCTGGAACCGCACCCATACTGGGACCAGAATATCTATCGATTCCGTAAATACGAGTTCTATCATTGGTGGTATGTGCGCGAGTTTGACGCGCCGGACACATTTGCCGGAAAAGCTGCGGAGCTCGTGCTGCACGGCGTCAACACCATGGCCGACGTATTCCTCAACGGCGTGAAGCTGGGCTCCTGCCGGGACATGATGATCGAGCACGCCTTCCGCGTTGAAGATGCGCTGCGGCCCGGCGAACGCAACGTGCTTTCCGTGCACATCCGCTCGGCGATGAACGCGGCACGGGACGCGGATTTGCCCGTAGGCGCGGGCGGCGGCGAGCACTGCGACGAGATCGCCGCTCTGCGCATGCCTCCGCACTGCTTTGGCTGGGACATCATGCCCCGGCTGCTGTCGGCGGGGTTATGGCGCGACGTGGAGCTGCGCATCCTGCCCGAAAACCGCATTACGCAGGCCTACTATGCCACGATGAGCGCGGATGAACGGCGGGCGCGTCTGGCAATTAAGTGCCGCTTTGTGTCCGACAACCCCATGCTGGAAGGGCTGAGCGTGCGTGTGCACGGCGTGTGCGGGAACAGCGCGTTTGAATGGGAGAGCCCTGCGCGCTACACCAGCCTGGATGGCACGGCGGAGGTGGAAAGCCCGAAGCTGTGGTGGCCGCGCGGCTATGGCGATCAGCCGCTCTATACCGTGACGATGGAGCTGCGCCAGGGCGATACCGTGCTGGATGCGCGCACCGAGCGCATCGGCATCCGCCGCCTGGACATCGAGCACGTGATGAAACCCGGCCCCCAAGGGCAGTTCAAGGTATTGTGCAACGGCGTGTTCATCCTGTGCAAGGGCAGCAACTGGGTGCCGCTGTCGGCACTGCACAGCCAGGACGCCGCGCGCTATGACCGGGCGCTGGGACTGTTTGCCGATATGGGCTGCAACATCGTGCGCTGCTGGGGCGGCAACGTGGTGGAGGACCATCGCTTTTTCGACCTGTGCGACGAGTTGGGCATTCTGGTGTGGCAGGACTTTCCGATGGCCTGCGCCACCTATCCGCAGGAGAGGTGGTTTTTTGACCTCATTGAAAAAGAGGCGGCCAGCATCGTCAAAAAGCTGCGCAACCATCCCAGCCTTCTGCTGTGGGCGGGCGACAACGAGGTGGACGAGCGTTACGTGCAGCTGGAGTATGCGGACGAACGCAACAACCATAACGACATCACACGCGACGTACTGCCCCGCGTCATTCGAAATCACGATCCCTACCGGAAGTTTCTTCCCTCCTCTCCCTACATTCCGGAGGGACTCCCGCGCTATGCGGTGCCGGAGCAGCACAACTGGGGCGCGCGGGCATACTTCAAGGACGACTTCTATAAGCATACGCGGGCGCATTTCATTTCCGAGTGCGGCTATCATGGCTGTCCAGCACCCGAGATGCTGCGCGAATTCCTGCCGGAGGACAAGCTCTGGCCCTGGCGAAACGATTCCTGGGACACCCACAACACCGAAAACCTGCAAAACGTGCGCCGCAGCTACAACCGCAACGAGCTGATGGCCGACCAGGTGCGCATCCTGACGGGCAGCGCGCCCGGCACGCTGGAGGAATTCTCCCGCCTGTCGCAGCTTTCGCAGGCGGAAGCCAAGAAATTCTTCGTCGAGCGCACGCGCATCTTAAAGGGCGGGCGCACGGGCATCATCTGGTGGAATATGCTCGACGGCTGGCCGCAGATCTCCGACGCCATCGTGGACCACAGTTTTCGTAAAAAGTTGGCCTATACCTGGCTGCGTCGCGTGCATGTGCCCATCTGCCTGATGCTGGACGAGACGCGCGACTGGGGCCACGACATCGTGCTGGGCAATGACAGCCGCAGCGACGCTGAGGTGGATTGGCGCGTTGTAGACGGCGAGACCGGCGAGGCGCTGGCGCAAGGCCATTTTCACTCCCAAGCTAATGAGAGCGCCGTGGTGGGCAGTCTGCGCGAGCTGGCGGGCACGCAGCGGCTCTATCTGCTGCGCTGGACGGTAAACGGCGAACAATTTGTGAACCACTACATTTCGGGCTTTCCGCCTTATGACGCTGCCACGCTGCTGCGCTGGACGGACATCATTGAAAAACTATAAGGAGAACCTTTCATGGGCATCTATGTGGGATTTGACATCGGCGGCACGAAATGCGCCGCGGTGACGGGTCTGGCGCAGGGCGGGGACATCCGCATTCTCTCCCGCGAAACCTTTGCAACGCCTGCGGACCAGGTTAAGGCAATGGAGCGCCTCTGCGCGCTGGCGGAAAGCATGGCTGACGGCCAACCGATTCTGGGCGTCGGCATCTCCTCGGGCGGGCCGATGGACGCGGCGGCGGGCACACTGTGTAATCCGCCCAACCTGTCCGGCTGGAGCGGCCTTTCGCTGACGGAATTTGCCGGGCGCCGCCTGCACGCTCCCGCTGTGCTGGAAAACGACGCCAACGCCTGTGCGCTGGCCGAATGGCGCTGGGGCGCGGGAAAGGGCAGCCGCATCATGCTCTTCCTGACGTTTGGCACGGGCTTGGGCGCGGGCATCGTGCTGGACGGGCACGTGCTGCGCGGCGCGTGCGGCAATGCGGGGGAGCTCGGACACTGGCGCCTGGCCGAGAGCGGACCGGCGGGCTATGGCAAGATGGGCGCGTTCGAGGGCTTCTGCTCGGGCGGCGGCATCGCGCAGCTGGCGCGGGCGACGGGCGCGGCCTGGGCGCAGCGCGGGCAAGCTCCCAAGTGGCTGAGCGGCGAGGTCACGGCAAAAGCTGTGGCGCAGGCCGCGTTTGCGGGCGATGAAGCCGCTCTTGAGGTATTTGACGAGAGCGCCCGCCGCCTGGGTCAGGGGCTCGCACTGGTCATTGACTTGCTCAATCCTGACTGCATCGTCGTCGGCTCAGTCTATGCGCGAAGCGAAGCGCTGTTTCAACGCGAGCTGCACCGCGTGCTCCGGCGCGAGGCGCTGCCTGCTTCTCTGGCCGCATGCCGCATCCTGCCGGCGGCCTTGGGCGATGCCATCGGCGACTACGCCGCGCTCTCTCTGGCTGTGCAGGCCGCGCAAGGATAACTCGAATAAACCAAATGCAAAGAAACGGCGCAACCCTTTGAGCAGGATTGCGCCGTTAAGTCGTGAATAAAAAAGAGAGAGACTGCCGGACCTTGCCGGCCGGTCGGATGTCGCTTAGTTCAGCGTAAAGGATGCCAACATGGCCTCCAGCGCCTCGGCGTGCGCACCGCCCACGCTCTGGACCGTCAGCGCGAGCGCACTGCCGTCCGACAGATTGATCAGGTACACGTCGGTCTTTGTGTCGCCGCTTTCATTGCTGCTCGCCGCCGCGGTATATTCGCCTGCGCCCAGTTTCGTTTCTTCCGCTCCGTCGCCCAAGTGCTCCGCTGTATAGGCTTCCACTTCTTCCGCGGCAAGATACTGCACCGTGAGCACGGCATCGCTGCTGCCGTCGATCGGCGCATAGGTATCTGTGCTGTCTTTTGCCGTCAGCGCGAACACCGCCGTGTCGTACTCAATCGTGTAGACCGGCGTCTCGGCCCCAGGTACCGCTTCCGGACTGCCGTTGGGTTCCAATGCGGGATCCGCTGCGGGATCTGCGGAAGGATCCGTGGCAGGGTCTGCGGAGGGCTCGGCCGTGGGCTGCACGGTGGGCTCAGCGGTTGGGCTCGCGGGATCCGCGGTAGGCGTGGTCTTTTGCGTACTGCAGCCCGCAAAGGTCAGCAGCACCGCCGCGCACAGCAGGGTGGACAGTAGCTTTTTCATCACAATCACCTCTTCGAGTAGGATTCGGCGTTTCCTCTCAGAGAAGAAACGTCTGCATCATACACGAGGCAGGCGTTCTATTTGTTATGAACATAGAAATAATATTTTGTGAAGCTTCGTGACGGATGTGTGATGCAGCGGCGCTTTGTCCGGGTTTAGCGATCCGTCAACCATCCGCAATATTGAGCAGGACGGATACGCGGAAGCGGCCGTCTTTCGGCTCGATTTCCAGCAGGCCGTCGTACTGCGCCGCGATGTTCCGGACGGATTCCAGACCGATGCCCAATCCCTTTCGCTTGGAAGAGAGGTAGCGGCCGTTCGCGTCCTGCACCGGTTCCCGGCCATAGGTATTCTCAATCTGGATAAAGAGCGCGTCCGGCTGCATCTTTGTCTTTACGCAGATCTGTGCCGGCCGGTCCCGGACGGTCTGGCAGGCTTCCAGCGCGTTTTCCAGAAGATTGCCCAGCAAGGCCGAAATCACGCTGTCAGGGATGGCGATGCGCTCCGGAAGAGAGGCGAATACAGAAAAATCGATCCGCTTTTCCTCCGCCTGCTGCGCGAAGTAGGTCAGCAGGACATTGACTGCGTTGTGCTTGCAGAAAAAGAGCGTGCTGTTGCCGGGGAGCGTCTGTTTATAGTCCTGCAGATACGCGTGCAGCCTGTCGTATTCCCCGCGGGTTAAGTATTCATCCAGGATCGCGATGTGGTGGCGAAGGTCGTGGCGGGCTTGACGCGTCGCGGTAATCTGTCGGTTGAGGTTTTCATACTGCAGGTTCTGAATCTCCAGCTGATGGGTCTGCGCGGTTAGCGCGCGGTTTCTCTCCTGCTCGTTGACTAACACGATGATGGTGTGGTAGACGAGGAAGGCGCCCAGGTTGATGCACAGCAAAAAGAGGGCGGAGGAGGGCTCCAGCGCAATTTCCAGCGAGGATTTCTCGCTTCCGTAAATTTGCCAGAACCACAGCAGATAAAAGGTGGTGGGGATCAGCCAAAGGTAATTCCAGGAGGATGCGCCCGCCTGCTTGGTGATTCCGTCCGAATAGGTTCTGCGGAAATACAGCAACAGCGGAACGGCTACCGCGAGGGTGACCCATATCATGCAGACCGAGCTTGTCCAGCGATAGGGCTGCAGGGCCATATCCCGGCCAAAGATCAGCCCCTCCGCGCACTTGGCCACGACGCAGACGACGTTGGAGACATTGGAGAGCATCAGAAGCGTAAAGAGCGTCTTTCCGAAAGCGGCGTTTACGGCGGTAAAATAGAACAGTGCATAGACGACGGTAGAGATAAAGGAGAGAAGTCCCTTGCTTACAAGGGGAAGAAAAGCGGCTGCAAGGCCCAGACCGATCTGGATGACGGTCAGCAACGCAATCAGCAGCAAGGTCACGGGCTTTGAAAACCGGAGCTGCCTGCGAAACGGATAGAGGGCGAATAGCAAAAAAGGATGCAGATTCAGTACGGAATACAGTGCGACTTCCAGCACTCGATACGGCAGGGGCATCACGGCTCTACCTCCATCCGCATTTTATCAAAGCGGAAGCGCGTGTAGGCGCTCTGCGCTTCCTTTGATTTCCTTCGGGCGACGGGGATTGTCTTGCCGTCGCTCATGAGGAAAAGGTCTTTCGCCAGTTTCTCGGTTTCGTAAAAATTGATGATGATTCCCTTGATGGGCGTAAAAAAATAGGGAGAAGGGAGCAAAAGACGCTCCGCATCCGACTGGGAACAGCGCACGCGGTGCGCATCCTTGTTTTTTAAATAAAAGGTGACCACATGGTTGTGGTAATCCGTATAGAGAATGTCCCGCAGGGTCACCAGATGGCCGTCCGGTAGCGTAAGCACCTGCGGCCGCTCCGTGCGCTCCGGGCTCAGGCGCTCCAGCATTTGGGCCAGCCCCTGCGCCGAAACAGGTTTGCGCAGGTAATACTGTGCGTTTACCTCATAGCTCTCGGCAGCAAACTCATTGCTGGTGGTGCAGAACACCAGGCGAATCTCACGGTCCGCGCTGCGGACTTTCCGGGCAGCCTCAACGCCCGTCATTCCGTCCATGAATACATCCAGGATCGCCGCATCGTACGCTCCCGGCTCATAGGCGCGGAAGAACTCCTCCCCGCTGGAGAATCCGTCAATGGTATTGTACAAATACCCCTTCTCCTTGAGCAGCCGCGCAAGCAGATCCGCTATCCTTTCGCGCTGGGCGCCGTCGTCGTCCACCAATGCGATTCTCATGCTGTCTCCTCCAAAACACGCCCGGAAATTAACTTGCATTATAGCAAATCGGGCGGCAGGAATCAAATTATTTTGTCGGGCGAAGGCGCGGTTTACCGATCAAGTCGTTTTTCAGCCGATTGAGTCAAGCAGGATGATTTGCAGTGTAAAAAAAGGTATACTATCCTGCGATGAGCGGTGGATTCGGACAGCGGCACTGGGTACACGCATGCGTGCTGGTGTGCTGCGATTCGCTTGGGAGGAGTATTTTATGAAAAAAAGAGAAAAGCTTTGGGCGATCGCGTTGGCGCTGGTGCTGATGGTAAGCCTGCTGCCGGGCAGGGCCTTGGCCGAAGGTGATGCCTCAGCGCCGTGGACGGATTATGCTGCGGATAGCTTTGACGGCGGCGCCGGCACGCAGGAGGATCCTTATCAGATTGCTACGGCGGGACAGCTGGCGAAGCTTGCGCTCGACGTCAATCAGAACGTGAACTACGACGGAATGTACTTTGTGCTGACAGACCATATCGATCTATCCGCGCACCGCTGGGTTCCGATCGGCACAGGCAATCGCAACGGAGGCGTATTCTTCAAGGGCCATTTTGACGGAGGGTCTCATACGATTGGTAGCCTTTCTGTGGAGGAAACCTCGGGGGACAACCAACTTGCGGGACTGTTTGGCGGGATCGCCTCTTCTTCTGCAGGATCCGCGGCGGTGAAGGATCTGACCATTCTCGCTACCACAATAAAAGCCGCTGGAGAAAACAGCGCGGCAGGGATCCTCGCAGGAAGCATAGAAGGCTCGGGAACGGCTGTAACAAACTGCAGTGTCTTCTACGGAACGGTAACGTCTGACTGCTGTGCCGGCGGTCTGGCAGGGCATACGAGTTTTACCAGCTACACCGGGTGTCACGTTGTGGGCGCAACCGTAACTGGCACAGGCAACGTCGGCGGTTTTGTAGGGGACGATTTCCATGGATGCTATGAAGGGTGCACTGCGACAGGCGCGGTGAGCGGCAGCTGGTCTTTGGGCGGCTTTGCGGGCAGCTCCTATGGAGACGCAGTGTTCAATAAATGCGAGGCGGGCGCAGCCGTAACCGCAGACAACTGGCATGTGGGCGGATTCATTGGTTATATGGAACAGAACGTGCTGATAAAAAACTGCGTCGCCACCGGGAATGTAGAAAGTACAGTAACCGCCTTTGAACCAAGGGTCGGCGGTTTTGCAGGCGCCAATGGGAACTTGGGCGATGCGACCTCGACCATCCAAAACTGCCATGCAAGCGGCATAGTGACGTCGTCGTTTGAAGCAGGCGGCTTTCTGGGGCATGACGTGGGCGGCGTGATAAAGGAATGCTCTTATAACGCAGAGGGGAACCCCGGCCTGGACCCCGTCGGAACGCGGTTCGAGGGCGTGACGGAGAGCGCCGGGATTCAGAAAGCTACTGCCCAGGAAGTGAAGGCCAATATTTGCATGGATTATAATGGTGAACATGCGTTTGGCGAGTGGCAAACTGTATCGAAACCTCAAAACGGGCAGCCGGGGGAAGAAACGCGTACCTGCACGGCGTGCAATACGGTGGAAACGAGAGAGAAATGGCCGGACCTCCAGTTGAACGCAGCTTCCGCAGATGAGGGCGATCTGGACACAGACGGGTATCACTGGGACGCAGCCAGCCATACGCTGACCTTGAAGGACTCCGCAAAGTTTGGCACTGTGATCCTGCCGGGAAACGTTCCGGTTACTGTGGTAACAAGCGGAGACAATCATTTTGGTGGCTTGGGCATTAAAAAAAGTGAGAATGGTTACGGATCCATAATGAACATAACCATCTCGGGCAGCGGCACGCTGACGGTTGATGAACGAATCGGTAATGGTGTGAATGGCGATGCGCTGACCATTGAAAAGGGCGCTGCACTTGTGGCTAAGGACGGAATCGCCATCGGCGGCTCCGGCGGAGTGGATTCCACAGTCACCGTAAAGGGGAAGCTGACGGCGGTGTCGCAGGGCATGAGTTCTACCTTATTCGTCGGAAAAGTGGCGGTAGAAAGCACCGGCGTGCTGTCCGTTTCAGGGCAGAGCGGCGTCGCTCTGAATGGGATGCCGCAAGATTCCCCGCGGGTTTACGAGGAGGCTTTTGTTATCAGGGAGGGCGGCGCTTTCCATGCGGACTGCAGTGAATATGCTGTCTGCGTATACACTGCCCATATGGACGCGCCCCTGACAGCTGAGGATGCTCAAAGCATAATCGTCTTGCCAGACCTTTATCTGCCGGTGGATTATGAGCGAAAAGTGATCGGAACTCCGGATCAGTACGGCATTACCATCGCGGAGAAAGATGCAAATACGAGCTTTGGAACAGAAGGAATAATCGACGCGGCAGGTAAAATCAGTCTCGCTGCCCATGCGCATGTATTGACGCAGGTTCCCGCCAAGGCGGCCACCTGTACAGAGGACGGAAACGAAGTATACTGGACCTGCAGTCGCTGTAATCGGTACTATGAGGATGCGGCGGGTACGACGGAAACCACAAAGGACGAAATAACCATTGCTGCGCTTAAACATAGCTTTGGCAAAACGATCGAGTATGACGATACGGGCCACTGGCATATCTGCGACCGATGCGGCGCTCCGGATACGCCCCAGGAGCACCAGTTTATCAACTACGTCTCCAACAACGACGCCACCTGCACGCAGGACGGAACTAAGACGGCCACTTGCGAGTCCTGCCAAGCGACCAACACGATGGCGGACGACGGTTCCAAGAAGCCGCACACACTGACACGTCACGAGGCCAAGTCGGCGACCTGCACCTCTGCGGGCAATGTGGAGTACTACAGCTGCTCCGCGTGCGGCAAGAATTATGCCGATGAAGCGGGCAGCAATGTGCTGGACAAAGTAGCGACGGACATCGACCCGAACAAACACCCCGCGCTTGCGCATCACGAGGCCCAAGCCGCCACCTGCATTGCGGGGGGCATTGCGGCGCACTACAGCTGCCCTGCGTGCGGCAAGGTCTTCGCCGATGCAGACGGCGCCACGGTTCTGGACAAGGTGACGACGCCCATCGATCCCGATAACCACGCGCTCGTGCACCACGCGGCCCAGGCCCCTACCTGCACCGCGGATGGCAACATCGAATACTGGCGCTGCAGCGCCTGCGGAAAGTTCTACTCGGATGCGGCCCACAGCCAGGAGATCACAGAGCCGGAAACGGTTATCAAAGCGACGGGGCATCCGCAGACTACGCTTCAGAATGCACGCGAAGCCACCTGCACGCAGGAAGGCTATACGGGAGATCAGGTCTGCACCGTATGCGGAGCGGTGGTGCAGAGAGGAATGGTCATTTCGATGCTCGACCATGATTTCCAGGATGGCAAGTGCGCCATGTGCGGTTTGGTCCGCTCGGAGTCCGGACCGGTGTATTATCCCGACGTGACCCCGGGGCCGTCTCCGGAAGCGACCGCAAAACCGATTGTAGAGCGGGACAATCCGCAGACCGGCGATCATACCCATCTGATGGCATGGATCATCGTGATGCTGGCATCTGCCGTCGGAATGGCATTTCTTGCCGCGCTTGCATACGGCATGAAAAGGAAACAAAACAAGTAAGGCCAATCCTGCTATCACTGCTGCCGACAAATCAGACTGAAAAACAAGCCGCCGGGAAAAGCATTCCAGCTCTTCCCGGCGGCTTTTACATTATCTGTTCGATACGCAGCCGGCTTACTTCAGCGGCTCAAAATCCTCCACACCGTGCTTGCACAGCGGGCAGATGAAGTCCGCGGGCAGCTCCTCGCCCTCGTAGACGTAGCCGCAGATCTTGCATACCCATCCCTTTTTGTCGGCCTGCACGGGCTGAGGCTTGGGCTTGACGTGCGCAAAGTAATAATCGTAGGTCATGGAGGGCGCCTCAGAGAGCACCTTGGCCTCAGTCACTTCGGCAAAGAACACGGTGTGCGTCTCGTATTCCACGGTCTTGATCACCTTGGCGGACAGCACCGCGTTGGCGTTCTCCGTCAGGTACACAAGGCCGTTGGCCGTGCGCGCCACGGGCTGGCCGGCGAACTTGTCGGTATCGCGGCCGCTCTGGAAACCGTACTGCTGGAAGGTCTTGAACGGCGCATCCTGGGAGAGTACGGAGACATTGAACACGCCGGTGCGCTTGATCAGGTCGTGGGTGAAATTTGCCTTGTTGACCGCGATGGAGATGCGCTTGGGCGCGTCGGTTATCTGCTGCACGGTGTTGATGATGCAGCCGTTATCGCGGCCGCCCTCCCTGGCGGAAAGCACGAACAGGCCATAGGAGAGCTTGAACATCGCGCTGGGCTCGACGGCGGGGCTTGCAGCGCCTTCCGCCTCCTGCTTGGCGGGGCGCAGGGAGACGGCCACCGCGTCGGCAAGGTCCAGCAGCTGCTGACGTTGCGCATCCTTTACGGAGGAGCGGAGCGACACGGTGTTCTCGATAAAGGTCATGTTCTTGAGCGAGGCCAGGATCTCCTTCATCAGCTTGCCGGAGGTGGCGGCCCAGGTGCCGTTCTCCACCAGCGCGATGGTGCGGTTTTGCAGGTTATGCGCCCACAGGTCGTGCATCACGGTCTCCATATTGACAAAGATGCCGGCGTTGTAGGTGGTGGAGGCGAAAATCAGGTGCGAGCAGCGGAAGGCTTCGGACACGATGACGGACGGATGCGTGACGGACACATCGTACATCGCGATGTTCTTCACGCCCTGCTCGGACAGCCGCGCGGCGATGATCTCGGCGGCGTTTTCGGTGTTGCCGTAGACCGAGGCGTAGGCGATCAGTACCGCCTGCTCCTCCGGCTGGTAGCTGGACCAGAGCTGATACTTTTCGATGAACCAGCCGATGTTTTTGCGCCAGACGGGGCCGTGCAGCGGGCAGATGGTCTCAATCTCGATGCCGGCGGCCTTTTTGAGCAGCGCCTGCACCTGCGTGCCGTACTTGCCTACGATGTTGGTGTAATACCGGCGGGCGTCGGGCAGCCACTCACCCTCAAAGTCGTACTCGTCGGCAAAGATGCCGCCGCTCAGCGCGCCGAAGGTGCCAAACGCATCCGCGGAGAAGAGCACTTTGTCCGTCGCGTCGTAGGTGACCATGGCCTCGGGCCAGTGTACCATGGGCGCCATCACGAATACAAAGGTATGGCGGCCGGTATTGAGCTGGTTGCCCTCGGCGACGATGTGCGCGCCCGCCGCCAGCTTCTCGTCGAAGAACTGGCCGATCATGGTCTTGGTCTTGAGGTTGCATACAATACGCACCTCGGGATAGCGCAGCACCAGCTCGCCCAGCGTGGCGGCGTGGTCGGGTTCCATGTGATTGACGATCACGTAGTCCAGCTTGCGGCCGTTCAGCACATGCTCGAGGTTCTCAAAGAAAACGGTGCTCACGGCCTTATCGACGGTATCCAGCAATACGGTCTTTTCATCCATCACCACATAGGCGTTGTAGGACACTCCGCGCGGAATGGGATATACGTTTTCAAACAATGGGATGCGGCGGTCGTTGCCGCCCACCCAGTATATGTCGTCTTTTACCTGCCTAACATTGTACATCTGCGTCCCTCCTGCTGTAATCAAGCTTATATTTCTTATTATACCCTCAATGCACAAAATGGAAACCCCTCACAGGGCGCTTCCCCGGGAATTAACGGAAAATCACTCCGGAAAGCGGAAATACCGCTCGGCGTTGCCATAGGCAATGTCCTGCACCACCTGGCCCCATAGCGCCCAGTCCGCCGGATACTCGCCCTCCTCAATCCACGTGCCGATCAGGTTGCACAGGATGCGGCGGAAATACTCGTGCCGCGGATAGGACAGGAAGGAGCGGCTGTCGGTGAGCATGCCCACAAAGCCCGCCAGGTACCCCTTGTTGGCCAGCGAAGTCAGCTGCTTTTCCATGCCCTGCTTCTGGTCGTTGAACCACCAGGCCGAGCCGTGCTGCACCTTGCATACATCCGGCCCCTGCTGGAACGCGCCAATGATGCTGTCAATGGCGTCGTCGTCCATGGGGTTGAGGGAATAGACCAGCGTACGCGGCAGCTCTCCGGTTTCCGCCAACGCATTGAGCAGACCTGCAAGCTCGCCGCTTGGGGAAACGTTGTTGATGGCGTCATAGCCCGTATCAGGGCCCAGGCGCGCATACATGGCGCGGTTGTTGTCGCGCAGGCAGCCGTAGTGCAGCTGCATCGCCCAGCCGCGCTGTGCATAGCGACGGCCCAGGTGCAGCAGCAGCGCCGTCTTGTAGCCCAGCTCCTCCTGCCGCGTCACCTGCGCGCCCGAGAGCCGCTTTTCAAAGATGCGCGCCGCCTCCTCGTCTTCTGTCGGCCGGTACATCGCGTACTCCAAACCGTGGTCGGACAGGCGGCAGCCATGCGCGTGGAAGTGCTCCATGCGCGCGTCCAATACGTCCTTCAGGTCCTCGTAGGAGGCGATCTTCACGCCCTGCGCACCGCCCAGCTTCTCAATATAGGTGGAAAAATCCGGCTTTTCGATGTTCAGTGCCTTGTCCGGGCGCCAGGCAGGCAGCACCTTGACCTTGAATCCGGCATCCGCGGCGAGCTTTTCGTGCCAGAGGAGGGAGTCCGCCGGATCATCCGTGGTGCAGACCAACCGCACGTTGCTGCGCTCGATCAGCGACCGCGCGCGAAAATCTTCCTGGACGAGCAGCGCGTTGCAGTGATCCCACACTTGCTGCGCGTTGTCCTCCGTCAGATATCCCTCCCAGCCGAAAAAGCGCTGCAGCTCCAGATGGCTCCAGTGATAGAGCGGGTTGCCGATGGCCCGGGAGAGCACCTCGACGTACTTCTGGAACTTCTCGCGGTCGGGCGCATCGCCGGTGATGTACTTCTCCTCCACGCCACCCGCGCGCATCAAGCGCCACTTGTAGTGATCGCCCCCCAGCCAAATAGCCGTCAGGTTCTCAAAACGACGATTCTCGTAAATCTCCTGTGGGTTCAGGTGGCAGTGGTAGTCCAGGATGGGCATGCCGGCGGCATAGTCGTGATATAGTCTGCGCGCCGGCTCGTTTTTGAGCAGAAAATTTTCATCCATAAAGGGCGTCATGGCGGGCATTCCTCCTCATCCTTCGCATGAAAAATCCGTCGATTCGCGCTGCACCAGCAGCGCGTCAAATACCGTTTTTTTAGGGCAGGACTTGCCATGCAGCACGTCCATAAGGGTGTCCACGCATCGCCTGCACAGCGCGTCGAGCTGGTTGTCGATGCTGGTCAGTTCGGGTTCGCAGTAGCGGGCGATGGGGCTGTTATTGCAGCCGATAACGGCCAAATCTTGCGGAATGCGCAAACCCTGCCGCTTGGCAAACTTTGCCGCGCCCACCGCCAGCCGATCCTCTGAAGCCAGCACCGCGTCAAAGCGCAGACCGGCCCGCCACTTGTCGTACAGCAGCTGGCGCACCTGCACCACGTCGAACTGATAGGCGTCCAGCATCAGCTCCAGTCCTTCGGGCGGCGTGCGGTTCAGCAGCGCATAGCCCTCGCGGTAGCCTATCAGCTTGTTGCGCCCGGAGTAGGACATGGAATTGTACAGGTAGAGCACGCGCTCCCGCCCGCTGCGCGCCAGGCGCTGCACTGCGTCGCGCATCGCGGCCCGCTCATCGCACTGCACCGCGTAGAGGTTGGGGCCGTCCAGCGCGCCGCCCAGCAGCAGCACCGGCGTCTCCTTCGCCGCCCGGCGGATGTAGCCATTGCCCGCGTCCTCCTGCTCCACAAAGTGTGAGCCGACCAGGATTACGCCGTCCACATGCTTGGACAGCAGCAGCGAGAGGTACTTTTCCTTTGTCTCGTGCGCATAGCCCGTGCAGCACAGCAGGCTGTCATAGCCTCCGGCGCGCAGCTCGCGTTCCAGGTCGCATACGGCCTTGGCCAGGTAGGGGTCAGCGGAATCGGCGCACAGTAGGCCCACGGTGTGCATGGTGTTCAGCCCCAGACCGCGCGCGAACGCATTCGGGGTGTATCCGTTCTCCTCAATGACGCGCAGCACCTTTTGCTTGGTTTTTTCGCTCACACGCGCGCTGTCGTTGAGCACGCGGGAGACCGTGGCAATGGACACGCCCGCCAGCTGAGAGATGTCGTAGATATTCAGGCAGTCCGCCCCCTTTCCGTGCGGCATGCGCGGAGCTTTCCCACTCTATTATACCCCGCCGCCCGCGCCTTGACAATCCCTGCCGACCCGTTGTACAATCGCAATGTAAACGCTTACAACGGAAAGAAGGGACGTCCTATGCAGACCATTGTGCAAGCCATACCAAGGCAGATCCGGCCCGTGCGCGCGGTACAATTCGGCGCGGGGGTATTCCTGCGCGGCTTTGCCGACTGGATGCTGGAGGAGCTGTGCGAGCGCTGCGGCTGGGATGGGAGTGTCGCCGTGGTTAAATCCACCTCCCGCGCGGGCGCGGAGGCGCTGCGCGAGCAGGGCGGGCGGTACACTGTGGCGCTGCGCGGCCTTGCGCACGGCGCGCCTGTGGAGGAATTTCACACCGTGCAGGTGATCGACCGGGTGCTGTCCGCGTCTCAGGAGTATGCGCAGTACGCCGCGCTGGCCCTGTGTCCCACGCTGCGCTTTGTGCTGTCCAACACCACGGAGGCGGGCATCGCGCCGGACGACGGGGACGAGTTTGCCCTGTGCCCACCGCGTTCCTATCCCGGAAAGCTGACCAAGTTCCTCTACGAGCGCGCGGAGCACTTTGATTACGCGCCTGACAAAGGGCTGATCGTGCTGCCCTGCGAGCTGATCGAGCGCAACGGACAGACGCTGCGCGAGCTGGTGCTGCGCAATGCCGTGCGCTGGGGCCTCGGCCCGCGCTTTGCCGGCTGGGTGGAGCACAGCTGCGCCTTTGCCGACACGCTGGTGGATCGCATCGTGACGGGGTCCCCCGCCGATGCGCCCGCGCTGTGGCAGCGGCTGGGCTATCGGGACGAAGCGCTCGTGGCCGCCGAGCCCTATGCGCTGTGGGTGATCTCCTGCTCGGCGGACATCGAGCGCGAACTCCCGCTGCAGCGGGCGGGGTTGCCTGTGATCTACACCGACGATCTGGAGCCCTACCGCATGCGAAAGGTGCGGGTGCTCAACGGCGCGCACACCGCCTTTGTGCCTGCGGCGTACCTTGCGGGCTTTTCCATTGTGAGAGATGCTGTGCTGGACGCGGATTTTGCCGCGTTCCTCCGCGCCGCGCTGGACAGGGAGGTGCTGCCCACCATAGCGCAGCCCCGCGCCGAGCTGGATGCCTACGCCGCAGGCGTTCTGGAGCGATTCGCCAACCCGTACATCGATCACCAGCTGCTGTCCATCTGCCTGAACTCCGTCTCCAAGTGGCGCGCGCGCATCCTGCCCATTGCTCTGGATTGCGCAGCGCTGGGTTTGCGCGCCCCGCGCCTGGCATTTTCGCTGGCGGCGCTGATCGCGCTGTACAAGACATCTCCCGACCGCATGCAGGACGATCCTGCGGCGCTGGACTGCCTGATCCATCGAGATGTGCCGGAGATCCTGCGCGCGCGGGCGCTCTGGGGCATGGATCTGACGCAAATCCCGGGCTTTTCGGCACAGGTGGAGGACTGGTTCGCGCGCATCGGGCGGCAGGGCGTGCGGGCCTGCGTAAAGGAGCTGGGCGCATGAGGGAGCAGATTGTCATTCATGAAAGAGATAATGTAGCGGTGCGGCTGACGCCGCTGCGGGACATCCCCGCCGGGCACAAGGTGGCGCTGACCGACATCCCCGAGGGCGGCGCGGTCATCAAGTACGGCCACCCCATCGGCCGGGCGACGCGCAATATTCGCACGGGAGAGTGGGTGCACACGCACAATCTGTCTACCGCGCTGCGCAGCGACGGAATCTATGAATACCATCCCACCCCCTGCGCGCTGCCATCCCGCCAGACGGCACAATTCATGGGTTTTATCCGCCCCGACGGCCGCGTGGGCGTGCGCAACGAGATCTGGATTCTGCCCACGGTGGGCTGCGTGGGGCGCGTTGCGGAGCGGCTGGCGCAACAGGCGCGCGCGTACCTGCACGGCAGCGTCAGCAATGTGCTGGCCTTCCCCCATCCTTATGGCTGCTCGCAGCTGGGCGGCGACCAGGAGAACACCCGGCGGGCGCTGGCGGCGCTGGCCTGTCATCCCAACGCGGGCGGCGTACTGGTACTGGGGCTGGGATGCGAGAACAGCGGCGTGGCGGAGATCCACAAGCGCATGGCGCAGGTAGATGAAACGCGCGTAAAGTTCCTTATCTGCCAAGACGTGGAGGATGAGATGGCGGCGGGGCTATCGCTGATCAAGGAGCTGATTGACGCGGCGGCGAGGGACGTGCGCGTACCGGTGGGCGCGGACCGTCTGGTGGTGGGGCTGAAATGCGGCGGCTCGGACGGATTCTCCGGGCTGACAGCCAATCCCATCATCGGCGCGTTTTCCGATGCCCTGGTCTCCATGGGCGGCGCCACGATCCTGACCGAGGTTCCTGAGATGTTCGGCGCGGAGGGCCTGCTACTGAACCGCTGCCGGGACGAGACGACCTTCCGCAGGGCGGTCGGCATGATTCAGGGCTTTAAGGATTATTTCACCGCCGCGGGACAGCCCGTGTACGAGAACCCCTCTCCCGGCAACCGCGACGGCGGCATCACCACGCTGGAGGACAAGGCGCTGGGCTGCACGCAAAAGAGCGGCAGCGCGCCCGTGACCGGCGTGCTGGATTATGCGCAGTCCATTGCGCAGCGCGGTCTGCACCTGCTGGATGCGCCGGGCAACGATCTGGTGGCCACCACCGCTCTGGCGCTGTCCGGCGCGCAGCTGGTGCTGTTTTCCACCGGGCGCGGCACGCCTTTTGCGGGCCCCGTGCCCACGCTCAAGCTTTCCACCAACCCCGCGCTCTCCGCGCATAAGGCACGCTGGATTGACTTTGACGCAGGCCCCGTGCTGCATGGCGAGCCCATTCCGCAGGCGGCGGAGCGATTGTTGGAGCGCGTGCTGCGCGTCGCGGGCGGCGAGACCGTGCAGTCCGAGCAGGCCGGTTTGCAGGATATGGCGCTGTTCAAAACGGGAGTGACGTTATAAAAAGTTTACATCCCGAAACATTGACAGCATAAATCAAAAGCGCTACCGTATGGGATACGGAGGCGATGGAATGATGGAGCATTTTCTGGATACAGTGGAAACCATCGAACCAGGTCAGGGCTTTACGCACTTCGGGCCAGAGCATCTGGCATGGCTGGCGGCCTTTGTGCTCGCCGCGCTGGGCACGTGCGCGTTCTACCGGCATTTGGAGGGCGCCGGCCGCAGGCGCATGCGCTGGGCGATGGCCGCCCTTCTGTTGCTCAACGAAGCCTTTAAGACGGCTTGCCTGCTCATCGGCGGGCGATGGATTCCCAAATATCTGCCGTTACACATGTGCAGCTTGAATATCTTCCTCATCGCGCTGCACGCGGCGCACCCCTCGCGTCTGCTGGGCAATTATCTCTATGCCGTGGGCATCCCCACTGCGGTCATTGCGCTGATCTTCCCCTCGTGGAGCGCGCTGCCTCAGACCAGCTTCATGAACCTGCACAGCTTCACTGTGCACATCGGCTTGGCGCTCTATCCGCTGGCGCTGACGGCGGGCGGCGACATCCGGCCGCATCCTCGCTTTTTGCTGCCCTCGCTGGGGCTGGCGCTGGGCATGGCCATGCCCGTGTACTTCATCGATCTGGCGCTGGGCGAAAACTTCATGTTCCTGATGAATGCGGAGACTGGCAACCCTCTGGGATGGTTTGGCGAGCACATGGGCAATCATCTGTGGGGCATCCCCATCCTGGGCGTGGTCATGCTCGCTCTGATGTACGCGCTGGCCTGGCCCGCGTGGAGAAAGGCGCGCCGCATGCCACATGGCAAGGCGATTTAGACGCTGACACGACCGCGAATCCGTTGGGTTCGCGGCTTTTTTGCGCCGAAACCGCCTTTGCTTTGCAGATGGGCTATGGTATAATGGGAACACACGAAGCAGTTTTGCACAGGAGGACGGCGCGATGATGGAAGGGTTCAGCGAGCAGACGCGGACATGGTTCGCTGCGTGCATAGGGGAGCCGACGGCAGTGCAGCGCGAGGGCTGGCCGCACATCGCGGCGGGGGAGAACACGCTCATCAGCGCGCCAACGGGCACCGGCAAGACGCTGACGGCCTTTCTGGTGTTCATTGACCGGCTCAAGGAGCAGGCGCGCCGGGGCGAACTGCCGGAAGAGACGCAGGTGCTCTACGTCTCGCCGCTCAAAGCGCTGGGCAACGACATCCGCGCCAATCTCCAGCGCCCCAACGAGGGCATTGCGGGGCCGGTACTGCGCTGCGCCGTGCGCACGGGAGACACCACGCAGGCTGAACGCGAAAAAATGCTGAAGCATCCGCCGCATATTCTCATTACCACGCCAGAGTCGCTGTATCTGCTGCTCACCGCAGCGCGCAGCCGCGCCATGCTGCGCACTGTGCGCGCGGTGATTGTAGACGAGCTGCACGCGCTCATCGGCTCCAAGCGCGGGGCGCACCTGATGCTCTCCCTCGCCCGGTTGGACATGCTGTGCGGCCGGCGCGTTCAGCGCATCGGGCTGTCGGCGACCATTTCGCCGCTGACGCGCGCCGGAGAATTTCTGAGTTACCCATCCCCCTGCGCCATTGTCGCGCCGCGCATCCGCAAGGATTCCGACATTCTCGTCACCACGCCGCTGCCTGATCTTCGATCTGTGCAGGGCACCGTCTGGGTGGACCTGGCCCAGCGGGTGTACGAGCAGTGTCAGGGCGCGCGCACCGTCATCGCCTTTGTGGGGGGCCGCCAGCAGGCCGAGCGGCTGGCTTACGGCGTCAACCAACTGGCGGGCGAGGGATTTGCGCGCACGCATCACGGCTGTGTCTCCAAGGAGCAGCGTCTGGAGGCCGAACAGCTGCTGCGCAGCGGACGGCTGCGCCTGCTGTGCGCCACCTCCTCCATGGAGCTGGGCATTGACGTGGGCGAGGTGGATCTGGTGCTGCAGGTAGGCTGCCCGCTGACGGTATCGAGCGCGCTGCAGCGCCTGGGCCGCGCGGGACACAAGCCGGGCGTCACCAGCATCATGCGCATCTATGGCAAGACCGCCGCCGACACCCTCTACTGCGGATTGACCGCATCCGCTGCAGCACAGGGCTGCATTGAACCTGCCTGCCCGCCGGAAGGCTGTCTGGACGTGCTCTCGCAGCATCTTACCTCCATGGCGGTGGCGGAGGATGGCTACGCCGTGGACGAGGCGCTGTCCATCGCGCGCAGCTGCTGGAGTTTCCGCAATGTCACGCGCGAGGAGATCTGCGACTGCCTGCGCATGCTCGCGGGCGATTGGGAGCACGAGCAGGACCGCCCCGTGCGCGCCCGCGTGCTCTACGACCGCTTGGGTGGCCGCGTATTGGGCGACCGCTACACGCGCATGCTGGCCCTCAGCGCGGGCGGCACCATTCCCGACCGGGGCTGGTACGCGGCGGTGCTGCGCGACGGTACGCATCTGGGGGAACTTGAGGAGGAATTCGTGTTTGAAGCGCGCGTCGGGGACAAATTCCTGCTGGGCGCGTTCGCCTGGAAGATAGAGGAAATCGGCCGCGACCGCGTGGTGGTGGCGCCGACAACGCCCGAGGGCGCGCAGCCGCCCTTTTGGAAGGGCGACGGCGTAGGGCGCGCCTTTCCGGTTGCACTGGAATTTGGCAGAGAGCTGGCTGCGCTGGAGCGCAGCGCCCAGGCGCATCAGCTGGGCGAAGCGCTGCAAAAGCTGCACATGGACGAAAACGCGGCGAACAACGCCGCGCGGCACATCCGCAACCAGCTGCGCAGCACGGGCTGCCTGCCCACGCATGAACGCATCCTCTGCGAGCATTTTGTAGACGAAGTGGGCGAGCATCAGCTGATGGTGCACTCGGTGTTCGGCCGCAGGGTCAACTATGCGCTGGGGCTTCTCTGCCAGCAGCAGGCGCGGCAGCTGACCGGCCAGGACGTGCATCTGTTTGAGGATGACGACGGTTTTCTGCTCTGCCTGGTGGGCAAGACGCCGCTGCCCGAGGGACTGCTGCTGCGCCTGCGCCCTGACAGCGCCGCCCAGTGCGTGCGCACCCTGCTGCCCGCCACGCCGCTGTTCTCCATGACCTTTCGCTATGCCGCGGGGTGTGCGTTGATGATGGGCGCGCGCGGTAGCCGACGTCAGCCGCTGTGGATACAGCGCATTCGAGGTGCGGAGCAATTCTCCGCCCTGGCGGATAAGGCGGATCACCCGCTGATGCGCGAAGCGATGCGCTGCTGTGTAGAGGATTATCTGGACCTTGCCGCTCTGCAGAAGGTATTAGGCGGCATTCAAGATGGCAGCATCGAGGTACGCGAGCTGCACCTGGACAGGCCTTCGCCCATGGCGCTGCCCATGCGCCGCGCCGCCGAGGCCAAGCTGATGTACGAATACGACAACATCCCCTCCTCTGCGGTGCGCGCGGTGCAGCGGGCATTGGAAGCGCAGCAGGAGCCGGGAATCCAGCCCAGCGCGGACGAGTTGACCGCGCAGACCCGCCGCACGCGGCTGCCTGAAGATGCGGAGCAGCTGCACGCGCTGCTGATGCGCGAAGGGGATTTGGCTGCGGGCGACCTGGATGTGCCGGTGACGTGGCTGACCGCATTGGCCGATAAGGGCAGGGCGCTGTATATCGAGCCGGGGCTGTGGATCGCCGCGGAGATGGCGGAGCAATACGAGGCCGCGCTGGGACGCCGTGAATCTGGAGCGCTGCAGGCCGTCGCGCGCCGACTGCTGCGCTGCCGCGGCGGTCAGAGCGCGGAAAGCCTGTCCCAGCGCTATCTGCTGACCGAGGAGGAAACGCAGGATGTGCTGGACGCGCTGGTGCGGCAAGGACACGCGGTGGAGAGCGACGGCATCGTCTACCATGAACAGCTGTGGCGCAGGGCCCAGCGCGAGACGCTGCGCGCAAGGCGCAATGCCGTGGTCACGCGCGGACCGGAACGCTTCGCGCAGCTGCTGGCGGACGGCATGCGGCCCAGCGGCGCACCGGCGGAGCAGGCGCAGGCCGCGCTGGCCGCGCTGTGCGGCCAGGCCTATCCACTCAAGACATGGGAAAACCTGCTACTTCCCGCGCGGGTGAGCGGGTATCAACCCAAGCTACTGGACGACCTGCTTGCCCGCGGCGTGTTTTGCTGGACGCTGGGCGAGGATGGGCTTCGCTTCCTCCGTGTGGAGGACATCGACTGGGATGCTCCCGCACCTGATGCACAGGATCTGGACGATGACGAGCGCACGCTGCTGGCCGCGTTGGCCCGCAGAGGCGCCAGCTTTGCCGGCGCATTGGGCGGCCTGCTGCCCGGAAAATCCCCATTGGATGTGCTGCTGCGCCTTGCGCACCGGGGGCTTGTGCGCTGCGACAGCCTGACGCCGCTGCGCGTTGAGGAGGATGTGCTGCTTGTCGGCCGCGCGGAAGGCAAGCGGTTGGCCCGAGCCAGAGCCAGCGCGCTGTCCGCAGGGCGCTGGGAGCTGGCGCGCCCCGCAAGGCAATTCGCGGGCGAAGAGGCGCTGGAGCGCGCCTTTGACGCCTGCCCGCTGCTCTGCCGCGATACCGTCACGGGCATTCCCTGGGCGCAGGCAGTGGACCTGCTGCGCGTGTGGGAGTACACGGGCCGTGCGCGGCGCGGCTACTTTGTGCGCGGTTTGTCCGGCATGCAGTTCGTGCGCGCAGGCGATTATGACCGTGTGCGCCGCCTGCTGGACGAATCGGAGCAGCCCGCGCTCTGGCTACCCGCCCAAGACCCTGCGCAGCCCTACGGCAGGCTGCTGGAACACGAAGCAGGCCGTGCCTTTACTCGGTCGGCGGGCACGGCGGTGTGTCTGATCGGCGGGCGCGTGGCGGCCGTGCTGGAAAAGTCCGGCGACGCGCTGCGCATCTTTGACCGAGAGACGGCGCCGCAGGCGCTGTCCGCGCTGGCGCGGGAGTTCCACGGCGGCCGCATCCTGTCCTGGCGCGACAGGTTATCCATCAAAACCTGCCCAGACTGGGCCGCGCCGCAGTTGGAGCGAGCAGGCTTTGCGCGCGTGATGCTGGATTATGTGCTCTATCGCTAAATTGCATTCCAATTTACGGTACAAAGCGATTGCGCTTTGCATAAATTGTGTTATAATGATGTGCGGTTGACAGAACATCCTGCAAAAAAAGGTGGGTATTTTGCGATGACGAAGCGCATCCGGGACTTTTTCCTGCTCACGGCAGGCACGCTGATGGTCGTCGTCGGCGTTTATTTCTTCAAATTCCCCAACAACTTCTCCACGGGCGGCGTCAGCGGCATTTCGGTGATCCTGAGCGCGCTGCTGCCCGGCGTCTCCACGGGACAGCTGGTGTTGGGGATCAATCTGGCGCTGCTGCTCGTGGGCTTTCTGGTGTTTGGCCGCAATTTCGGCGTCCGGACGGTATACTGTTCGCTGCTGATGTCGCTGTCCATCTATATCCTTGAGCGCTTTGTTCCGCTGTACGCGCCGCTGACCAGCCAGCCCATGCTGGACCTGGTCTTTTCCGTGATATTTCCGGCGGTAGGCAGCGCGATCCTCTTCAACTGCCAGGGGAGTACCGGCGGCACCGACATCGTGGCGATGATCTTCAAAAAATACACAAGCGTCGATATCGGCAAGGCGCTGTTTTGCACGGACTTTCTCATTGCGACGGCGGCAGGCGTGGTGTTCGGCATGGAAACGGGGCTGTTCTCGCTGCTGGGCTTGCTGGCCAAGGCGCTGGTGGTGGACAGCGTGATTGAAAACATCCATCTGTCCAAGTATTTCACCATCGTCACCCACAAGCCCGACGAGGTGCTCGCATTCGTCAAGGGAACGCTCAACCGCTCCGCGACCATACTGACCGGCGAGGGCGCGTTTTCCCACGAGGGACGCAAGGTGATCCTGACCGTGATGGGCCGCGCGCAGGCCGTCAAGCTGCGCCTGTACATCCGCAGCATCGACCCGCACGCCTTCATCGTCATCTCCAATACCAGTGAAATCATCGGCAAAGGCTTCCGTGAAACACTGTAACCGCACCATATGGATTATTGCTTGAGGGCGCCCTCCGCACAGCACGGGAGAGTCCGGCCTGCAGAGTGATCGGCTCACCCGGCGCCTGGGAAATGGAAAGGTCGCGGCCTTCAGCGTTGCCATGACGGCGATCATCAAGCCCGGATTTTCCGCCCCATTCTTTCTGGCTGCTTTTCATCTGAACGATTCCGTACGGACTTGGCGCGGGCAGCGTCGATGCGGCGCTGAATCATTACGTTGCGCTGCACTATGGAAGCTCTGACTGTGATTCTTTTTTCCAGCTTGCCGCTTTGGAAGAAAAGAGACGATGGCAAGCTCGCCGGGGATAAGGAAAGCGGTTAACTTCATCAGCGTCACGATGGGACGAGCCGTCGGCGGCTTTATCACGATGAAAATCAGCGATATCCGAATGATTCGGATGGGCCGGATCTTGATCGCGGCGGGAATCCCCGCGTTGCTGCCCTTTTTCTTGGCGCTTGTGCTGGCTTTCATGACCGTCATGCACGAATCGCTCGCACGAAAAGCGCCGATTGAATCATCAGGAAGAGGTGAATGACGTGAAAATCGAACACGTTGCACTCTATGTCAAAAACCTGGAAAAAAGCGCCGCCTTCTTTGAAAGGTATTTCAAAGGGAAACGGAATGGGCTTTACCGCAATCCCAGAACTGGCTTTTCCTCCTACTTTCTGTCCTTTGAAGATTCGGCGCGGCTCGAGCTGATGTCCCTCCCGGAAGTGTCCAACGAAAGCCGTCCCCTGCAATACGGATATGCCCATATCGCCTTTGGGGTCGGATCAAAGAGCGCGGTGGATCAATTGACCGCGCAGTTGGAAGCGGACGGATTCAGAGTAAAAAGCCATCCTCGGATCACCGGGGACGGTTATTATGAGAGCTGCGTATATGATGTGGACAGTAATAGCATCGAGATTACGGAATAGAAAAAGAGATTGAGCAAGAAATACAATATACCCTTTACAAACGCAGAAAGAGGTGGTAAGATAGAAGAGTAAGTTAACACAATTATAACAACGGAATAAAAAGGGAGGGAACCCGGATGAAAGGAC
>DKYK01000018.1:0-2082 GCA_002492415.1 Christensenella sp. UBA7102
CGGTGACGCAAAATGCCAACCCCGCCCTCTGTGCGTTTAGGAAAGCAGGGTGGGTAATATGGAGGAGTCGCGGACGAGAATGCCTTGGACGAGGGGATATCGCGGCAGGTCGGCAGGCGGGACGAGTTGGGCGGCGATGACTTCATCGGTCTGCAGGGTGAGGTCGTCCAGGGTGAAGGAGAGCTGCGCGCGATAGACGTGGAGCCGCCACTTGCCGTAGTCGCCGTCCAGCACGAAGGCGTTGAGAAGGGCAGGATGGGCGTTCGTCAGATCCAGGCCAATCTCCTCGCGGGTCTCGCGCAGCAGAGCTTGGAGCGGCGTTTCGCCGGTGGAGACGCCGCCGCCGGGGCAGCCCCATTGCAGCGGCGCGGCCTTGCGCGGCGCGCGCTGCTCGAGCAGCACCCTGCCCTGCGCGTCCTGGATCAGCGCGATGGCGGCCAGGCTCATCTCCCAGGGGTGCTGCCGTTCGGCAGGGTCATGGGGCCGCAGGCGATTGTAGCCCAGAAAGCGGCCATCCAGCGCGTACATGTCCCAGCGCTCGGCGCCGTCGTGGAAGCGGCGCAGCAGGGGCAGCGTGGTGCGCAGGCGACTGAGGATGGGATCGGCGAGCACGGCGGTGCAATCGGGGCTCTCCAGGAAGGAAAAGTCCACCAGGCGCTTGTCCACGGTTTCGCCCTCCTGGAGGGTGACGTCGTCCAGTGCAAAATCCAGCCGAACGGCGTAGATGTCGTAAATCGTGCCGTTGGCGGGCACGGTCAGCGTGGTCAGCAGCGTGGGCACGGCGCCATCCATGGACAGCCCGGTCTCCTCGCGCAGCTCGCGGCGCGCGCTGGTGAGGGAGTCCTCGCCCTGGAGTGCGGAGCCGCCGGTGCATTCCCACTTGCCGCCGTAGTGCTTGTCCGGGTGGCGCAGCGTCAGCAGCACGCGGCCGTCGGGCGCAAAGGTCCAGATTTCCGTGACGAGATGAAAGTCGCCGGGCTCAAGCGGCGTGCCGCGCGGATGGCTGCCGGACTTTTTGCGGCGCTGCGCATCATAGATGTCCCAGAATTCGGGCATGTTGAATCCCTCCTTTTGAACAGGGTGCAGCGGAAAAGAAAGGACAGGTGCTGTAACCTGTCCTTGGACTGTAAAAAAATGGGAAAAAGGGAGCTTTAGCAGACTACGCGAGCGCGTACGATGCCGTCAATGGCGTTGAGCGCGTCGGTGATGTCGGCGGGCAGCTCGTCGTTGGAATCGACGACGGTATAGGCGATGTCCTTGCGGGACTTGTTGATCATGTGCTCGATGTTGACGTTATGCTGGGCCAGCTGCGCGGTGACCTGCGAGATCATGTTGGGGATATTCTTATGGATGACGGCGATGCGATGCTTCTCCGCGGGTTCCAGATCGCAGGCGGGCAGGTTGACGGAGTTGCGGATGGCGCCCGTCGTAAGGTACGCGCGGGTCTGCTGGGCGGCCATGTCGGCGCAGTTGTCCTCGCTCTCGGGCGTGGAGGCGCCCAGATGCGGGATGGCGATGACGCCGGGCTGACCGATCACAGCCTCGGTGGGGAAGTCGATGACGTACTTGCGCAGCCTGCCGTCGGCCAGGGCCTTGAGCACAGCGGCGGAATCGCACAGCTCAGCTCTTGCGAAGTTGAGCAGCGCGGCGCCGGGCTTCATCTTGGCCAGCACCTGCTCGTCGATCATGCCGCGGGTCTTGTCGGACAGCGGGATGTGGATGGTGACATAATCGGCCTGCGCGAGCATCGCGTCCATGGTGGTGGCGCGCTGCACGCCGCGGGACAGCGCCCAGGCGTTCTCGACGGAGATAAAGGGGTCGTAGCCCACTACGTTCATGCCCAGGTTTTTGGCTGCGTTGGCCACCAGCACGCCGATGGCGCCCAGGCCCATCACGCCCAGGGTCTTGCCCTGAAGCTCGGGGCCGACAAACTGGCTCTTGCCCTTTTCCACCTGCTTGGCGACAGGGGTTTCGCCGGGCTTTAAGCCCTTGGCCCACTCAATGCCGCCGATGACATCGCGCGAGGCGAGCAACAGGCCCGCCAGCACCAGCTCTTTTACCGCGTTGGCGTTGGCGCCGGGG
>DKYK01000018.1:2393-30048 GCA_002492415.1 Christensenella sp. UBA7102
TTGGCGCCGGGGGTGTTGAACACGCAGATGCCGGCGTCCGTGCACTTATCCACGGGGATGTTGTTGTAGCCGGCGCCCGCGCGGGCGATGGAGAGCAGGCTTGCGGGCAGCTCCATCTCCAGCATGGAGGCCGAGCGCACGATGACAGCATCGGGAGAAGCGATCTCCTTGCTGACGGTGAAGGCGTCCTGCGTCAGGTGATTGTAGATGACGGGCGAAATCGCGTTGAGCGTCTGAATCTGATACATGAGGATGAACTCCTTTGCTTACTTGTTGTCCGCCTCGAACTGCTTCATGAAGGCGACGAGCTTCTCGATGCCTTCGGTGGGCATGGCGTTGTAGATGGAGGCGCGCATGCCGCCGACGGAGCGGTGGCCCTTGAGGTTGACAAAGCCCGCGGCGGTGGCGGCCTTGACAAACGCGGCGTCCTTGTCGGCATCGCCGGTGACGAAGGTGACGTTCATCAGGCTGCGGTCCTTGTGGCGCACGGGGTTGTGGAACAGCGCGCTCTCGTCAAGGAAGTCGTAGAGCAGCTTTGCCTTTTCGATATTGCGCTTCTCCATCGCGGCCACGCCGCCCTGGGAGAGCACATAATCGAAGGTCAGGCCCGCCATGTAGATGCCGTAGGTGGGCGGGGTGTTGTACATGCTGCCCTTGTCGGCCATGGTCTTGTAGTCCAGCATGACGGGGCAGATGTCCAGCGCGTGGCCCAGCAGGTCCTCGCGCACGATGACGATGGTCACGCCCGCGGGCCCGATGTTCTTCTGCGCGCCGGCAAAGGCGATGCCGAACTTGGTGATGTCGTATTCCTGAGACAGGATGCAGGAGGAAAGGTCGGCCACCAGCGGCACATTCCCGGTGTTGGGAAGCGTGGTATAGCGGGTGCCGTAGATGGTGTTGTTGGCGCAGATGTAGAAATAATCGGCGTCGGCGCGGAACTCGGCCTCATCCCAGTCGGGAATCTGGGCATAGGCCACGTCCTTGGAGGAGGCGACCTCCTTGACGTCGGCGTAACGCTTGGCTTCTTTCATGGCGAGGTTGGCAAAATTGCCGGAATTGATGTAGTCGGCCTTGCCCGTCTTGTAGGCAGACAGCAGGTTCAGCGGCACCTGCGCAAACTGCATGGATGCGCCGCCCTGCAAAAAGAGCACCTTGTAGTTTTCGGGGATGTTCATAAGCGTCCGGAGGTCTGCCTCAGCCTTTGCTATGATCTCCTCGTACATCTTAGATCGGTGACTCATCTCCATGACTGACATGCCGGTATCGCCGTAACAGACGAGTTCCTTTTGTGCCTTCTCCAGCACGGGCAGGGGCAGCATCGAGGGGCCAGCCGAGAAATTGTAAACGCGGTTCATAACAACATCCTCCTGGGTCACGACGTTGATTTGCGGGAAGATCGTATTTTTCCGCATCGTGATGGGTTCTATTATACACGCTTTACATTCGGTTGACAAGAATTTGTCAGCACTTTAGTAAAGTAAATTGCACTTTTAACATGAGAACAAAGAAATTCCTGCATATTTCGTTCAAATCGGTGCGAAATATGCAGGAAAGTGCAGCGCGAAAAGAGGACGTTTGCAAAACAGCGGTTGAATGCCATATGCGTGGCGCGAGATGATGTTAAGTTACTGGAAAGTCAGGGCTCCTCCGGACGACCGGCGCGCAGGCAATCGGAGACGAGCGCCACGGCGATTTCCCGAGCCCTGGCGCTGGAGACGTCCCTTCCATCCGTTTCCCCCAGATAGACGCAGAAATAGATCCGCTTTCCGAAGCCGTCCGCAAAGCCCGTATACCATGCGTCGACCACGACGCCGTGGCGCTTGCCCATGCCGGTCTTGCCATACAGCGAAAGGTCCTCCTGCTCCGTCAGCAGCATCGCCCGCTGCAGCGGCTCCCGAACCTCCTGCGCGCCCTCGGCGCGGTCGCCAAAGATGCGCGCCATCACGTCCGCCTGCTCCTTGGGAGAGATCAACAGAGAGGATTCGATCCAAAACCCGGTCAGAGCCGGGTTGCTGTTGTTGGTGTTGAGCCGCCCGGCCGGCGTCCACGTTGGCGCGGGAGCCGACGACGCCGAGCGATGGGGCGCTTCTGCGCAGCCTGCCAGGGATGCGAGCAGGATGACAAGGCAAAGCATTCCGGGGAAGAGCCGGTGTTTTCGCATCTGTGACCTCACAAAAGAGCATAATGCGGGAAAACCGCGCTTTGCGGCGCGCGCAAAGGCCACGGCACGGTCAAGGCTTCTGCCCGTCGTCCGAGCCGTTGCGCTGTGCGTGCTGAAGGATCTTTTCAAAGGTTTCGTCGCTCAGATCATGTTCCATTTTGCAGGCGTCGGCGCTGGCGGTATTCTCGTTCACGCCCAGGGCGACGAGGAAGCGCGTCAGCAGCCGGTGGCGGTTGGCGATGCGCTGGGCGATTTCCCGCCCCGGCGGGGTGAGGGTGATGTAACCGTTGCGGTCCACCTCGATGTAGCCGTTCTCGCGCAGCCGTTTCATGGCCACGCTGACGCTGGGCTTGGAGTAGCCCAGCTCGTTTACGATGTCGATGGAGCGCACCTGGCCCATTCGCTCGGTCAGCTCCAGTATGGTTTCCAAATAGTCCTCCGCGGACTCGTGGATCTGCACAATGCTCGCCTCCTTTGCAGTGAAGGTTTACTGTTAAGAGTACCACACCTGCCGCCATTTTGCAACGAATTGTTAAATTTATGCTTGACAACAGTGGTTAGCCATGCTAAACTAACTCCCGTGAATGAGGTTAGTGAAAACTAACTAAACTTTAGGACTCGAAGTTAGTAAAAACTAACCTGATGGAGGGAGCGTTATGATGCCGCTGACAATGGCAAAGACGGGGCAGAACGTGGAAAACGCCGACGCCTCCATACTGGCGGCCATCGGCGGAGCCATCTGCTGGATTTTCGCCCCTCTGGGCTTTGGCAACTGGCAAGCCGCCGTCACCACCCTCACCGGCCTGATCGCCAAGGAGGAGGTCGTGGGCACCATGGGCGTGCTCTACGGCGGCAATCTGACGGCCACCGTGGGCACCCTCTTCACCGGCCTGACGGCGTACTCCTTCATGATCTTTAATCTGCTGTGCGCCCCCTGCTTTGCGGCCATGGGCGCCATCAAGCGGGAGATGAACAGCGCCAAGTGGACCTGGGCGGCCATCGGCTACATGTGCCTGTGGGCCTACGTGCTGGCGCTGATCGTCTATCAGATCGGCGGACTGATCGCGGGCCAGGTCGCCTTCGGCTTGGGCACCATTGCCGCGCTGGCCTGCGTGGCGGGCATTCTCACCCTGCTGCTGCGCAAAAATCCCAACGTAAGCGCGCAGCATCGTGCCGCGCGCTCGGTCAGCGCCAAGTGACGCGATCGCGGATAAGCGAGAAAGGGGAAGATCACATGCTCAGTTTTATGCTCAACCATGCGGGCTCCGCGCTCGTGGCGCTGGCCGTGGCGCTCGTGGCAGGCCTGGCGATCGCGTCGATTGTGCGTCGGAAGCGTGCGGGCAGCTGCGGCGGCGGCTGCGCGGGCTGCCCCAACGCGGGCGTCTGCCACCGCAAATGAGCGCGGCGGCGGAACTGACCGGCGCGCATATGAAATACCTGGCCGTCATCTATGAAGTGAGCTGCGCGGGAAACACTGTCAGCTGCGCGGAGGTGGCGCGCAGGCTGGGCGTCACCCGGCCGTCGGTCTCGCGCATGCTGGACGTGCTCAATGAGAAGGGAATGACGACCAAGGAGCGCTACGGAAAGATCGCGCTGACCGAGGAGGGCCTGCGCGTGGCGCAGCGCGTGAAAGAGCGCACGGCGCATATTGCGCGGCTGCTGAGCGCCGGGCTGCACCTCAACTACCGTGAATCCATGGCAGCGGCCAGCGCGGTCGCCCAGACGCTGCCCGACCGGATTCTGCCGGAATGACGAAAACCCCGCCCGCGTTTGACGATGGCGGGGTTTTGATATATAATAGATGGAAAATTGGGGCTATGAGTCCGAAACATAAGGAGATGGGGAACCATGAAGATCGTATTGCTGGAATCGCTGGGCATCCCGCGCGAGCTGCTGGACGGCTATGCGGGCAAGCTGGCCGCCGCGGGGCACGAATTTACCGCCTATGAGCGCGACACCGACCCGCAGGTGCAGATTCAGCGCGCCAAGGACGCCGACGTGATCATGATCGCCAATATGCCGCTTAAGGGCGAGGTCATCCGCGCCTGCAAAAACCTCAAGTTTATCGACGTGGCCTTCACCGGCGTGGATCACGTGGATCTGGACGCCGCGCGCGAGATGGGCGTCAAGGTGTCCAACGCGTCGGGCTACTCCACGCAGTCCGTGGCGGAGCTGGCGCTGGGCATGATGCTGTCGCTGCTGCGCAACGTGCCGCAGGTGGAGGAACGCTGCCGTCAGGGCGGCACCAAGGACGGACTGGTGGGCACCGAGCTGCGCGGCAAGACCGTGGGCATCGTGGGCGCGGGCGCCATCGGCCAAAATACCGCGCGGCTGTGCAAGGCCTTCGGCTGCCGCGTCATCGCCTACAACCACCGCCCCAAGCAGGTGGAGGAAGGGCTGCTGGAGTTCGTGGATCTGGACACCCTGACCCGCCAGGCCGACATCATCTCCCTCAACTGCCCGCTGACCGCCGAGACGCGCGGCATGTTTGACGCAGCGCGCATCGCGATGATGAAGAAGACCGCGCTGCTCATCAATGTGGCGCGCGGCCCCGTGGTGGACTCCCAGGCGCTGGCCGACGCGCTGAACGAGGGCCGCATCGCGGGCGCGGGCATCGACGTGTTTGAGATCGAGCCGCCGCTTGCCACCGACCACCCGCTGCTGCACACCCCCAACACCATCGTCACGCCGCACGTGGCCTTCGCCTCCAAGGAGTCCATGGCCCTGCGCGCCCAGATCGTGTTTGACAGCCTGGATAAGTTCATGGCCGGCAACCAGATCAACGTGATTCTGTAATTCTGTAGAAAAAGAAGCAGTCCCGCGCACCGGAGCGCGGGACTGCTTTTTGACAGCAGACGCGAAAAAACGACTGGTTTTCAGCCGCCCAACAGAACCATTATATCATAGTTGAATGACGCCCGTCTACTGTTTTTTGGCGGTTTTAACGAAAATCTCCGTTTTGAATGAAACAATATCAATAAGTTTATGCAGTTTACCGAGTTGCAAAACACAAAATGCTGTGGTATATTAGAATCAACAAAGGGAGAGAGGAAAGGATCCTGGGAACAGCCGAAACGATAGTTGGAGAACAGAGCCCAAACGGAGAATTCAAAACTGAAAAACGGAGGATCGGACCCATGTTCTAGTTTGATTCATCCCCAGGCTGCATTCCAAAGACAGGAAGCAAGACCCGTAAAAACAGTTTAGGGAATCAGAGAAAGGCGAGCGTACGAAGAAGCAGTAACCGGCTGGATCCGCAGGGCAAATCGACATCCCTTTGCTGGACGAGACACTCCCAAGCCTTGAGAAGCCATTCCCAACGACAAGCATCTCGCGCAAGAGAACAGCGGTGAGCAAACGAACAAACGACGGAGGAAGGCAAGGAAGAGAGAGGGGCAGTCCAAATAAAAGAAAGCGAGGTAAACAAATTGATGTTAGATAACAAGAGCGAGCAGAAGTGACCCTTGACCGATGAGGCTGACGAGAAAGGCGGAAACGGTCAAGGGTCACTTTGGTTTTGGCGCTGAGGCGCTTTTTTTCTTTTTGGAAGAGCGGGCGCTCAAGGCCTGATCGGGGGTGTTCGATGGAAGGAGAAGCAGAAAAGAGCCCGGATGCGGACTCTTTTCTGCTTGACTGCTGTGCTACGCGTCCTCCTGCAGGAAGCGGTACTGCGCGGCGCACAGGTCGGCGTAGTGGCCGCCCAGCGCGATGAGCTCGTCGTGGGTGCCGCGCTCGGCGATGCAGCCGTCCTGCACGACCATGATGCAGTCCGCCTTGCGGATGGTGGACAGGCGGTGCGCGATGACAAAGGAAGTGCGGCCCTTGAGCAGCGTCTCCAGCGCCTTCTGGATGAGCAGCTCGGTGTGGGTGTCGATGGAGGAGGTGGCCTCGTCCAGAATCAGGATGCGGGGGTCGTTGAGCAGCGCGCGGGCGAAGGAGATCAGCTGCTTCTGACCGGTGGACAGGCGGCTGCCGCGCTCGTTGACCTCGGTGTAATAGCCTTTCTCCATGGCCATGATGGTATCGTGGATGTGCACGGCCTTGGCCGCCGCGATGACCTCCTGCTCCGTGGCGTCCAGCTTGCCATAGCGGATATTGTCCATGATGGTGCCCGAGAAGATGAAGCTGTCCTGCATCATCACGGACATCTGCTTGCGCAGCGAGTGCAGGTTGACGTCGCGCACGTCGTAGCCGTCGATCTTGACCGCGCCGGAATCCACGTCGTAGAAGCGGGAGATCAGGTTGACGACGGTGGACTTGCCCGCGCCCGTGGGCCCCACCAGCGCGATGGTCTGGCCGGGCCGAACGTGGAAGGAGACGTCCTTTAAGATCACCTTGTCCTCGTCGTAGGAGAAGGTGACGTCCTCAAAGTCCACGGCGCCCTGGATGGGCGGCAGGTCACAGGCGTCGGGCTTGGAATCGATCTGCACCGGGGTGTCCAGAATCTCGAAGATGCGCTCGGTGGAGGCCATGGCCACCAGCACGTTATTGTAGAAGTTGGCCAGGTTGTTCAGCGGCTCCCAGAACCTGCCCAGATACCACAAAATGAGCAGCAGCGTGCCCACGGTGATCTGCCCGGCGGCGACGTTGCCCCCCAGCATGGCCACGCCGAAGATGTACACCAGCACCGTGCCGATGGCAGAGACCGTGTCCAGGCTCGGCCAGAACAGGTTGCCGAGCTTGATGGCGCGCATCCAGCTGGAACGGATGTCGTCGTTGGTCTCCTCAAAGATGGAGGAATTCTCGTCCTCGCGGGTGAAGGCTTCGGTCACGCGCATGCCGGACAGGCTCTCGTGCAGATAGCCGTTCATGTTGGAGATCTTGGCGCGCACGGTCTGCCAGTTCTTGCGCATGCGGCGCTTTAAGCCAAAGAGGATGAGCAGCAGGAAGGGCAGGATGCACATGGAGATCAGCGTCAGCTTCCAGTTGACCACCAGCATCAACGTCAGCAGCAGCACCAGCGTCACGCAGTCGATGAACACATTGACGATGCCGTTGGTGAACAGATCGTTGAGCGAGTTGACGTCGTTGATGACGCGCACCATGATCTTGCCCGCCGAGCGCGAGTCGAAGAAGTTGAAGGAAAGGTCCTGAATGTGATCAAACAGCGTCTGGCGCATATCCGCGATGGCGGATCGTCCCGCGGTATCCATGATGCGGGCACGGTAGCGCACGCAGATTGCGCCCAGCGCCGCGCACAGCACCATGGCGATCAGGAAGAAGGGGAAGTTGCGGCTGTTGCCCTGGTCGATCTGGTCGATGGCGCGGCTCATGAGCATGGGCAGCATCAGCGAGCAGACGGCGGAGATCACCATCAGCGCCAGCGAGAAGGCCACGCGGCCGCGATAGGGCTTTAAGAAGGTCAGCAGGCGCAGGAACTGTTTTTTGTCAAACGGGCGCTCGATGGCCTCGTCGTCGATGACGCGCAGTCTGGGCATGTCACAGCACCTCCTTTGCGGCGGAAAGGTTGAGCGCCTTGCGCGCGGTGATGTCTTCAAAGTCGCGGTACTGGTCCTGGTACATGCGGAAGTACAGTCCCTTTTTGGCCAGCAGCTCCTCATGCGTGCCGCGCTCGGCCACGCAGCCGCCGTCCAGCACCACAATCTGGTCGGCGTTTTTGACCGAGGAGATGCGGTGGGCGATGATGAAGGTGGTGCGGCCGCGCATAATGGACTTTAGGTGCTTCTGGATCTCGTGCTCGGTCTCCATGTCCACGGCGGAGGTGGCGTCGTCCAGCACCAGGATCGTCGGGTCATAGAGCAGCGCGCGGGCAATGGCGATGCGCTGCCGCTGCCCGCCCGACAGCCCAAGACCCCGCTCGCCGACGATGGTGTCGTAGCCCTGGGGCATCTGCTGAATGAACTCGTCGGCCTGCGCAGCCCTGGCCGCGGCCTGCACGCGCTCGAAGGAAGCGTCGGGGCGGCCGAAGCGGATGTTGTTTTCGATGGATTCGGAGAAGAGGAAGGTCTCCTGGTTGACATAGCCGATGCGGTCGCGCAGCGAGAGCAGCGGCATGTCCTTGACGTCCACGCCGTCGATCCTGACCGCGCCGCCGCGGCACTCGTAGTAGCGGCCCAGCAGGTTGACGATGGAGGTCTTGCCCGTGCCGGTGGCGCCCATGATGGCGCAGGTGGAGCCGGCGGGCACGTCCAGATCAAAATCGCACAGCACCGTCTCGTCGCTGTAGCCAAAGGTCACGCGCTCAAACCGCACATGGCCGGTAAAGGGCTGGGGGAATTTCGGGTGCTCGCAGGTGCGGATGCCCGCGCCCAGGTCCTGGTAGTAGAACAGCTTTTCCGCAGACGTGATGGCCTGGGTCAGCATGTTGATCAGGTTGCCCAGCATGCGCATGGGGCCGGTGATCATCCAGATGTAGCCCGTGAAGGTGACCAGCGCGCCCAGCGTCATGGAGCCGGAGATCACCATCGTGCCGCCGATGCCCAGCAGCAGCGGCGTGCAGAAGTTGCCCAGGAAGTCCAGCACGGGCACGTAGTCCGACCAGATGTAGGTGGTCTTGAGCAGCAGGGTCAGCTGCTTGCGGTTTTCCACGGAAAAGGCCTGCTTTTCGTGCTCCTCCTGCGCGAAGGCCTTGACCACGCGCACGCCGGAGATGTTCTCCTGGGTCTTGGTGGACAGCACGGCGTTCTGCTCGCGCACGTCCTTGAAGGCGCGGTGGATCTTGCGGCGGAAGTGCACCGCGATGACGGCCACGATGGGCGCCACGCACACCATCACCAGCGCCAGGCGCCAGTTGATGAAGAACAGGAAGATCAGCGAGCCAAAGAACCAGATGCTGTTCTCGAGAATCTGCACCACGCCGCCGGCCAGCAGGTTGCGCAGCCCCTCGATGTCGCCCGTCATGCGGCTCATGATCTCGCCGATGTAGTTGTTGTCGTAAAAACGGTAGCTCATCTCGCTCAGGTGGCGATAGAGCCCCGTGCGCAGATCGAAGCAGAAGTTCTGCGACAGTCGCTCGAAGGACACGCCGCGCACGTAGTTGCACACCGCGCGCAGCACCGTAAGCCCCAGGATCGCGCCGCACAGCGGCAGCAGCTTTTGCGTCATCCCGCCCTTGATCACGTCGTCCACAATCCAGCCCGAGAACAGCGGCAGCACCAGGCGCGTGGCATTGGCCAGCAGCAGCGCCGCAAAGCCGATGAGCGCGAACTTCGCGTGCGGCCTGCACATGCGGCAGATGCGTTTGATGGTCCCCATACTGTGCATTCCTCCCTGTCTATGTATGCGAGGGTCTGTGTATGATAGATGTGTATGCAAACACTATGGTAGACCTTTTGCGCGCGCATGTCAAAGAAGTTCAGGTTAATTGTCGCCTGGCGCGCAAAAAAAGTGCGATTGATAATTGCCGGAAAAATGGTATACTGATAGTGGAACGACGCGCCCGCCCGGGCGCGCGCAAAAGAGAGAAGGGTGGGTTCACAGACGAATGAGAAAATATGATCTTGTGGTGTGCGGCGGCGGACTGTCGGGCGTGGCGGCGGCGGTGCAGGCCCGGCGCAGCGGCGCAGGAAGCGTGCTGCTCATCGAGCGCTATGGCTTTTTGGGCGGCATGGCCACGGCGGGCCTGGTCAACCCCTTCATGCCCTATTGGAAGGAGGGCGTGCCCCCCGAGCAGGGCGGCCAACTGGTCTTTGGCATATTCGACGAAATTCGCCGCCGCCTGGGGGAAATGGGCGGCTACGATGCGCAGGGCGATCACTTTGACGCCGAGTGCATGAAGATTCTGCTGCAGCGCATGTGCCTGGAGGCGGGCGTGGAGCTGCTGCTGCACACCTTCGTCGAGCAGGTGCACGTCAAGGGCGACCGGCTGGTGGCGGTGCGCGTGGCAAACAAGAGCGGCATTGAGTTTATGGCCGCGAACGCGTTCATCGACTGCACGGGCGACGCGGACGTGGCGCACCTGTGCGGCGTGCCCTGGAAGAAGGGGCGCGAGAGCGACGGCCAGTGCCAGCCCATGACGCTGTGCTTCCGCATGGCGGGCGTGGAGCGCGACAAAATGCCTCCCAATCCCGAGATCGACCGCCTATATAATGAAGCGAAGGCGCGCGGCGAGATCGATAACCCGCGCGAGGACGTGCTGCACTTCCACGTGATGCAGGAGGACGTGGTGCACTTTAACACCACGCGCGTCATCCTGCACGACGCCACCAGCGCCCGCTCCATGACCGACGCCGAGATCATCGCGCGCGAGCAGGTGTGGCAGATGGCGGCCTTCCTCAAGAAATACGTGCCCGGCTTTGAACGCAGCTACCTGCAGATGACCGCCGCGCAGACCGGCGTGCGCGAGTCCCGCCGCATCGTGGGCCAGTACACGCTCACGGGCGAGGACGTGATGCGCCAGGCGCGCTTCCCGGACGCGGTGTGCCGCTTTGCCTATATGATCGACATCCACAACCCCGCGGGCACCGGCACCGAGCGCTGGCACCAGCCCCAGGGCGGATACTACGAGATCCCCTACCGGTGCATGGTGCCCAAGCGCATTTCCAACCTGCTGGTGGCGGGCCGCCCCGTATCCTCGGATCACGCGGCGCACTCCTCGCTGCGCGTGATGCCCGCGTGCGTCGCCCTTGGGCAGGCGGCGGGCCTTGCCGCCTCCATCCTGCTGCGCAAGGGCGGGGCCTTTTGCGACATCAACGGCGAAAAACTGCACGCGCGGCTGGTCGAGATCGGAGCGATGAAGGCGGATGCGTAGGCTGGATGAAGGCCGTGCGGCCTATCCCGTGGGAATACTGCCCTATTTTGTGTGCAACTACATGTGCAGCGCCACCTATACCACCTATTACTCCAACTATCTGGTGTCCCAGGGCATCAGCGCGGAGGAGATCGGCTCCATCATGGCGCTCGCGCCGCTGGTGGGGCTGCTGATGCAGCCCGTCTGGGGCGCTGCGGCCGACCGGATGAAGTGGAAGAACACGGTGCTGGCGATACTGACCGCGGGCACGACGCTGGCGCTGCTTGCGGGCGGCTTTGTCCGCTCTACGCTGTGGGCCTACGCGGTGGTGTGCAGCTATTCCTTTTTCTGCACCAGCATCTCGCCCATGATGGAGACCATCGCGCTGGAAGCGCTGGAAAAGGGCCGCTACAACTTCGGCCCCGTGCGCATGACGGGCACCATCGCCTACGCGCTGACCGCGCCGCTGGTGGGCTTTGTGCTGGCGGACAACTACCGGCTCGTGCCCTTCTTTGCGGCGCTGTTCATGGGCCTGGGGCTGCTGGCGCTGCTGTGCATGCCGCGCGTGGAAGGCCACCAGCACGGCAGGCGCGAGAGGGTCAGCGTCGCAAGATTGCTCAAGAACCGGCAGCTGATGCTGATGATGGCCTTTACCGTGGTGCTGATGCTGGGCATGAGCCACTACAACACCTATTTTTCGCTCTACTTCCAGCAGCTGGGCGCGGATTCGTCGCAGCTGGGCCTGTCCTTCTTCCTGGCGGGCGCGGGGGAGGTGCCCTTCCTGCTGATGGGCGACCGGCTCTTCCGCCGCCTGGGCGTGGGCCGGCTGCTGCTGATCTCCGCCGCGGCGATGGCGCTGCGCATGCTGCTGATCGGCGTGAGCACCGACCTGACCTTCGTGCTGCTCACCCAGCTGCTGCACGGGCTGTGCTACATCGTGCTGTCCTTTGCGATGGCAAAGTTCGTAAACCTGGTTGTGCCGGACGAACTCAAGGCCTCGGGACAGATGCTGCTGGCCGTGGTGGGCTTTGGCCTGGCGCGGTCGGCGGGCGCGTGGATCTCGGGGCTGCTGGTGCGCTCCGTGGGCATGCGCGCGCCCTTCTTTCTGTCGGCGGGGGTGTGCGCGCTGGGACTTGTGGCGTTCGGCGCGCTGATCCTGCACAGTCCGGAGCTGAAAAACGCGGGGAGAGAGGCGGAACTATGACAGAAAGAGAACTGACAGCCGCAGATCTGGATGCGCTGCTCGCGCTGCAGCGGGCGACCTACGCGGGCCTTGCGCGCCGGGAATTCCTCGTGCAGACCGAGCCGGAGGAGCTTGCCTACATCTTCGGCGGCGGCGGGGCCGGCCTGGGGGTATTTGACGGCGAGCGTCTGGTGGGCGCATGGGTGCTCTACTATCCCTTTGGCCGATCGGACAACCTGGGCCTGCTGCTGAACCGGGACCCGATGACCGCCGCGCACTTTGAGTTGGCGCTGCTCGACCCGGCGTATCGCGGCCGCGGCCTGCACCGGGAGATGGTGCGCAGGCTCACCGAAACCGCCGCGCGCGACGGGCGCTTTACCTGCATCCTGGCCACCGCGCACCCCGACAACGCCGCCAGCGTGCGCGGCTTTACGGCCTGCGGCTATGAGAACCTCGGCGTGTACAAGCTCTACGGCGGCCTGGACCGCTGCGTGCTCTGCAAGCCGCTTTGAGCGGCTAAAATGGTATGAGGGAGAGAAAAAGGATGAGCAAGGAAATTGAACTGGTGGGCAAGATCGGCTCCATGGCGCTGATCCGCGGCCAGGACAACGATATGGACTACAACATATTTTCCCGCCTGGGCGCGGAGCTGCGCCCGGGCATGATCTGGGTGACCTCCGGCGCGGTGGAAATCGGCCGCATCGACTACTTAAAGCGCGGCGGCAGGGAGCTGACCGGCGACATCGACGAGATCAAGACCGATTACGCCGCCCAGGGCCAAACCATACTGATGGAGAACTACCGCCGCTTCATCCCGCCGGAATACTCCGTGCGCCAGCTGCTGGTGGAGCACACGCACTTCAACTCCCGCACCTCGCGCGAGTACATCAAGCAGACGCTGCTGCGCGCGGCCGAGCAGGGCGCCATCCCCATCGTCAACTACAACGACCCCGTCTCCTTTGAGGAGCACCGCAAGATGGAGATCGCCCAGCTGCGCGACAAGACCGAGGACGTGGTCGAGTGCGTGGATAACGACGAGACCGCCGCCGTCATCGCAGGGCTGGTGGAGGCCAAAACCCTGCTCATCATGACCTCCGCCGACGGCATCTATACCGACCCGCACGACCCCAGTACCATCGTGCGCGAGGTCGTCGCCCACGACGGCGAGGAGATGGAGCGCAGCATACGCAAGCTGCAGGAGTTCTGCTCCGGCGCTTCCCGCGCGGGGGCCAACGGCGCCAAGGCCAAGCTGGAGTACATTCTGCCCTGCGCCAAGCGCGGCATGACCGTCATCATCGGCCACGCGCGCTACCGCATCAGCCAGCTGCTGGGCGGCGACGTGCCCTGCACCCGCATCTATATGAAGTGACTGCGCACCGTGCTACCCCTTCGGGACAGCCCGGCGTTCCACATGGCTTCGCCCCTCCGACGAGAGCAGGGTGCTCCCGCCGGGCGTGGCGCGCGGAGGAGACCTCATCCGCAGCCTGCGGGCGGCGCCTTTCCCTTGAGGGGAAGGCGTTGGGGGGCTGGAAACACGATTTGTTTTCCTCCACGACAACGGTAAGAAAGAGGTGTTTTGATGTTTAAGTCCATCAATCAGTGGTCCTTCCCGGGGAACTATTCCGCCGCCCAGTGCCTGCTGGCAGCGAAAAAGGCCGGATTTGCGGGCTTTGAGCCTTCCTTCAACGAGGAAGGCGAGCTGTCGCTGCAGGGCTTTTGCGCGGACGCGAAGGCGCTGCGCGCGCTGGCCGATTCCGAGGGCATGATTCTGCCGTCGCTGGCTTCGGGCCTGTACTGGGGCACGCCGCTGACCGCCACCGACCCCGCGGTGCGGCAAAAGGCGCGGGACATCGTGCGCCGCCAGATCGACTGCGCCGTCCAGCTGGGTGTGGGCGCCATCCTCGTGGTACCCGGCGCGGTGGGCCACGGCTTTTGGGGCGGCACGGACAATGTCAGCTATGCCGACGCCTATGCCCGTGCGCTGGAGGGCGTGCGCGCCGTCGCGCCCTATGCCGAGCAGGCGGGCGTCACCGTCGCGCTGGAGAACGTCTGGAACAACTTCCTGCTCTCGCCCTTGGAGTTCGCGCGCTTTGTCGATGAGGCGGGCAGCCCCGCCGTGGCCGCGTACTTTGACATGGGCAATGTGATCCGCACGGGCGAGGCCGAGCACTGGATCCAGGTGCTGGCGGGGCGCATCAGCCGCGTGCACATCAAGGATTACAAGCGCGCGGTGGGCACGCTGGAGGGCTTCTGCGACCTGCTTGCCGGCGACGTCAACTTCCCCGCGGCCATCCGGGCGCTGCGCGAGGCGGGCTACGACAACGCCGTCACCGCCGAGATGAACATCGCAAGCCAGGACATGCTGGCGGTCGTCGAGCGCACCAGCCGCGCCATGGATTTGATCCTGGGCTGATGGGCACCGAGGTTTTGCAGTCGGCTGCGAATACACGGTTTTCCTGTGGAAAAAAACAAGCAGTGAATAGGGAGGTACAAACACATGTTGAAGGTTGGACTGGTCGGCGTGGGCGCCATGGGCAGCGGACATCTGGCAAACTACCTGCGCCTGATGCGCGAGGGCGCGGACGTGCAGCTCGTCGCGGTGTGCGACGTGCGCCCCGAGCAGATGGAGCGCAAGGAAAACACCGATCTGAACATCGAGATCAAGCAGGAGAAATTCGAGGCGCACTACAACAAGTACACGGACTTCAAGGAGATGATGGCCAAGGAGGAGATGGACTACATCGACTTTGCGGTGCCCACCTATCTGCACGCCCAGATGGCCATTGCCGCTCTGGAAAACGGCTTCCACGTGCTGTCCGAAAAGCCCATGGCGCTCAACGTCCAGCAGTGCGAGAGCATGATCGGCGCGCAGCTGCGCTCGGGCAAGACGCTGATGGTCGCCCAGTGCCTGCGCTTCTGGCCCGCCTATGAGCAGCTCAAGCATCTGGTGGACTCCGGAAAGTGGGGCCGCGTGGTGTCCGGCATGTTCTTCCGCGGCGGCTCTACCCCCATCTGGTCCTTTGAGGACTGGCTGCGCAAGAAGGACAAGAGCGGCGGCGCGCTGCTGGATCAGCACATCCACGATGTGGACACCATCAACTGGCTCTTCGGCACGCCCGAGGCCGTGTCCACCTCCGCCGTCAACATGATTCCCGGCAGCGGCTATGACGCCGTGTCCACCAACTACTACTACCCCGACGGCAAGGTCATCAACGCCCAGGACGACTGGACCATCAATGGCGACGACTTCGGCTTTGAGATGATCTTCCGCGTCAACTTTGAAAAGGGCTGCGCAATCCTCACCCGCCAGGGCCTGACATTGATGCCCGTGGGCGGGCCGGCCTATACGCCCGACATGCCCGAGGACGACGGCTATTACCGCGAGATCCTCTACTTCATGGACTGCATCAGGAACGGCAAGGCGCCCGCGCGCTGCACGCCCGCCTCCACCATGGAGACCATCCGCATCGCCTGGGCTGAGGTGGCTTCCGCCGAAAAGGGCGGCGAGCGCGTCAAGCTGTAACACAGAAAGGAAGTTTTTTGCGTGGCCATGCGAACCGAAAGGCTGCTGCTGCGCCCCTTTGCGGCGGGCGACGCCGACGACCTGTACGCCTATCTGTCCGATCCCGAGGTGGTCAAGTTCGAGCCTTACGCGCCCTTGGGGCGTCAGCAGTGCGTGCAGGAGGCCGCTGGCCGCGCAGAAAACCCCGGCTTTACCGCCGTGGTGCTGGACGGGCGCGTGATCGGCAACATCTGGCTGGGACAGGAGGGCGAGGACACCTACGACGTGGGATGGGTGTTCAATCGCGCCTACCAGGGCAAGGGCTATGCCGCCGAGGCCGCCCGCGCCGTGCTGGACGACGCCTTCCGCCGCCGCGGCGCGCACCGCGTCATTGCGCAGGTCGATCCGCTCAACACCCCCTCCTGGCGTCTGTGCGAGCGCCTGGGCATGCGGCGCGAAGGTCGCTTGAAGAAGAATGTGTTCTTCAAGAGGGATGGGGACGGGAACCCAATCTGGAAGGATACCTACCTGTACGCCATACTGGCGGAGGAATGGCTGGCGCGCTAGGGGCTTGAGGGCGGCTGCAGGGGCGGAAGCATGCCCGTTTCACTGCGCGCGATCATGCGGCGCTGGAAGCGGCGCGCGCCCTCGCCTGGCGCGTCAGAAAGGAGAGATCATGAGCGGACCGGAAGAGCAGGGGATGATCGAGGTTGCGGCGGGTGTGCTCGTCGATGCGAAAGGGCGCGTGCTGCTGTGCAGGCGCGGCTATGGCGCGCAGAAGGGCTTGTGGGAGTTCCCCGGCGGCAAGCGTGAGCCGGGGGAGAGCTTTGCCGCCTGCCTGGAGCGCGAGATATACGAGGAATTGGGCATGCGCATTGTCTGCGAGCGCGAGCTGCTGCGCATGCGCTACGCCTATCCGGAGCGCACCATTGATTTCTGCTTTCTGCTGGCGCGCGCCAACGGGCAGACGCTGGCGCTATCCGAGCACACGGCCGCGCTCTGGCTGGATTTTGAAGAGATCGGCGCGCAGCCGCTCTGCCCTGCGGACGCAAAGGCCTATGGGCTGCTGCGAAATCCTTCATAGTGGAATATATTGTTGACAAAGCCGTCGTATGGCGTTATTCTTGGAGCATCCAACAAGCGCGCCCGGCTTGGGCGGCGAAATAGAGGAGGAAAACCCTATGAAAAAGGTCAAGTCCGACCGCAACATGTGGCTTTACCTGATCCTGACCATGCTCACCTGCGGAATCTATTCTCTCTTCTTCATGAAGAAGCTGGAAGAAGACGTCAACACCATGTGCAAGGGCGACGGCCAGGTGACGATGAATTACTGGCTGGCCTTCCTGCTGGGCATTGTGACCTGCGGCATCTGGACCTACGTGTGGCTCTACCAGGTGTGCGACCGCGTCTACAATGCCGGCGCGCGCTACGGCGTGCAGACGGGCTGCTCCGGCTCCACTTACCTGCTGTGGACGCTCGTGGGATCGCTGATCTGCGTCGGCCCCTTTGTCGCGATGCACAAGCAGTTCTCCGACCTCAATAACGTGGGCACCGCCTACAACAACACGCTGGGCAGGGCTGCCTGAGGCCGCTGTGATGTCATGAGTAAAGTTTGCGTTAACGGACTTTACAAATTCGCCAAAACAAACCAAACACCCCGGGCCGGTCGGCGCGCATTGCCTGCGCCAACCGGCCCCTTTTCATTCGCAAAAAAACGTTTAACAAATGCTTTGAGTATGTTATAATAAATTTGATAACGACCCGTTTTTGTGGGTAAGACCAATGCAGATCAGGTGAGGAGGACGGCTATGGGCATTGTGGAAATGACGCTGCGCAGCAAGATGCGCGTGGGCGATGCGGTGGATGTGACGCTGATCGGCGGCAGAGAGCTGCGCGGGAAGATTACGGCGTTTTATGAAGATGGTTTTTTGATGGTGGACAGGGGCTTTGAACGCCCTGTCGCGTTTGCCGGTATAGCCACCTTTTTGCCGACGGCCCTTGTGCAATCGGAGCAGCCCCCGGCCTCGGCCCCCGCGCAGGCGGAAGGCGTCCATGAGGAACCCGAAACCGTCACACAGGAGGAGGGCTGGATTGAGCGCTATGACACGGCCGCTGGAGTGGGCAGCATCGCCATCGGCAGCCGCCGCGCCGTCTTTGCGATTGGGGATGTGCTGGATCAGCAGCTGGCCGATCAGCTGGACGCCTGGTTTGGCCGGCCCATTCCCGTCCAGTGTACGCTGCGCGTCCGAGGCGCGCTGAGCAAGGCCACCGGCATCACCGGCCGCAGTGCGCCCGAGAAGATGCTCAAGCCCGAAAAGCCCGCCGCCGACGCGCCGCAGCCCGCCGAGCGCCACGGCTTTGGCGAGATCCTGCACTTTGATAAGCAGGGTGGCTTCGGCAAGGGCCGCGAGGGCGACGTTAAGTTCCTGTTCAAGCGCGAGGACATCTGCAGCGACGCGCTGTGGCAGGAGATCGTACGCTCGGAGAACACCTGCGGCATCAAGGTGGCCTTTACCGCCGTCAGCGACGGCAAGCGCGTGCGCTATACCCGCATCCGCGAGCTGTCCGCGCTGCAGACGCCCGACAGCGTGAAAAAGCCGGACTTTACCACGGTCATCCCCGTTGAACCCGAGGAGGACGTAAATCCCTTTGCGCGCGTGAGCTTTGCGGACGGCTCGACGCTGGAAGAGGCCGAGCACGCGGGCCACGTGATGTTCTACAATGCGGATAAGCGCTTCGGCCGCCTGGAGCAGGTGGACGGCGAGCGTTACTACTTCCGCGAGAACGACGTGATGCAAAAGAGCCTGCTGGAGTTCCTCAACACCCATCCGGATGTGGCGGATGCGGCCGTCACCTTCTCCGTCAAACACCTGCCCACCGGCAAGACCGCCGCGGGCCGCGTCAGATGGGACGCGCCGCGCCCCGAGCCGCGCACGGCCAAGCCCGCAGCCGAACCGGAGCAGTCAGCACCCAAGGAGTCTCCGGCATCCCCTGCGCCCGCCGTGGAGCCTTCCGCCCCCAAGGCCGAGGAGCTGCCCCTGAACCGGTACTGTGAAAAACTGGCCGCGCTGTGGCGCACCGACCGCCAGGAACTGGCCGATCGGCTGCGCGCCGAGGCGGAGGCGGCGCAGGACGAGCGCGTGCGCCGCGACCTGCTGCTGGAGAGCGTGGCGCTGAGCGACGTGCTGCGCGAAAAGCGCGACGCCGCCATGCTGCGCTATCTGCGCGAATTCGTGCGCGAGGGCGGCGGCAGCCAGCTGGACGCCTTCCTGTCGGACGCCGTATACGCGGGCGGGGAGATGTTTGACGCGCTGACCGCGTTGTTCGCCGTGTCCGACGGCGCATTCGGCAGGCTGTGCGGCCTGATCGCCTCGGGGGACATGGCGACGCTGCGCGGCGAGATTCTGTCGCGCTTTGGCCAGGTGCCCGAGACGGCGCAGGGGCTGCGCGAGCTGTGGCGTCCCCTCGTCGAAGAAGAGCGCGCCCGCACCGCCTATGGCAACCTGCTGCCCGTCAAAGAGGCGGTGGAGGGCGTTCCCGAACCGGAGCGCAGCCGTTGGATGCGCGTGCTGGACGCGCTTGCGGCGCGCAGGAGCGGCAATGCTGATTCTGCGCAGGCCGCGCAGCTCGTCCGCGAGGAGCGGGAGGCCATTTCCGCCCGTCCGCTGCGCATGGCGGTGGAATGGATGCTGCCGCTGCTGGATCAGCTGGAAGGCGACGCCCCCGGCCTGACTGCCCGCGCGGTGGCGTTGGTGCGCGAGAAGGGCGCGCAATACGCCGTGGCGGACCTTCTGGGCAGCGCCGAGCAGGTGTGCGCCGAGCTCAATGGCGCGCGTCTGGAGCTGGAGCGCGCGCAGGGTGTGACGCGCATCGCGCTGCCTTGCGGGGGGAAGGCGACGCTGCGCCTGACCTGGGCGGGCGGCAGCGCCGAGCAGGAGCTGGATTTCCCCGCCGTGGACGCGTGCGCGGCGGATGCCGAACGCGCGGTGGAGAAAATGCGGGACTGCGGCGTTGCGGTGCTGCTGGGCGGCGGCAGCGCGGTATTGGACGCGGCGGCGGAGCGGCTGGCTGCGGACGAGCGCTGCGCCGTGGTGCGCGTGGATGTCCTGGGCCAGGACCCCGCTGGGGCGCTGCGGCGCATCCTGGGCGCGTTGCAGGCGGGCCTGACACAGCGCTATGGAGAACAGACCAGCGGTCTGTTTTGCATCCCGTCGCCTGAGGAGGCGGAGAAAATGGGCGAGGACGCGCTGCGCGGCGCCCTGCGCGATGCGCTGACGGGCTTTGGCGACATGCGGCTGCTGCACGACGCGCTCAAGAACGCGCACATCGCGCTGCTGGTGGAGGCAGAGCGGGCGCAGGAGAAGGACGTGCAGTACGCGCGCAGCATGGTGGAAAACGGCGTGCGCGCGCTGATCGCCGCCGCCCGCGGCGACGCGCCTGCGGAGCTTAGGCTGGACGCCTGCCCGGACGAGCTGGAGGCCGTGCTGCGCAGCGCGGGTCTTTCCGGCCCGGAAACGCACAGAATTTGAAGGAGAATTTGCCATGAGGCTGGATAAATATCTGAAGGTATCGCGCATCATCAAGCGGCGCACGGTCGCAAACGAGGCGGCGGACGCGGGGCGCGTCACCGTCAACGGCAAGGTAGCCAGGGCCTCCTACGAGGTCAAAGCGGGTGACGTCATCGAGATTCGCTTTGGCGAGAAGCTGACGCGCTATGAGGTGCTCGCCGTGCAGGACAACGTGGGCAAGGCGGACGCGGCGGAGCTCTACCGCGTCCTGCCCTGATATGGCGGGCACATACGCCGTGATCGTGGCGGCGGGGCGGGGCGCGCGCATGGGAGCGGCGGTCAATAAGGTGCTGCTGCCCCTGTGCGGCCAGCCCGTGCTGCGGCGCACGGCGGAGGCATTTGTCACCTGCCCCGGCGTGGACGGCGCGGTGGTGGTGGCAGCCAGGGAGGAAATCGCGCAGGTAGAGCAGGCGCTGACCGGTCTGCCCGGCATCGTGGCCGTGGCGCCCGGCGGCGACGCGCGCCAGCGCTCGGTGCAAAACGGCCTTGCCGCGCTGCCCGCCGACGCCCGCATCGTGCTGGTGCAGGACGGCGCGCGCCCCTTCACCTCGCAGCGGCTGATTCAGGACTGCATCGGGGCGGTGGAGCGGTTCGGCAGCGCCGTGGCGTGCAGCCGCGTCACGGACACCATCAAGACGGCGGAAGACGGCGTTATCCGCGGCACCGTGGACCGCGACAGCCTGCGCGCGGTGCAGACCCCGCAGTGCTTTTATGCGGAAGAGCTGCGGCGCGCCTATGCGCAGGCCGAGGCCGACGGCATCCTCGTCACCGACGACGCCTCCGCGATGGAGCGCGTGGGCGCCAGGGTGCATCTGGTGGAGAGCGATCAGTGCAATCTCAAGCTCACCACCCCGCAGGACATGGCGCTGGCGCAGGCGCTGCTCAGGGAGAGGGAAGGCATGGAAAGGCTGCCCGCCACGGGTCGGCTGCCCGCCACGGGCTTTGGATACGACGTACACCGGCTCGTGCCGGGCAGGAAGCTGATCCTGTGCGGCGTTCAAATCCCCTATGAGCTGGGGCTGGACGGCCACAGCGACGCCGACGTGGCGGTGCACGCGCTGATGGACGCGCTGCTGGGCGCGGCGGGCCTGGGCGACATCGGCCGCCTGTTCCCGGACACCGACCCGCAGTACAAGGGCATTGACTCCATGCTGCTGCTGCGCGACGTGGTGCGCCGTCTTTCCGGCTACCGCATTGTGCACGTCGATGTGACCATCGTCTGCCAGAGACCCAAGCTGAAGGACTACATGCCGCGCATGGCGGAGCGCCTGCAGGGGGAGCTGCCCGGCGCGCGCGTCAACGTCAAGGCCACCACCACCGAAAAGCTGGGCTTTGAAGGGCGCGGCGAGGGCATTTCCGCACAGGCGGTGGCCACGATATGGTGACGGAGGGCCTGCTTGCCTGGTACGCGGAAAATCGCCGCGACCTGCCCTGGCGCAGGAACCGCGACCCCTACCGCGTCTGGGTGTCGGAGATCATGCTGCAGCAGACGCGCGTGGAGGCCGTCATCCCCTATTACGAGCGCTTCCTGGCCGCGCTGCCCGACGTTTCGGCCCTGGCCGCCGCGCCCGAGGAGCAGCTGCTGAAATTATGGGAGGGCCTGGGCTACTACAGCCGCGTGCGCAACATGAAAAAGGCCGCGAACCAGATCCTTTCGCGCGGCGGATTCCCGCGCACGGCGGCGGAGCTCAAGCAGCTGGCCGGCTTTGGCGACTACACGGCCGGCGCGGTGGCGTCCATCGCCTTTGCCCAGCGCGCGCCCGCGGTGGACGGCAACGTGCTGCGCGTCTGGGCGCGGATGGCGCGGGTGGGGGAGAGCGTCAAGGCGCCCTCCGTGCGCCGCCGCTGCGCGCGCGATGTGCTGGACGCCATGCCCCAGGACGCCGATCCCGGGCTGTACAATCAGGCGCTGATGGAGCTGGGCGCGACGGTGTGCACGCCGCGCAGCCCGCGCTGCCTGCTCTGCCCGGTGCGCGCCCACTGCGGGGCGTTTGCCGCGGACGAGGCGGAGGACTATCCCGTCGCGGAGGCCCAGCCCGCCCGGCCCGTGGAGGAGTTCACCGTCTACCTCATCGTGGAAAAGGGCCGCGCGCTGGTGCGGCGGCGGCCGGATACGGGGCTGCTGGCGGGGATGTGGGAGTTTCCGCACCACGTGGACGGCGTGCGCGAGCTGCCGTGCGAGCCGGTCGAGGTGCGCCATGTGTTTACGCATAAAATCTGGCAGATGCGCGGCGTCCGGGCGGAGCTTACCGGGCCGTGCGAGGGCGTCTGGGCGGACAAGGCGCGCCTTGCCGCGCTGCCCATGAATTCGGCTATGGAAAAATACAGGCAGGTATTGCTGGAAAGCGGGGAATTGACGGATGGAGGAGCTGATTGAGCTGCTGGAGAGGTTCCAGCATGCCTACGCGGAGCGGGATTTTGGCGCGGCGGAGGCGTTCGTGGACGATGTGTTTGTGGGGCGCGAGCCCGTCTACTACGGTACCAATCCGGCCGAGCAGTGCGTGGGCGCGGCGCGCATCCTGCGCCAGCTGGGCTATGATTGGACGGCCTGGGGCGAGCTGAAGCTGGATTTTGACAGCCTGGTGGCGCACGACTACGGATCCTGCGCCGATTTTCTGATCACCGGCTATGTGGATTGGCGCATTGAGGAGGAGACCTTCCTCAGCCGCGCCATGATGGACGTCAAGGACATGGTGCTGCGCGGCGGCGACGCCCGCGAGCTGCTCTATGAGCTGAACGCCGTCTCCTCCAAGATGCTGATGGAGGCTTCGCGCGGCGTGCGCCACCTTCTGCCCATCCGCATGAGCGGCATGGCCGTGCGCGAGCGGGACAAGCTGCGCATCAGCCACATCCATCTGTCCTACCCCACCCAGAGCTATCCCGACTGCCGCGCGCAGAGCTGAGCGCGGGCCCGTTCCCGGAAAATTGCATAAAAAATCCGTGCACGGCCATGCTGCGCACGGATTTTTATGGCTTGGATTCGGTTTTCCGTCCGGGCGTGCGGAAGAGCCGCGTCCCCGTCTCATTCACGGACGTGGATCAGTCCCTTCTCCGCGGCGCGCAGCGCGACGCTCCACAGAAAGTAATCGCGCCAGCTGTAGAGCGTAGAGCGCTCGATGCACAGGTGGAAGAGCACCTCGTCCAGTTCCAGTCTCTGCACAAAGTACAGGTCAAAAAAGCCGCGTCTCTCCGGCGGCGCCGCACGCAGCGCCGCCTCGATGCAGTCCAGCCAGCGCGGATCGGCCTGAAGCTGGCCTGTCCGCAGCGCGGCGGTGTGCGTCAGCGCGTAGTGGACGCGGGTGTGTACGGAGCGGGGCAGCTGCATGGCAATTCACCTCCCAGGTCGCCTGCGCCCCTTGTCACAGCTGGATTTCGTGGGTGCTGATGGCGCGCGCCAGCTTGTCGCGCCGCGAGATGAGGCACTGGGCTTCCAGGCTCTTGAGGTGCCGCGACACCGTGCCCGTCGAGCGCAACCCCACCGCCTGGGCGATCTCGCGCAGCGTGGGCGGATACCCGTTTTGCTCCACACAGACGTTGATGTAGTCGTAGATTAGCGTGCGCGTGCGCCCCTTCGGACGCCGCACCCCTCTGTTTTTTGTCACCATTCAAACCGTGCTCCCTTCTGCTTTGTTTCCGATGAGCGGCTGCGCCACTCTTTGTTGCAGAATTAGTATAGAACACTAGTTCGGACTTGTCAACACTTTGTTGAAAATTTTTGTAAAATAAAAAAATGCGCTTGTTAAATGCGCCGACTTGTTGCATAATAAGGGGAGAGAGGAGGGCATATCTGTGTTAAAGCTGCTCAAAACGCTGCGGGCGCAGTCCGGCATGACGCAACAGGAGGTTGCGCATCGCCTGGGCATCACGCGCCAAGCCTATTCCAACTATGAAGCGGGCCTGCGCGAGCCGGATTACGGCACGCTGTGCGCGCTGGCCGACCTGTTCGACTGCACCGCCGACCGGCTGATGGGCCGGCCCGAAGCCGGCGGCTGCGCGCGCATCCCGATCCTGGGCACGGTCAAGGGCGGCTTTGACCGGCTGGCCCAGCAGGAGTACGAGGGCTACGAGCCCGCCGACGTCGCAGCGCCCGACGAGTACTTTTTCCTGCGCGTCACCGGCGACAGCATGGCGCCCCAGATCCAGGAGGGCGACCTGGCGCTGGTCCACAGCCAGGACACCATCCGCAGCGGCCAGCTGGGCGTGGTGCTGCTCGAAGACGACGAGGCCACCCTAAAGCGCGTCGTGTTCTCGGGCAAGAGCGTGATCCTGCAGCCCTTCAACAGCGCGTATTCCCCCGTCGTGCTGCACGGCGAGAGCTGCCGCATCCTCGGCCGCGTGGTGCGCACCATCCGGCAGTGGCCGTAAAAATGCAAAGAAGGATGAACGCCCATCTTTTGCCAGGGACAGAAAAATTCGCGCACGGCCTTGCCGCACGCGAATTTTTACTGTATCGACGCATCTGTATTTTTTCAGACGGACGAAGCACGCAGCTTCGTCCTTTTTTTGCGTTGATTCCGGGGGTTTTGGCGCTTCATGCGCACGCAGATGCGCTTAATCGTAGAACGCTGCGCGCATGGAAAGGCGCTACGATGAAGGTGCAGGGCGCGGGAAAGGCGCGCGCCCTGACGACAGAAAGGAGGGAAGAGACATTGAACACGGAGGAGAGAAAGACGCAGCTGCTCGCTCTGCTCGGCGATTTCTGGCGGGACAGCCGTCCGCTGCGCGAAAAGTACGCGCGCAACCAGCGGCTGTACCTGGAGCAGGCGCTGGGCCGGGAGGGCGGCCGCGCAAGGCCGCGGACGGGCACGCCGGTGCTCTACGCCACCTACCGGCAGGAGCTGGCCGACGCGGTGGAGCTGATGCCCGAGGCGGTGTTCCTGGCGCGCAGAAAGGAGGACGAGCAGCGCGCCGACCGCATGACCCGCCTGCACCGCGCGGTGCTGGAGCGCATGGATTTTGAGCACACCTACATCCAGCTGTGCGAGAACCGCGCGCGCTTTGGAATGGGCGTGTGCGAGACGGGCGTGGAGGCGGGCGAGGCGCGGGTGACGGCCTACGACCCCCGCTGCATCGCGGCCGACCCCACAGTGGAGGACATGCAGGACGGCCGAGCGGTGTTCAAGGTGAGCTACCACACCCTGGACTACTTCCGCGCGCACTACCCCCGGCAGGCGCAGCGCATGAACGGCGAGAGCCCCTCGTTCCTAGCCCCGCCGGACGGCGAGCGCATCGCGCTGATCACCGCGTACTACAAGACGTGGAAGGACGGCTCCTGCGCCGTGCATCAGATGAAGATCGCGGGCGGGCGCGTGCTGTACGATTCGACGCGCGCCCATCCCGAGGGGCTGTACCCCCACGGGGAGTACCCATTCGTCTTCTGGTATTACGACCGGCTGCCCGGCACGCCCTGGGGCTTTGGCGCCTTCGACTACCTGGCGCCGCTGCAGAGCTACATCGACAAGCTGGACACGCTGGTGATGCGCAACATCGCAAGATCCGCCCGCCCTCGCCTGATGGTCAACCGCTCCGCCGGCCTGGATCTGACGGCGCTCGCGGACGAGGAGCAGGAAGTCGTGCTCGCCGACCGCATCGACGAAAACGCCGTGCGCTGGCAGGATTGCGCGCCGCTGACGCCCGCGGCCATGCAGATGCTGTCCGCCAAGATCGACATGCTCAAGGCGGAGAGCGGCCAGAACGCCGTCAGCCGCGGCGAATTGCCCGTCAGCGCGGCCTCCGGCTCCGCCATCTCCATGCTGCAGGCGGCCGGCTCCAAGCGCACCAACCTGCACCAGGCCACCATCAACCAGGCGTTCCTGCAAATGGTGCGGCAGATCGTCGCGAACCTTGCAGCCTTTGGTTCGCGCGATACCAGCTACCGCACGCAGGACGGGTACGCCGTGCTGGAGCCGCAGGACGCCCCGGGCGCCTGGGAGTACGACCTGCAGGTGCGCCTGCAGCGCATGCCGCGCTATGAGAGCGTCTACCAGAACCAGCTGCTGCTGCAGCTGGTGCAGATGGGCGTGCTGCCCGCGGGCGCCGCATTCCAGCTGATGGATCTGAGCAACAAGGAGGCCATCGTAAAGGCCATCCGCACCACGGAAGGAGGACAGAACCATGGAAACCAGACACAACCCGGCGATGGAGACGCCCGAGACGCTGCCCCTGCTGCGCAGCTTTCTTGAGCGGGCGGGCCTGAGCGAGGAGGAGGCGCTGCGCCTGCTTACGGAGGCCGCCCAGCGCCGCGAGCAGGTGATGGACCGCGCCCGCAAGGTGGTGGCCGCCATCGAGGCCATCGGCGACGAGCGCTTCACCATCGAGGCGCTGCGCCGCAACCCCGAGGCCATGCGCATGATCGAGGAGGGCGCGGCGGTGGGCGAGGTCTACCGCAAGTGCTTCCTGCGGCCCTTTGATTCGCCCGCGCAGGAGCACAGCGCCAACCTGGGCCTGGGGGCGTGGGGCGGCGCGCTCACCCCCGAGGAGATCGAGCGCATCTCCCAGTACGTCAGCGCCACCGGAAACCGCTACGAGCCCGACTGATCCGCATCGACAGAATAAGGAGGTACGAGCATGACTACGATCAACAAGTCCACCAGCCAGTCCCTGCACACCACGGTGCAGAACTACTACGACGGCAAGCTGCTGCTGGAGATGGAAAAGCAGCTGGTCTTCTATCAGGGCGGCCAGCGCCGCAGCCTGCCCAAGGGCAACGGCAAAGTGGTGGAGTTCTGGCGCTATCAGCCTTTTTCCGCGGTGACCACGCCGCTTAGCGAGGGCGTGGTGCCCGACGGCCAGGCGCTGACCATGGAAAAGGTCACCGCCGAGGTCAAGCCCTACGGCGGGTATGTGGCCACCACCGACGTGCTGGACCTGACCGGCGTCAACACCCAGACCAACCAGCTGGTGCACCTGATGGCCAAGCAGGGCGCGCTGAGCGTCGATCACATCGTGCGCGACGTGATCTGCGCCGGCACCAACGTCCAGTACACGGGCGGAAAAACCGCGCGAAGCGCGCTTGCCGCCACCGACGTGCTCAAGCTGGAGGACATCCGCAAGGCCGTGCGCGCGCTGGAGAAGGCGGGCGCGCCCAAGTTCAACCGCGGCGGCAAGGGCTACTACAAGGCCATCGTCGGCTCGGACGCCAAGTTTTCGCTGATGGGCGATTCGCTCTGGGAGGACAAGGCCAAATACCAGCAGGCCGAGCAGCTTGAAAACGGTGAAATCGGCAAGCTCTTCGGCGTGATCTTCATCGAGAGCTCCGAAACCCCGATCTATTCCAAGGCGGGCGCCAGCAACGCCGACGTGGGCGCCACGCTCATCTTTGGCGAGGACGCCTACGGCGTGGTGGACCTGGGCATCGTGGGCGCGTCCCCTGTGCGCACCATCGTCAAGCCCCTGGGCTCCGCCGGCACCGCCGACCCGCTGGATCAGCTGGCCACCGTCGGCTGGAAGGTGGACGGCTTCACCGCCGCCATACTCAACCAGAACTGGCTCGTCCGAATTGAGCACGCGATCGAGGCGTAGCTGCGCACCGTGCTTCCCCTGCGGGAAAGCC
>DKYK01000086.1:0-20147 GCA_002492415.1 Christensenella sp. UBA7102
TTCTTTCTCAGAAAGAAAGCGCGTACCCTCCCCGTTTTCCCCGTCTCCTTACGCCTTTGCGACGATGTTGAGCTTAAGCTTGGCGGAGACCTCAGGGTAGAGCTTGACAGTGGCTTCGGCGGGACCGACGTTCTTGATGCCGTCGACGGAGATCTTGCGCTTGTCGATGTCCAGGCCATAGCGGGCTTTGAGGGCGTCCGCAACCTCCTGGTTGGTGACCTTGCCGAAAAGCTTGCCGTTTTCGCCTGCACGCACGGCGACTTCCACAGCCATGTCCGCCATTTTGCGGGCCAATTCCTGAGCCTCCTGCTTTTCCACCTCTTTGCGGTGGCTTTGAGCGGACTTGGCGTTCTCGATGGCGTTGAGGTTTGCGGCGCTGGCTTCCATGGCCAGCTTGCGCGGGAACAGGTAATTGCGCGCGAAGCCATCGCTCGCCTCGATGATCTGATCCTTCTTGCCCGTGCCCTTGATGTCCTTGAGCAGTATTACCTTCATGTGGATTCCCTCCTAATACAGATCGTTGTTATCATGATCGTCATCGCCGCTGTGCCGCAGCCCGGACCGGCTCAGCCCGCGGAAGCAGAAGAATTGCTCGGCAATGCCCAACAGCAGCAGTATATCCTGCAAAAGCAGGTACGACGCGCACAGAATCAGCGCGCGCAACACATGGGCCCAGTCATGCTTCTTCATAAACCACTGCGCAAGCGACAATCCCTGTACGGCGTAAATAAACTTGACCGCGCTCCATACCGCGAGATACGCCGCATAGGCGCTCGTGTCGAACAGCATCCATACCCACGAGACAACCAGCGCCAGCATGATAAGTGTCGCGGGCTTTGCGGGAATGCGCGCTGCCGCAAGGTCGGGAAGGGGCGTTGCAGGCGCTTCAGGCTTGCCGCCCAGCGCGAGCAATGGCGTCAGCACGCCCAGAAAGGCGGTGTGCAGCGCCTGCTGCATCAGCATCTGCATCAGACCCAGCCGGAGCGAGGAGTCGTACAACTCGACCAGACTGGCCGTGAGCACAGCGCGTGTCTGCGCATCCAACACCAATGTAGGCTGGGTCAGCTCGACGTCAGGGAGCATACCGCCCAGCGACAGCATGGACAGCAGTAGGTCGTACATCTGAGGCATTTGCTCACGCATCTGCGCAAGCTCGGCGGACAGCAGCTCCGTCACGCGCCCAATAAGGTCGCCCACGGCCAGGTTGCCCGCGATGTAGCTGACCGCTCCGAATGCGAACAGACCCGCGCCCGTCAAGAGCATGGCACGTCCCGCAGTCACGCCCGCGCGCAGCTGTCCGCAGATCAGCGCCAGTGCAAGACCCAGAAAAAGCGCCACCCACGGTGCAAGCGCCAACAGCCCGGGCTCCAGCAGCCATAGCGCCAGCGCCATGCCGCCGGAAAACGCGCAGACGCCCAAAACGCCGGCCGCAGCACCCAAGACCAGAAAGGCCAGCACAGCCAGTGCGGCCGTCAGCCCCGTGAGCCACGGCATCACCGCGAGAAACAAGCCCGATACCGCGCCCAGCACAAGCATGCCCGGCACAAATAGCACGGTCAGCCCGATTTTCGTCGTTCGCTTCATTTTATACTCCCAGTTGCCGCCCGCTGACCGGACGACGCAGTCTATTCTCTATTTTAGCCCCGACGCAGGGGTTTTGTCAACTGCTGCCTGCGCTGACGTTAATATGAAAAGGAACGCCAGAATCGCTCTGGCGTTCCTTTTATTTGCATTTCATTAGTCCGCGGAGTAGGGCAGCAGAGCCACATGGCGCGCGCGCTTGATCGCGATAGACAGCTGGCGCTGATGCTTGGCGCAGTTGCCGGACATGCGGCGGGGCAGGATCTTGCCGCGCTCGGTCACGAAGCGACGCAGGCGGGCGAGGTCCTTGTAATCGATGTGCTCAACCTTATCTACGCAGAACTGGCAGACCTTGCGGCGGGGCTTGCGGCCGCGAGGACGGCGAACTCTTTCTTCAGACATTGTTCTCTAACCTCCTTAACTTAGAATGGGAGCTGGTCGTCATCATCGACCTGCGTGAAACCCTGGCCGGCGAAATCATTCGCAGGCGCGCTGTTGTTGGGACGCTGGGCGGGCGCATTGCCATAGCCGTAGCTTTGGGCGCCGTAGCTGCCCTGACCCTGTGCTCCGTCGCCCTGAGGCTTGGAGTCTACAAACTCGCACTCGTCACAGACGACTTCGGTAACGTAGCGCTTGGAGCCGTCCTGCGCGTCGTAGGTGCGGGTCTGCAGGGTGCCGACTACGCCGATCTTCCTGCCCTTGGTAAAGAAGCGATGCACGAAATCAGCCTGTTGACGCCAGGCAACGCAGCTGATGAAATCCGCCTCGCGCACACCCTGCTGATTCGCAAACCGGCGCTGCACCGCAATGGTGAAGTTGCATACGGTCGTGCCGCTGGGCGTGGTGCGATATTCGGGATCTCTGGTCAGGTTGCCGACCAATATGACTTTATTCATGGCTGCACCGTCCTTACATTATTCCTCAACACGGGTCACGAGATAACGGATGATGTTCTCGTTGATTTCAAAGTTACGCTCCAGCTCACGCGGGAACTCGGGCGCGGCGGTGAAGTTCACCAGCACGTAGTAACCCTCATTCTTGAAGTTGATGGGATAGGCCAGGCGACGCTTGCCCCACTCATCCACTTTTTCGACGGTCGCGCCGTTGTTGGCCATCAGCTCGCCAAACTGAGCAATCAACTCAGAACGGGCCTGATCCTCCATTGCGGCGTCGATGACGTAGAGAACCTCATATTTGTTCATATCTTTCACCTCCTTATGGACTTTGGCATGGCGTCCCGCGCCATGCAAGGATGTACGCGCTACTCAATATAGTTTACCATGCGCAGCCGGTGTTTTCAAGTAAAATCTCTGTACTTTCACGGCAATCTTTTCATTTTCGGGCAGATCTGTTATACTGACGGTAAAACCGCGCGCGCAGAGCGCGCAAATGGAGGCTAAGCATGATTTACACCTTCCATATCGTCACCATTGGACACCTGTCCCGTAACCGGTATTGGGGCGAGGACGAATCCGTCGCTTACCGAAAGGCGTTGTGCACTTGTACGCTGCTCTCCGGCGGCGGTGAACATATACTGGTCGATCCCTCGCTGCCCGCGCAGCGGATGGATGAGGCGCTGCTATGGGCCGCGGGCCTGCATCGCGCGGACATCACCCGCGTCTACACCACGCACTACCATCTCGACCACCACGTGGACCCGCTGTTTCCCAACGCGCAGTGGTTTATGCCGCGGACGGAGATCGATTACCTGCAGGAGAACTGGGACGCCTACATCCGCACCTTCCCCGGGGACGACCGCGCCAACCTGGCGCAGGCGCACCCGGTGGAGGAGACGCTCGCCGACGGCATCCGCGTCGTGCCGCTGCCCGGCCACACCCAGGGGCTGTGCGGTCTCGCCTTTGATGCGCCCGAGGGCCGCGTGCTGCTTACGGGCGATGCGGTGATGACCCGAGAGTTCTATCAGGCGGGTAAGCCCTATCTGTTCGGCTGGAATGATGAGATGGGCATTAAAACCATCCAGGCGATCAAGGGGCAGTACGATGTGATCATCCCCGGGCACGGCGAGGCCTTTGCGGCGCGCGCGTGGGAGCGGACGACAGAGTACTGAGAGATTTCTCGCTGCGCTCGAAATGCCCTTCGGGAGGCGTTCGGCGCACAAAACAGCGATTTTGCGAAAGGATGTGGCGGATATGAGAGCATGCAGGCGTTGTCTGTGTCTGCTGCTGGCGCTGTGCATGGCGGCGTTGAGCGGCTGCGCGCTGTTCAGAAATGAAACGGTGGAGATTGGAGCGGAGGAGGCCGCGCCCTATCTCGCGCTCACTCAGTCGTTTTTGGGCGCGCTGTTTGCGCAGGATTACAGCGCCTGCCTGGCGATGTTTGCGGAAAACCTGCACAATACGATGGACAAGGAAGAGCTGCAGGAGCAGTGGGATGCGGTGCGCCTGCGCTACGGCGACGCGGTAGAGATGGACAGCTACGAGGCCTACCGCATCAACGGCGAGGGCACGATTCTGGCGATGGTGACGCACCGGCACGGCGGCAGCAGCGTGCAGCTGACCTTTGACGAGAACGACGATGTGGCGGGCCTGTGGTTCGGCGTGCGCGAGGATGAGGTGGACTACGCCATCGAGCTGCCTGCAGGCGTCATCGAATATGAAATTGCGCTGGGTGAGGGCACGGAGCACGAGGTGCGCGCCATCGTCACGCGCCCGGTGAGGAGCGCGACGGTTCCCGCCGTGGTGCTGGTGCAGGACTCCGGCGCCTACGACCGCAACGAGGCCATTGGCAACTGCGCACCCTTTGCGGATCTGGCGCACGGCCTTGCGCAGCGCGGCATCGCCTCCATCCGCTTCGATAAGCGGACCTATGCCCATGGCGACGAGATGACGGAGGAGGAGATTAACGGCATGACGGTGCAGCAGGAGATCATCGACGACGCGCTGCTGGCGCTGGATGCGCTGGAACAGCAGGGCGGCATCGGCGATGTCTTTATCGTGGGGCACGGCATGGGCGGCGCGCTGGCGCCGCGCATCGCGCAGCAGAGCTGCGGCAGGGTTGCGGGCGTCGCGTCGCTGGCTGGCACGGCTCGGCCCTACCTGGACGTGGTCTACGAGCAAACCCTCGCCATGGCGCGGGACGCCTCTCGCCAAAGCGCCATTAAAAAGGAATACAAAAAAGCGGACAAGCTGGATGCGATGAAGGAGGACGACACCATATTCGGCGTGCCGGTACCCTATATCCGCGATCTGTACGACCACCCTGTGGAACAGTCCCTGGCGGCGCTGAACGTGCCGGTGTTCATCGCGCAGGGCAAAAACGACTTCCAGACCAGCCTGGAGGATTACAAATCCTGGCAAAGCGCGCTGGAAGAGTATGCCGGAGAGGTACGCTTTGCGCTCTATGATGGGCTGAATCACCTGTTTGCGGAAAACGGCAGCGTCAAGGGCCGCGGCACCAGCGACGAGTACCTGTCCGAACTGCATGTGTCCGACCAATTTCTGGAGGATCTGGCAGATTGGGTGGCGAATAGCACCAACAAATGACACAGCGTTTCACAATGAGAAACTTTTCTCACGCAACGTCAAAACAAGTCTTGCGCGTTTGTACAAAAACGTGTATAGTAGTATACGTAGAAGCCGGGCAGCCCATTCGCTTGTCCGGATATATAGAGAATCAGGGAGGAAAAGAATATGGCCGAAAACTACGAACAGACTCTTGCCCATGTCAACACGTACTCCAAGCCCAGTGAGCTGCGCATCACCGACATGCGCTTTGTTGACATCGTTGGCGCTCCCATGCACTGCACCCTGCTGCGCATCGAGACCAACCAGGGCATTACCGGTTACGGTGAGGTCCGCGACGGCGCATCCAAGCTCTACGCGCAGATGCTCAAGCGCTTCCTCATCGGCGAAAACCCCTGCAACATCGATAAGATTTTCCGCCGCATCAAGCAGTATGGCGGTCAGTCCCGTCAGGCGGGCGGCGTCTGCGGCGTCGAGCTGGCTCTGTGGGACATCGCGGGCAAGGCCTACGGCATCCCGGTCTACCAGATGCTGGGCGGCAAGTTCCGCGACAAGGTCCGCATGTACTGCGATACCGACGTCGACGGCAAGGATACCGGCCTGAACATGGGCGAGGCGCTCAAGATGCGCGTCGAGAAGCACGGCTACACCATGCTCAAGATGGACCTGGGCATCAATCAGCTGTGGGACGTCGAGGGCGGCCTGTGCGCGCCCGTGGGCTTCCTGGAGCAGTACGCCTACACCGCCAAGATGGCTCGCGAGGCCAAGCAGAAGGGCGATAAGGCCGCTGCGCGCTGGTGGGCAAACCGCAACTACGATCAGAACAACATCGCGCACCCCTTCACCGGCATCCACATCACCAAGAAGGGCTTCGATTACCTGGAGAACTACGTCAAGGAAGTCCGTTCCGTCATCGGCTATGAGATTCCGCTGTCCATCGATCACTTCGGTCACATCGGCGTGGAAGACTGCATCAAGCTGGCCAACCGTCTGGAAGACTACAACATGTGCTGGCTGGAGGATATGATCCCGTGGCAGCTGACCGACCAGTATGTCCGCCTGCACAACGCCTCCACCACCCCCATCGCCACCGGCGAGGACATCTACCTGCTGGAGAACTTCAAGCCCCTGCTGGATAACCGTGCGGTCTCCATCATCCACCCCGACATCCTGTCCTCCGGTGGTATCTACGAGACCAAGAAGATCGGCGACTACGCTGAGGAGTGCGGCGTTGCGATGGCTCTGCACATGGCGGAGACCCCCGTGGCCTGCCTGGCTGCTGTGCACGTTGCCGCTGCCACCAACAACTTCCTGGGCCTGGAGTTCCACTCCAACGACGTGGACTGGTGGTCCGATATGGTCAAGGACACCGAGAAGCCCCGCATCGTGGACGGCTTCATGGCGGTTCCCGAGAAGCCCGGTATCGGTATCGACGAGCTGGATGACGAGGTTCTGGCTGCGCACATCCATCCCGAGATTCCCGGTCTGTGGGAGCCCACCACCGAGTGGGACAACTGGATCTCTCACGATCGTCTGTGGTCCTAATCCGTTAACGGTAAAGAGAGACGGCCAGCGCTGCGCAAGCAGCGCTGGTTTTTTCTGTTTTGTGCAATAGACCCGTTGCATTTTGGTTGCAAACGTGGCATAATATTTATGGTTAAATACCAGAGACATAAAACAAAGTTAGGGGGAACTCAAATGCGTTTCGACGGAAAGACCGTGTATGTGACGCAGGCGGACACCGAGCAGGGTGAGGCGCTGGCGCTGCGCTTTGCGCAGGAGGGCGCGAACCTTGTGCTGGGGGACGCAAGCGGCGATCTGGTCAAGAAAGTGGAAGAAAAGGGCGCGCGCGTGCTCAACGTGCACCCGGATCTGAGCACCTTTGAGGGCGCGCAGGCGCTGGTGGACGAGGTCAAAGCGGCGCTGGGCCGCATCGACGTGCTCATCTACAACAACAATACCGTGGTGCGCACGGGGCTGGAGAATCTGTCCCGCGACGTGTTCGAGAGCCAGCTCAACGACAATGCGCGCACTGGCTTTGTGCTCACGCGCGTGGTGGGCGACCACATGGCCGAGTATCACTCCGGCAAAATTGTGTACGTCAGCTCCATCCATGCGGACAAGCCCACTGGCTCTGCGGTGATGTACTCCATCGCCAAGGGCTGCATCAACATGCTTTGCAAGGAGACGGCGATCTTCTACGGCCCCGCGGGCATTCAGGCCAACCTGATCGAGGTGGGCGCCATCAAGGGTGATGATGAAAAGTTCGTCTCCGAATTCTCTCCGCTCTATGCCATGGGCTACATGGAGGAGCGCATTCCCAGGCGCAAGGCCGGTACCAATGAGGAAATCGCGGGCGTAGCCGCCTTCCTCGCCTCCGAGGACGCCAACTTCGTCAACGGCGCGTCGCTGCGCGCTGACGGCGGCTTTGAGCTGTTCTACGGGTTCCGCGCTGGAAAGGGGGAGAAGGTCGATGAATAAGGCTTTTGATATGACGGGAAAGGTATTTATTGTCACCGGCAGCGGCAAGGGCATTGGCAAGGGCATCGTGCGGTGCTTTGTCAAGTCCGGCGCCAAGTGCTGCATCAACTGCAACTCTAACGCCGCTATGGCGCAAGAGGCGCTCAAGGAGATTCAAGCCATCGGCGGACCGGACTGCGCATTCGTCTATCAGGCAGATGTGTCGGATTTTGAGCAGGCGAAGGCCATGGTTGAGGCCACCTATGAGCGCTATGGCCGCATCGACGGCTTGGTCAACAATGCGGCGCTGCAGAAGCAGTATCCGCTGGACGAGTACTCTCTGGAGGATTATGATCTGCTGATGCACGTCAACCTGGGCGGCTACATCAACATGATGCGCGCTACGCTGCCTTATCTGAAGGAGACGCGCGGCTCCATTACCTGCATCTCTTCGGTCCACGGCAAGCGTCCGACGCACTTTGACCCCGTATATGCGATGACCAAGGGCGGCATGCACATGCTGATGCGCGAGGCTGCCATTGAGTTTGCCAAGTACGGCGTGCGCGTGAACATGGTCATGCCCGCTGGCGTGAAGATCGAGTTCAAGACCGGCAACCCCAAGCCCTTCACCCAGCCGCGCTTCCAGGCCCCGCGTGAATACTTCACCAAGTACTCGCTCTACCCGTTGGGCCGCCTCGGTCTGCCTGATGACGACGGATGGGCCTGCGTCTACCTCGCCTCCGACGAGGCCGAGCACATCACTGGCACCTGCCTGCGCGCAGACGGCGGCTGCGTGTTGCTGTAAACCCAAACACAGATAAAAAAGGTCCCGCATTCTCGGGCAAATGACACGGATGCGGGACTCTTTGCGTCGTCGGAACGTCTTTTTAGTCGGCCAATCCCAGGTCGCGCTCCAGCGCGGCGACAAATTGCACGTGCAGACGCTGCTTTTCTGACCAGAATGTGCGGGCAGCCTGGGTGTGCATGGGATTGCGCTCGGGGCAGCGGTAGAGCTTGCGCTGCTTGAAGCGTTCCAGCGTGGCGGCATAGGTCTGCGCGTTCTTGGCGCCCTCGGCCATCGCATCCCACACGATGCCCAGCGCGCCGCGCTCGTCCAGCATGTCCGCCTCCATCAGGATCACATGCTCGATGGGCGTGCCCTCGGCCTGGATGAGCTCGCGCTGCTGGTGATGCGAGACGAGGAAGGCCGCGCGGTCGGCAAATTCCGGCGCATAGCCGTGCTCCACCAGGTATTCGCGAACGATGGGCCCGCCCAGCACGTCGTGATCCGCTTTGAGGCGCTCGGGTGTGGAGCGAATCACCCCAATGTCGTGAAAGAGCGTGGACACCAGCGTCAGTTCCGCGTCGGCGTCGGGACGCGTGCGCAGAATGCGCTCCGCCCAGCAATAGCACCGGTACATGTGCTGCGGCCGATCACGGAAGGGATAGGGGTCGAGAAAATCCTGCACGCCGCTGCGGGCAACCATTTGGATCAGGTCGCGATACATCTGCTCATGCTGCGGGGTCATCGACAACGCCTCTTTCCGTCGTAGATGGGTTTGATACCCCATTATAGCAGATTGCGTGCAGAATTCCAATGAATATGAGGCAAAATCTTCCATAATTTGAGAAATATATGGATGGATTGATCAGAATATGTTGCCGGGTGTGGGCAATTCCTTGTGCAGCACCGCGTCAAGGGCGATGACGGTGCGGGTCAGCGCCATGTATGCGGCATCGGTGTCGCCGCAGTCCAGGGCGTCGCGCGCTTCCGACACGGCGAGAGTGACTTCCATCAGGTCGTCGTGAATGGACACGAATTGCCACCGGCGCTCCACGGACATCCAGCGGCGGTAGAGCGCGTCCACCTCCTGCCCGGCGCGGTCGGGGTCAAAGGCGAGCAGGTCCTGTGCGGCGCGCGCCTGCTCCATCAGATCCAGAGCGGTGGCCCGCAGATTGCATACGCACACGATGGCCATCACCAGCAGCAACAGCGAAAGCGCGATGAGTACGGCATCGGCACGCATCTACCAGCACACCTCCTTTGGATCCAGCGCGTGAGCAAATCGCACGCGGCTCTCCTGCTTCTTCTGTACGCACAGCACGCCGTCGGTGTCCAGCGCGCAGTAGTAGGCCTCCGCTATGGAGCAGGGAAAGCGCGAGAGCTGCTGCTCCAGCCAGGCGGTGGTCAGGTGAGCATTCTTTAGGCTCTCCTTTTGCAGCTTGCCGTCCAAAACCAGGTGCAGGGGCAGATTCTCATAGGAAGTCTTGATGCGCAGATCCTCCGGCGTGGCGGGCCGCTTTTGCGACACAGGAAATACGTTGACCTGTCCGGAGATTTCCAATACCGCGCAACCCACCTCGTGCAGGTTTTCAATGCCGTGTTCGCGCACCTGTTCCATCAGTTCCGTCAGAGAAAAACCTTGGCGGCTCATCTCCTGCTGGTTGATGACGCCGTTGCTCACCAATATGCTGGGTCGCCCCGTCAGCAGCACGCGGGCGCGCTCGGACTTGAGCGTGAGCAGCGAAAACAGCGCGTAGCACAGCATCAGCGCGGCAATGGGCATCACGCCGTAGAGGAGGGGCACGCCGACATCGCCCATGGGGGTGGCGGCCAGGTCCGCGATGATGACGGTGAACACCAACTCGTAAGGCTGCAGCTGGCCGATCTGCCGCTTGCCCATCAATCGCATCAGCAGAATGACCAATATATACAGCACCAGCGCACGGATAAACATGGTCAGCATGGAGGAAGCTCCTTTCATCTTTTTTCCAGATTAGTGTGCGCGGGTAAGAGTAAAAGTATTCCGTAATTTACAAATGCAACGGAGTGTGCTATGCTAAGGACATCGGCAATTTTGAGCAAAGCATGCCGAAACCTGCGTCGGGAGGGAAAGCAATATGGCAAGGCGTGGCAATGGGGCCGTCAACAATATCACGGGGGGCAATATCTGGCAGCAAGTGTTGCTCTACTTTTTTCCGATTCTGCTGGGCACTTTTTTTCAACAGATGTACAACACCGTGGATGCGGTGATTGTGGGGCAGTTTGTGGGCACGCAGGCGCTGGCCGCGGTGGGCGGCACCGTTGGCACGCTGATCAACCTGCTGGTGGGCTTCTTTGTGGGCCTGTCCTCGGGCGCGACGGTCATCATCGCCCAGTACTGGGGCAGTGGGGACGACAGCGGCGTGAGCAAGACCGTGCACACGGGCATTGCGCTGTCGCTGGCGGGCGGCGCCGTGCTGACGGTGGTAGGCCTTATCTTCTCGCGCATGGCTCTGGGATGGGTCAGCACGCCCGACGATGTGATTGACCTTGCGACGGTCTATATGCGCATCTACTTTGTGGGCACCATTCCTTCGCTGATTTACAACATCGGATCCTCCATCCTGCGCGCAGTAGGGGACAGCAAGCGTCCTCTGTACTTCCTCATCATCTGCTGCGTGGTCAACATTCTGCTGGATCTGTTCTTTGTCGTGGCGCTGAAAATGGGCGTTACGGGCGTCGCCATCGCGACGATTCTGTCGCAGCTTGTCAGCGCAATCCTTGTGGTTGTGACGCTGATGCGTTCGGAGGCCTCATTCCAGCTCATCCCCAGGAAGATCGCGTTTGCGCGCGGGCTGCTGGGACAGATCGTGCGCATCGGCCTGCCCGCGGGCCTGCAATCGGTGATGTATTCGCTGTCCAATACGGTGTTGCAGGCAGCCATCAACACCTTTGGCACCACGGTCATCGCTGCCTACACCGCCTTTGGCAAGCTGGACGGTCTGTTCTGGATGGTCATCGGCGCGTTTGGCGTGACCGTGACCACCTTTGTCGGCCAGAACTTTGGCGCGCAGAAATTTGAACGCATGCGCAAGAGCGTGCGCGTGTGCATGGCGCTGTCCGTGATCTTCACATTGGCGCTGGAGGCGCTATTCTACTTCGGCGGCGAGATGTGCATGCACCTGTTCTCGTCGGACACGGCGGTGATTCTGGAGGGCACGCGCATCACACAGACCTTGGCGCCCACATTCATCCTCTACATCTGTGTCGAAATCCTCTCCGGCGCCATGCGCGGCACGGGCGAGAGCTTCGTGCCCATGCTGATGACCTGCTTTGGCGTTTGCGCCACGCGCGTGCTATGGGTGGTCTTTGTCGTGCCGCATTTTGACGACGTGCTGTGGGTACTCTACTCGTATCCCGTTTCGTGGGCGCTGACATCGATGCTGTTCATCGTCTATTACTTCAAGGGCGGTTGGTTTCATCGGCGCTTGCTTGCGCATGGATTTTCATTGGAAGAATCCTCAAAAAAGGCTTGACACCACACGGATGGGATGGTATAATAGATCACGTTCCCGGGATATGGGAACGCGATACGGTTCGTTGGCTCAGTTGGTAGAGCACATCGTTCACATCGATGGGGTCACTGGTTCGAGTCCAGTACGGACCACCACAAAACACCTGAGAATCTTAGGATTTTCAGGTGTTTTTTTGCCTGTAACCCACGATCGATGGTATGTGCTCCTCTTGCCTTAATTTGTTCATAAACTGTTCTTAACCTTTGCGTTGACAAGTCCGTAGAAACGCGGTATACTTATTACAGTAAAAGCTTTCGATGAAAGCTTTTAACGAAAGTTGATTGTGCGACGCAAGAAAGAGAGCGAAGTTATGTTCGGGAACAAGCTTGGCAAAGTGGAAAAGGCGATTGAGAAGAAAAAGGTGGATAAGCTTGCGGAGCTGATGATGGATAAGGACGAGGCGGTGCGTCTGGCGGCCATCGATGGACTGGGCAAGCTCAAGGCAGGCGATGCGGTCAATCCCCTCATCACGCTGCTGCGCGACGCTTCCGCCCAGGTGCGCGTGCACGCAGCGCAGGCGCTGGGCCAGATCGGCGATCCGCACTCCAAGGCGCACATCATCCATGCGGCGCAGGCCGAGAAGGATGAGCAGGTCAAGCAGGAAATGGTGCGCGCGGAGGCCCTGCTCAGGGAATACTGATGCTTGACAGAGCTCCTGCCGGGCGGGTATAATGCTGACATGGCCCAAAGATGCAGCAGGAGGCGCTGTTTACGATGGATTATCACGCACTGGCGCAAGAGTTGATCCAAACCCTGACGTACCGAAAACTGCCCACGGAAGGCACGCGGCAGCTGGGCAGCGGGGAGAGGGGCATACTCAACTACCTGCACTACACGCGGGACGGCGTGATGGCGGGCGAGCTGAGCCGAGAACTCGGCATCACCACGGGCCGCACGGCCATTGCGCTGAAGAACCTGGAGAGCAAGGGGCTTGTCCGCCGGCAGCCAGCGCAGGAGGACAGACGCTGCGTGCAGGTGTGCATCACCTCGGAAGGAGCGGGCGCGGCAGAGGCCATGTGGCGAGAGGTGCTGGATACTACCGTCTATGTGCTCGCCTCGTTGGGTGAGGAGGACGCGCAGGAATATGTGCGGATCCTCAAGCGCATCGCGGCGCTACCGCATCCCCGGCAGGATTGAGCAGAATAAAAAGGACACCCAAAACGGGCGGCTGCCTGCATTGGGTGTCCTTTTTGATTGCTTGCGCTGCTTATGCCTTGCCAATGGAACCGAACAGCTCCATCTTTTCCTTTACGGTGTCCTTGATGGCCTGATAGCCGGGCGCCAGCAGCTTGCGGGGATCGAAGCCCTTGCCGGCCTGATCCTTGCCGGCCTCGATGTACTCGCGGGTGGCGGCGGCAAAGGCCAGCTGGCACTCGGTGTTGACGTTGACCTTGGCCACGCCCAGGGAGATGGCCTTCTTGACCATATCGGCGGGGATGCCGGTGCCGCCGTGCAGAACCAGGGGCTTGCCGGAACAGGCCTTGTGGATGCCCTCGAGCACCTCAAAGTTCAGGCCCTTCCAGTTGGCAGGGTACTTGCCGTGGATGTTGCCGATGCCGGCAGCCAGCATGGTGATGCCCAGATCCGCAATGGTCTTGCACTGCTGAGGATCGGCCAACTCGCCCGCGCCGATGACGCCGTCCTCTTCGCCGCCGATGGAGCCCACCTCAGCTTCGAGGGACAGCCCCTTTTCCTTGCAGATGGCGACGAACTCGGCGGTCTTTTCAAGGTTTTCCTCGATGGCGTAGTGACCGCCGTCGAACTGAATGGAGGAGAAGCCGGCCGCAATGGCCTTCTTGGCGCCCTCGTAGGTGCCGTGATCCAAGTGCAGCGCCACGGGAACCGTGATGCCCAGCTCTTCGATCATCGCCTTGACCATGGCGGCGACGGTGGTGTAGCCGCACATGTACTTGGCGGCGCCCTCGGAAACGCCCAGGATCACGGGAGACTGCAACTCCTGCGCGGTGGTCAGGATGGCCTTGGTCCATTCCAGGTTGTTGATGTTGAAGTGACCGACAGCGTAGCCGCCGGCAACTGCCTTTTCGAGCATTTCCTTAGCAGATACCAGTCCCATGGAAATTACCTCCTGATGTTAAATTATGGGTTTAGTATACCACATGTTGAAACAAAGGGGAAGGAGAAATGTTGCACGCCTTCCCCTTTGCGCCGTATTTCCGTTTACAGCACGTAGCGAGGGTCTGCCTCGGGACGGGCGTTGAGCTCCACGGCTTTGTTCTCGTACCCTTTGCGGCCCAACAGCGCATAGGCGGCGTTTTTGCCCTCCTCAACGCCGGGCTGGTTGAACGCGTCGATATCCAGCAGCTCGCCCATGTAAGCGGTCTGCATTTCGAAGAAGTACATCAGCTGGCCCAGCGTGTAGGCGTTGACCTCGGGCAGCGTGACGCGCCAGGAGGGTTTGGCCGCCTTGAGCAGCGCGTACTCGGTGGAGGAGAGCTCGGCGTCCAGCAGCTGGTTAAGGGTTTTGCCGCACAGGAAAGCCACGTCCGGGAACTCGCTGCAGCCCACGGGGATGGTGATCTGGCTGCGGAACTGCCCCACGCGCAGGAAGGTGATCACCTTATCATCCGGGCCCTCGGTGTAGAGCTGTACCTGGCTGTGCTGGTCGGTGACGCCCAGCGCCTTGACGGGGGTCTGTCCCGCTGCGCAGGGGGTGCCGTCGCGACGCACGTTCTTGCCCAGGGACTCGGCCCACAGCTGTGCGTACCAATCCGCCATAAACTTGAGGCTATCGGCATAGGGCATCATCACGTGGATGTTCATGCCCTTGTCCATCGCGGCGTACATGGCGCCGGCGGCAAAGAGCGCGGGATTCTTCATATAGTCGGCGTTCTTGCAGCGCTCATCCATGGCTGCGGCGCCGGCGAGCATCTCCTCGATGTCGATGCCGGTCACGGCAGCGGCCAGCAGACCCACAGGGCACAGTTCGGAGAAGCGTCCGCCCACGCCGTCAGGCACGACAAACATCTTCAGCCCGTCGGCCTTGCCGATCTTGTTGAGGTTGCCCTTGGCCGCGTCGGTGGTGACCACCAGGTGTTCACCGTAGGCCTTGCCATAGCGCTGCTTGAGCAGGTCGGAGATGATGAGGAACTGGCTCATGGTCTCGGAGGTATTGCCCGACTTGGAGATGACGTTAAAGCAGGTCTTATCCAGATCCAGCAGGTTGAGCAGGCTCACCATGCGCTCGGGATCGACGTTGTCTTCAATATAGAGCTTGGGGCCGGAGCGCCTGCAGGCGCACTGCTCGTTGTAGCGCAGGTTGTTCATGGCCTGCTGCACCATCGCCGGGCCCAGCGCGGAACCGCCGATGCCCAGCACCACGAAGTTCTCGAACTTTTCGCGGATGGCCTTTGCGGTCTCGTTGATGTCGGCCACTACCTGCGCCTGATTGTAGGGCAACTCGGTCCACATCATCATCTTATCCACACAGCCGCGTGCGCTCTGCACAGCGTCGTGCGCGGCGGAAAGCCTGTCGGCCAGTTGAGACAGGTCTCGCGGCTCGATGAAATTTTTCTTGAGCAAGCGGCCGGGCGGATCAGAGAGCTTGGCGATGGAGGCCTGAACCTTATCCAGCTCCTTGCCCTCGAGGGTGTGCGCGATCTTGCGCAGGTTGGAGCGCACCGCAGCACGGGCATCGGCGGCAAAGTCCGCCATCATGTGGTTGAAGTCAAAAGAAAGCTGCATCGATTTCTTCCAGTCTTCGCACAGGTAATTCTTGGACATACAATCGACCTCACTACTATCAAATTTACGGATATATTATAGACAGTTTTTGTGCAAAATTCCATCATTTTTTGGTGAACGAGCGGGAAAATGATTCAAATTCACTAATATTTAACAAATATGTGCTAGGATGGAGACAGCCAAAGGGCACTTTTTGCCCGGCGGAGTGCATTTATAGGAGAATAAAGCGTTGATGAAGAAGAATCCATGGATACGCACGGCCGTGTCCGCGGCATTTGCCGCGGCGGTTCTGATTCTGAACCGCGCCGCGCAGGGGCACACGCAGACGGTGGAGCGCCTCTATTCACAGGGCGTCTATCGGGTGTGGGCGCAGGCCGCGTCCGCGATCACGGGGCTGCTGCCCGTATCGCTGAGCGAGCTTGCGCTGCTTGTGCTGCTGCCCGCGGCGCTGATTATATCCATTGTGCGCTGGGTCCGGCGGCGCATCGATTGGCAGCGATTCGCATCGGGATGGCTGACGGCGGCGCTGCTGGCCTATGTGCTGTTCTACGGCGGTTGGGCGCTGAACTATTCCCGGTTGCCCTATGCGCAGATTGCAGGACTTGAGACCGCGCCCGTCGAAGTGAATAGGGTAGAGGAACTGACGGCAGGCTTGGCTGCGCAGGCGAGAGAGCTGCGCGCACAGCTGGATGCGGGAGACGGCGCCTACGCGCTGACGTGCAGCCGCCGCGAGGTGCTGAAAAATGTGAACGTGGCCTACGCGGCCGCCGCGCAGCGGTATCCCTGGCTGACCGGGAACTACGGCGCGCCCAAGTTCGCGCTGCTGTCCACGCCGCTGGCGCACCTGAACATCGCGGGCATCTTTTCACCCTTTACGATGGAGGCGCACGTCAACGCGCACGAGGCCGACGTGCTGCTGGCCGCCACCGCGATGCACGAGGCGGCGCATCTGCGCGGCTTTGCGCGTGAGGACGAGGCCAATTACATCGCCTATGCGGTGTGCATGGAGAGCGACGACCTCTACGTGCGCTATTCGGGCACCCTGCTGGGCTTGATCTACGCGGGCAACGCGCTGAACGGCAGCGACCCCGAGGCCTACCGCGCTGTGTGGGATACCTACAGTCCGGGGGTGATCAGCGACCTTAGGGCGTACAGTGCCGCGTGGGCGCCCTACAAGGGCAAGGCCTCCGAGGTGGGAGATCAGATGAACGATGCGTATCTCAAAGCCCACAACCAGAACGACGGCATCAAGTCCTACGGCAGGATGGTGGACCTGATGATCGCGCAGATGCTCAAAGACAGGGGAGAGTGATATTCTATGGAAGAAAAACAGCAAAGCGACCTTTCTCAGCTCCTGGACAGCGCAAAGCGTCAGGAGAACTTTGCTCGCCGCGGTCTCTGGCACCAACGCATCCGTACCGTATTGGTGCTGGTGATGGTGGTCGCGGTGATCAGCGTGGTGGGGCCTGCAAAGGCGGCGCTGGGCGATGTGCAGCTGCTGACGAGCAACGCCAGCTACGCCGTGCGCGAGCTGCTGGACACCGTGGACGCGCTGGACCTGGACCAGACGCTCGCCGGTATCGACAAGCTGGTGGCGGACAGCAACCAGATGGTGGAGGACTCCGCGGAGGACATCCAGAAGTCGCTGCAGTCCATCGCCAGCCTGGACGTGCAGGGCCTCAACGAGAGCATCCAGGCGCTGGAAGCCGTCACCACCTCCATCGGCCGACTGTTCGGCTATAAAAAATAAGTTAGAAAGAAAAAGGAGAACAGAATCATGACAGAGGAAGAAAAGATCTTTGCAGGGCAGCTTTTTTGCCCGGGCCATCCGGACCTGAAGGCCATGAAGCTGCGCTCGCATAACCTGTGCACGAAGTACAATCGCCTCTTTGAGGATGAGGCTGAGGAGCGCAACGCGCTGTTGGAGCAGATTCTGGGGCATAAGGGCGCGGGCTGCTTTATGCAGGGCCCCATCTTCTTCCACTACGGTTCGCATACGCGCATCGGCGACAGCTTTTTCGGCAATTACAACCTGACGGTGCAGGACGACGCGCTGGTGACCATCGGGAACAACTGCAACTTCGGGCCCAACGTGACCATCGTCACGCCCATTCATCCCATGCTGCCCGATGAACGCCGCCTGATGCGCAACGAAAAGGGCGAGCCCACGCGTTTTTGCTATGCCAAGCCCGTCCACGTGGGCAATGACGTGTGGCTGGGCGCCAACGTCGTCATCTGCGGCGGTGTGACCATTGGCGACGGCTGCGTCATCGGCGCGGGCGCGGTGGTGACCAAGGACATTCCGCCCATGAGCTTTGCCGCGGGCAACCCCTGCCGCGTCATCCGCCCCATCACCCAGGAGGATTCCATGGTCAATATGCCTGAGATCCTTGCGGGCAACGGCCTCTACTGATTGTAACATTTCCTTTACAAACGGTGCAGAATCGGTTATACTCTATCCATGAATCGATAAAAATCCCATAAGGAGGCACAGGTGCATGGAAAAGACCAAGGTGGCCATTATCGGCTGCGGCGCCATCGCGAACGCCGCGCATGGGCCGTCTTACCAGAAGAACCCCAATGTCAAAATTGCCTATTGTGTGGACATCATTCCTGAGCGGGCGCAGGCGTTCAAGGAAAAATTCGGCGACGCGGACACCGTGGCGCTGACCGACTATCACGACATGCTGGGCGACGAATCCGTTCAGGCGGTGTCGGTTTGCGTGCCCAATTATCTGCACAACCCCATCGCCATCGACTGCCTGAAGGCGGACAAGAATGTGCTGTGCGAAAAGCCCGCGTCGGTCAGCTACGAGCTGGCTCAGCAGATGGCGGACGCCGCCCATGAGACGGGCAAAATCCTCAACATCGGCGTGGTCAATCGCTTCAACCATGCGGTCAACATGGTGCGCGACTATGTGCGGCAGGGCAGGCTGGGCGAGGTCTATCACGTCTACTGCTCCTTCCGCGCGCATCGGTCCATCCCCGGGCTGGGCGGCCCCTTCACCACCAAGGCGCTGGCGGGCGGCGGCGTGCTCATTGACTGGGGCGTGCACTATCTGGATCTGATCAATTATGTGCTGGGCATCAAGTCCGTCAAAACCGTATCCGGCGCGTGCTATTCCAAGCTGGCCGCCAACATGCGGCAGTACGTCTACGAGGACATGTGGGCGGGTCCGCCGGACTATGACGGTACCTACGACGTCGAAGAGTATGTCACCGGACTGATCCGCACCGACAAGGCAACCATCTCCCTCAACGGCGCGTGGGCGGAGAACATCAAGGACTCGGCCAGCACCTTCATCGAATTCATCGGCGACAAGGGCGGCATTAAGCTGACCTACGGCGGCGGCTTTACCTTCTTTGGCGCCAAGGACGGCAAGCTGTACCAGGAGACTCCCGAGCACGTCACGGGCACCGACCTGGACGACATGTTTTACCAGGAGCTCAAGGCGTTTGTCGAGTGCGTGAACACCGGCGAGCACATCCGCTCTTATGTGGATGAGAACCTCATCACCGCCAAGATGATGCAGGGCCTGTATGATTCGGCAGAATTGGGCAAAGAGGTGAGCTTTGAATGAAAATCGGCATCATTTCCGACAGCTTTCGGTTGAACCTTCACGACGGGCTTAAAAAGGCCGCGCAGCTGGGCGCGGATGGCGTGCAGATCTACGCCGTGCAGGGCGAGATGGCCCCGGAGAACCTGGACGCGCAGCAGCGCCGCGATCTGAAGCGCTATATCGCGGATCTCGGCCTGGAAATTTCCGCGCTGTGCGGCGATATGGGCGGCCACGCCTTTACCCGCGAGGCGGATAATGCCTATAAGGTGGAGCGCTCCTGCCGCATCATGGACCTCGCGCTGGATCTGGACTGCCATGTGGTCACCACCCACATCGGCGTGGTGCCCGCCGACCCCAACCATCCCCGCTATGCGGTGCTGCAGAAGGCCTGCCGCGCCATGGGCGAATACGGCGACAAAGTGGGCTGCAAGTTCGCCATTGAGACCGGCCCTGAAAAGTCCGCCGTGCTGCGCCCCTTCTTGGACAGCCTGGGCTGCAAAAGCATGTGCGTCAACCTCGACCCCGCAAACCTTACGATGGTCTCGGGCGACGACGCGGTGCAGGCGGTCTATACGCTGGCGCCCTACATCGTCCACACCCATGCCAAGGACGGCCGCATGATCCACTACCATGACCCGGAGATCATCTACGATTTCTTCGCGGGCGAGGAGAGCGTCAAGCTGGCGATGGAGGACTGCTTCATCGAACTGCCGCTGGGCGAGGGCGACGTCGATTGGCCCAACTACCTCAAGGCGCTCAAAGACATCGGCTACGACGGCTATCTGACCATTGAGCGCGAGGTGGGCGACGACCCCGCAAAGGACATCGGCATGGCCGTGGACTTCCTGCGCAAAAGAATTTGAGCGTATTCTCTCCCAAAAGAACGGCTCGGCCGCTCTCAGGCTGTCAAAAAACAGGAAAGGATTCTCTGAGGATGTATGAAGGGGCCGCAGCCCCTGTCTGGCACCGGGGCAATCGTTCCGGCTGCTCCAGTGTTCCGGTCGGCTTATTTTCCGGAAGCAGT
>DKYK01000086.1:20383-39044 GCA_002492415.1 Christensenella sp. UBA7102
ACTGCTTCCGGAAAATAAGCCGACATCCAGGTTTTGCCCTTGACTTTACATCCGCAGGCGGGGACGTGTACTCCACCGAGGAGCGATTTTCTGCAATTTGCAAAAGATGAAAATTCATCTTTTGCAAGGCTGTCAACTTGTTCAACAACCTGAGAGCGGCTGGCCGCTCTTTTTTTGCATCAAAACGATGCGCGCGGACAAACTATGCGTAAATCAAAAACGCTGGAGGAGATGCGCGTGCTCAAAAGAAGAAATGTGTTTCTTGCGCTTGCGGCCTGCGCGCTGGCCGGGGCGCTTGCGGCGGCGATTCTGATGCTGGTGGGGCGGCAGCTGATGCGGCCCACGATGCGCGACGCCGTGTTTGTGCGCAAGATCGAAAAATTGATGCGAAAGGATGAGGCATGTGAAGCAGAAACTGACGCGAGAGCAGCGAGAATATGACGAGCTGGTGCATCGGGTCACCCCCCGCAGCGAGGTGCCCTGGGCGCTGGTCAAGGCGTTTGTGGTGGGCGGCATCATCTGCTGCATCGGCCAGCTCGTGGCCGACTGCGGCAAAAATCTGTGGGGATTGGAGCAAAAGGACGCCTCCACGCTGGGCAGCGTGTTCCTGGTGTTCCTCGCCTCGCTGCTGACGGGCCTGGGCGTGTTCGACCAGCTGGGTAAGTTCGCGGGGGCGGGCACCTTCGTGCCCATCACGGGCTTTGCCAACTCCATCGTTTCGCCCGCCATGGAGTTCAAGCGCGAAGGCTATGTGCTGGGCGTGGGCGCCAAGATGTTCACCGTTGCTGGCCCTGTGCTGGTCTACGGCATCACCTCCGCAGTGATCTACGGCGTGCTCTACTGGCTCTGGTCGCTGTTTTTATAGACGTCGTTTGTCGTTTTATAATAAATAATAGAAAAAGACTTCCGCGTACCCCGCGAGAAGCCCTTTTTTGTATCCTACGCCGGATTTCGGCTGCCGATTTCCAGCAGGTTCCCTTCCGGATCGGCCACATAGAAATTCCGTATGCCAAAGGGATAGGTGATGGGCGCGTCGGACTGCAGGTTCACGCCCAGCTCCTTCAGCCGCTCGAATTCCGCGTCCACATCCGCATAGGACGGCAGCCACAACCCAATTTCAAAGGACGTATTGAGACCCTTGGGCGGCTGGTATTCCAGGCCAAATGCCTCCGAAAACGCCTTTCGGCTGTACATGAACAACGCCAGATCCCCGCTTGCCGTGTGGAATTCCGCAAAGTCCCCGCCATCCCAGTCGGTGTCAAGCCCCAGCACATCCCGGTAGAATGGCGTCATTACCGCCATGTCCCCGGCCAGAATCCCCGTCCCTGTTCTCGTCTTTTTTCCGTCCATGAACGTCCTCCTGTTCTGCAAATGTGTGTTTGAGAATTTTAGCATATCAGATTCCTCAGCATAGCGCAATCCTTTTGCGGAAATACTATCGGCAGCAATTCCAAAGGAGGCGCGGCATGAGCAAAAAGCGCGGAAAACAGAGCTATATACTGGAATCGCGGCCGCGGGTGGCGGCCTGGGCGTCCATGGCGGGCCCCAAGGAGGCCGCGGGCCCGCTGGGCCGCACGTTTGACGAGACCTTTGCCGACGACACGCTGGGCCAGGACAGCTGGGAGCGTGCCGAGGCACGCATGCTGGAGCATACAGTGGATATGGCGCTGAGCAAGGCGCGCGTCTATGCCGACGGCGTGGACGTGTTCCTGGGCGGCGATCTGCTCAACCAGATCGTATCGGCGGGGTATGCGGCGCGTCAGCTGGGCGTCCCGTTTGTCGGGCTATACGGCGCTTGCTCCACCATGGCCGAGAGTCTGATGCTGGGCTCCATGCTGCTGGACGGCGGCTTTGTGGAAAACGCGGTATGCGCCACATGCTCGCACTTCTCCACGGCGGAGCGTCAATATCGCTATCCGTTGGAGTTGGGCAACCAGCGCACGCCAGCGGCGCAGTGGACGGTCACGGGCGCGGGCGCCACGTTTCTGACGGCGTCCGGCGATCATCCCATCCGCGTCGAGGCGGTGACGATGGGGCGCGTGTGGGACTTAAAGCAGACCGACGCAAACAACATGGGTGCGGCGATGGCGCCCGCGGCCATGATGACGCTCAAGAGCCACCTGGAAGATTTGGGGCGCAAGGTGGGGGACTACGATCTGATCGTCACCGGCGACCTGGGGCATGTGGGCAAGGAGTTGATGACCATACTGTGTAAGCACGAGGGAATCGTGCTGGACGAGCGGTACATCGACTGCGGCTGCGAGGTCTTCGACAGCTCGCAGGATGTGCACGCGGGCGGAAGCGGCTGCGGCTGCTCGGCCGTGTGTTTGAACGGTTGGCTCTACGAGCGCATGAAGAAGGGAGAGGTTCGGCGCATGCTGTTCATGGCCACGGGCGCGCTGATGTCGCCCACGATGAGCCAGCAGGGCGAGAGCATCCCGGGCATTGCGCACGCGGTTGCGCTGGAGGTGAATTAGATGTTGATGTATGCAAAGGTGTTTCTCGTGGGCGGACTGATCTGCGTGGCGGGCCAGCTGCTCATCCTGTTTACCAAGGTGACTTCGGCACGCATCCTCGTGGCGTTTGTGACGCTGGGCGTGATTTTGACGGCGCTGGGGCTGTATGAGCCGCTGGTGCAGTGGGCGGGCGCTGGGGCCACCGTGCCGCTGACGGGCTTTGGCTACGCGCTTGCCACCGGCACCAAGGAGGCCGTGCAGCAAAAGGGACTGATGGGCGCGCTGACGGGCGGCGTGGCGGCGACGGCGGGCGGCATCGCGGCGGCAGTGACGTTCGGCTATCTGGCCAGCGTACTGTTCACCCCCAAGACCAAAAGCTGAGTCCAGGCACATTCTTTCGTCGATACCCCGCCATGCGGTGGAAATTCCGTGCGATTTGTGCTATGCTCTTGGATGAGCGAAGGAGCAAAGCATGGAACGACTGCAAGGCATCAAAAGGAGGAGAGAGAGCCATGTGCACTGCATTGAGCTTTCTGACGCGCGGCCATTACTTCGGCCGCACGCTGGATCTGGAATTCCACTATGACGAGCGCGTTGCGGTATCGCCGCGCAACATGCCCTTCCATTTCCGCAAAATGGGCGAGCTATCCCGCCACCATGCGCTCATCGGCATGGCAACGGTGGTGGGCGGCGTGCCGCTCTACTACGAGGCCACCAACGAAAAGGGCCTGAGCATGGCGGGGCTCAACTTCCCCGGCAGCGCCTTCTACCCTGAAGCAGCCGAGGGCAAGGATAACGTCGCGCCCTTCGAGTTCATTCCGTGGATCCTCGGTCAGTGCGACGACTTGGCTCAGGCTCGCAAGCTCGTGGAGCGCATCAATGTAATCGACCTGCTGTTTGACGAAGGCTTTCCCACCGCCACGCTGCACTGGATGATCGCCGACCGCAGCGGCAGCATCGTGGTCGAGAGCATGGCGGACGGCCTGCACGTCCACGATAATCCCGTGGGCGTGATGACCAACAATCCGCCCTTCCCCATGCAGATGATGAACCTGACCAACTACATGAACCTCAGCCGCGAGCCTGCCGTCAACCGCATGGCTCCCGCGCTGAATCTGGCTGCCTACAGCCGAGGCATGGGCGCGATGGGGCTTCCGGGCGATCTGTCCAGCGCATCTCGCTTCGTCAAGTGTGCCTTTACCAAATTCAACTCGCTGTGCGGCGAAGGAGAGATGGAGAGCGTGAGCCAGTTTTTCCACATCCTGGGCAGCGTCGAGCAACAGCGCGGCTGCGTCCACATGGGCGAGGGAAAGTACGAAATCACGTTCTATACCTCCTGCTGCAACACGGACACCGGCGTCTATTACTATACCACCTACGACAACCGATCCATCACCGGCGTAGACCTGCACAGAGAGAATCTGGAGGGCGATGCCGTCATCGCCTATCCGCTGCGCACTGAGCAGCGCATCACCATGGAGAACTGAACGGAATAATCCCACACGATAAAAACCGCACCGCAGCACACCCGCTGCGGTGCGGTTCAGCTTGTCAATAAATGACCAAGAACTCTCCGGGGGAAGTATGAAGGGGATGCGCTCCTTCCTCTTTCATCCACGGGCGGGGAGCGCTTGTCCCGCGGAGGAGCGATTTTCTGTAAGTTAGGTTTTTGGAAGCTGGATGAGCGCGATATTTCCCTCTATTCTCAAAACATAGGTCGATGGAAAACCGCTTCCGATACAGAAAAAATTCGTGTGCGGTGTAGCCGTGCGCGAATTTTTCTGCTTCTGTATAAGATACGATTTCATCTTTTGCGCTTGTCTAAAACTATTTCCTATATTGTCAATTTTTTATCTTTCACTGAAAAAGTTGATATTTGTAAAAGGCTGTGCTAAAGTAAATCAAAGAGTGAGAAAGCACATTTATGTGTATCGCAATACGGAATCGGAAAGGGGCCTAGTATTCGCATGAACAGGGTCAGATCCTTTGCGGGCGGCATCCATCCGCTGCACGCCATTGGGCACGGAAAGGGCTTGAGCGCAGGCCTGCCCATTGAGATGCTTCCCGCGCCGGAGCGGGTGTACATTCCCATGTCGCAGCACATCGGCGCGCCGTGCGGACCGTGTGTGGCGGTGGGCGATCATGTCAAGCGCGGCCAGAAGGTGGGCGAGGTGCGCGGCTTTGTCTCCGCGCCGGTGCACGCGTCGGTGTCGGGAACGGTGGTGGAGATTGCACCGCACTTGGTCACGGGCGGAAGCATGGTGCCCTGCGTGGTGATTGAAAACGATTTTCACGACGAATGGGACGAGAGCTGCCTCGCGGATCCCCTGCCCCTGGAGCGCATCGACGCGCAGCAGGCGCTGTCCGCCATCCTTGAGGGCGGCGTGGTGGGCATGGGCGGCGCGACTTTCCCCGCCCACGTCAAGCTCTCGCCGCCCAAGGGCGCGAAGATCGACTATCTGTTGCTCAACGGCGCGGAGTGCGAGCCGTATCTGACCGCCGATCATCGCATGATGCTCGAGCAGAGCGCACGCATCATCGGCGGCATCCGCATCATCGCAAAGGCGCTGGGCGACCCGGCCTGCATCGTGGGCATTGAGCTCAATAAAAAGGACGCCATCGCCGCCATGGAGCGGGCCGCGCAGGGCACGGGCATTCGCATTGCGGGCATGCCCGTAAAGTATCCCCAGGGTTCCGAAAAACAGCTCATCCAGGTGCTGACGCACCGACAGGTGCCGTCAGGCAAGCTGCCCATGGACGCCGGCTGCGTAGTGGTCAATGTTTCTTCCGCAGCGGCGGTCTATGATGCCGTGGCGCTGCGCCGCCCGCTGACCGAGCGCGTGGTGACGGTGACGGGCGCGGTGGCCCATCCAAAGAACCTGCTCGTGCGCGTGGGTACGCCGGCTTCCGCACTGGTGGAGTACTGCGGCGGCCTTTCCGAGAATGTCGGGCGCGTGGTCTCCGGCGGCCCCATGATGGGCATCGCGCTGTTTGACCTCTCTGTTCCGGTGACCAAGGGCACCAGCGGCGTGCTGGCGCTGACCAAGTCGCAGGCAGATCCCGGCGTCACCACCAACTGTATCCGCTGCGGGCGCTGCGTGCGCGGCTGTCCCATGCACCTGCTGCCCTATGAGCTGTGCAATGATGTGGAGAAGAACAACTGGGCGGCGGCGGAGAAGCACAACGCGCTGGACTGCATCGAGTGCGGTTCCTGTACCTATGTCTGTCCCGCAAAGCGTCCCATCACCTCGTCCATCCGCATCGCCAAGCGTCAGGTCATGGCGCTGCGCAAAAAGAAATAGAGAAGGGGAGAGAAAATGAGTAATCTGACGGTATCGCTTTCGCCCCATGTGCGCAGCGAGAATTCTACGCAGAAGATCATGTTCTCCGTGTGCATCGCGCTGATCCCGGCGCTGGTGTTCGCGGTGTACTGGTTCGGCTGGACGGTGCTGCTGACGGTGGCGCTGTCCATGGCCGCCGCCATCGGCTCCGAGGCGCTGATGCAGAAAATACTCAAGCGCCCCATTACGGTCAGCGACGGCTCCGCGGCCGTCACCGGCCTTCTGCTGGCCATGACGCTGCCCGCGGGCTGCCCGTGGTATGTGCCCGTGCTGGGCGCGGTGTTTGCCATCGTCATCGCCAAGCAGGTCTTTGGCGGCCTGGGCGATAACTTCGTAAACCCCGCGCTCGCTGGCCGCGCGTTCCTGCTGGCCTCCTTTCCGGCCTCTATGACCAGCTACCTGCCCGTCGCCGACGCCGTCACCGGCGCGACGCCGCTGTCCAGCGAGTTTGCCGGGCAGGTGGACTACCTGCAGGCATTCCTCGGCCAGATCGGCGGATCCATTGGCGAGGTGAGCAAGCTGGCGCTGCTCATCGGCGCGGCCTTCCTGCTCATCAAGGGCATCATCGACTGGCGCATCCCCGTGACCTACCTGGGCACCATGATGCTGCTCAACCTGATCTTCGGCAAGCCCGTGCTGGACGCCGTGCTGCTGGGCGGCACGGTGCTGGGCGCGTTCTTTATGGCCACGGATTATGTGACCTCGCCCGTGCCCGCCTGGGGCCGAGTGATTTATGGCGTGGGCATCGGTGTCATCAACTTCGCCATCCGCACTTGGGGCGCCTATCCCGAGGGCGTGACCTACGCCATACTGCTGATGAACATTGCGACGCCGCTGCTCGAACGCTTCACGCGGCCGCGCAAGTACGGGGAGGTGAAGCGCCATGCGTGATATTGTAAAGGTCGCCCTGCGGCTGCTGGTCATCATGGTGGTCGCGGGCCTGTGTCTGGGCGCGACCTACGCTGTGACCCAGGATCCCATCGCCGAGCAGCAGCGCATGCAGGCCGAAAACGCCCGCAGAGCCGTGCTGCCCGACGCCGCATCCTTTGAAGAGGTCGCGCTGTCCGACCCCGGCTCCATCACCGCCTGCTACCGCGGCATCGACGCCTCCGGCAACCCCTGCGGCTATGCCTTCTCCGTAGACGCCAAGGGCTTCGGCGGCACCGTGGGTCTGACCGTCGGCGTCTCCGATGGCACCATCACCGGCGTGCGCATCGGCTCGCACTCCGAGACTCCCGGCCTGGGCGCCAAGGCCGCCGACGAGTCCTTTTACGGACAGTTCGCGGGCAAAAGTGGCGAGCTGACCGTCACCAAGACCGGTGCTGCCACCGATCAGGAGATCAACGCCATCACCGCCGCGACCATCACCTCCAAGGCCGTCACCGGCGCGGTCAACGAGGTGCTTGCCGCAGCGCAGGATCTGGAGTAGGGGAGGTGCACCGCAATGGCAAAGCATGAATACAAAAAGATATTTCTCAATGGTCTCATCACCGAAAACCCGACCTTCCGCCTGGTGTTGGGCATGTGCCCGACGCTGGCCGTCACCACCTCGGTGCAGAACGGCATCGGCATGGGGCTTGCCACCACATTTGTGCTGGTATGCTCCAATCTGGTCATTTCGCTCATCCGCAACTTTGTGCCCTCTAAGGTGCGCATCCCGGCCTATATCGTAGTCATCGCCACGTTTGTGACCATCGTGCAGCTGTTGTTGGAAGCCTTTCTGCCGGAGCTTTCGGCGTCGCTGGGCCTGTTTATCCCGCTGATCGTGGTCAACTGCATCATCTTCGCGCGCGCGGAGTCCTTCGCCTCCAAGAACAGCCCGCTGCCCTCCGTGGTGGACGGCCTTGGCATGGGGCTGGGCTTCACCTGCTCGCTGACGATCCTGTCCGCCATCCGAGAGCTTGTCGGCGCGGGCACGCTGCTGGGCTTCCCGGTGCTGGGCAGCGCCTACCCGGGCATCCTGCTGTTCATATTGGCCCCCGGCGGCTACCTGACGCTGGGACTGACGCTGGTCGCCTTCAACGCCGTGATGGGCAAAATCGACGCCCGTCGGCGCGCCAAGGCCGCCGCTGCAGAAGGGAGCGTGGCGTAAATGAAGGAAAACCTCTGGCTCATTCTGCTGGGCAGCATACTGGTCAACAACTTTGTCATGTCCAAGTTCTATGGTACCTGCCCGTTCCTTGGCGTGTCCAAGAAGGTATCCACCGCGGTGGGCATGGGCGTTGCCGTCACCTTCGTCATGGGCGTGGCGTCGCTGGTCACCTACTTTGTGCAGTACTACATCCTCGAGCCCTTTGACCTTGCCTATCTGCAGACCATCGCTTTCATACTGGTCATCGCGGTGCTGGTGCAGCTGGTGGAAATGGTCATCAACAAGACCTCGCCCTCGCTCTACAAGGCGCTGGGCGTATATCTGCCGCTGATCACCACCAACTGCGCGGTGTTGGGCGTCACCATACTCAACATCACCGAGAGCTACTCGTTGCTGGGTTCCGTGGTCAACGGCGTGGGCTCCGCGCTGGGCTTCATGCTGGCCATCGTGCTGTTCGCAGGCGTGCGCGAGCGGCTGGAAAACAGCAATATCCCGGCGTGTTTCAAGGGCTACCCGTCCACGCTGATTGCGGCGGGGCTGATGTCCATCGCGTTCCTGGGCTTCCAGGGGCTGATCTAGGAAAGGGGGAGCATACAGATGAACATACTGGAGATGCTGCTTCCCGCGGGCGTGCTGGGCGGCATGGGCGTACTCTTTGGCGCAGGGCTTGCCTTTGCCAGCAAAAAGCTCGCCGTTCCCGTCGATGAGCGCGTGGAGAAGGTGCGCGAGTGCCTGCCCGGCGCGGGCTGCGGCGCGTGCGGCTACACGGGCTGCGATTCCTATGCCGCCGCCGTTGTGAGCGAGGGCGCGCCCGTCAACTGCTGCCCGGTGGGCGGCGAGAAGGCCGCGCAGGCCATCGCCGCCATCATGGGCGTGGAGGCGGGGCAGAGCACCCGCATGGTCGCAACCGTGCTCTGCCAGGGCGACAGCGACCACTGCAAGATCAAGTACAACTACGAGGGACTGATGGAGTGCCGCGCCATGTTCCTCACTTCCGGCGGCGACAAGGCGTGCAAGTACGCCTGCCTGGGCCTGGGCTCCTGCGCGCGTGTGTGCGAGTTCGGCGCCATCGCAATCCACGACCGGCTGGTTTCCGTCGATCCGGACAAGTGCAGGGGCTGTGGCAAGTGCATCGAGGTGTGCCCCAAGTCCGTGCTGCGCCTGGAGCCCTATGGCCTGCTGTCCATCCTGCGCTGCCGCGCGGTGGAAAAGGGCAAGGCCGTGCGCGATGCCTGCCAGAAGGGTTGCATCGGCTGCGGCAAGTGCGCCCGGAACTGCAAGTTCGGCGCCATCACCATGGAAAATAACCTGCCCGTGGTGGATATGGAGAAGTGCGTCGGCTGCCTGGAGTGCGTGCGCAACTGCCCAACCGGCGCCATGACGGGCGACCTCACCAAGCGTAAGCACGCCGTCATCGACCAGGATAAGTGCGTTGGCTGCACGCTGTGCGACCGCCAGTGCAAGTTTGAAGCCATCACCGGCGCGCTCAAGGAGAAGCACGCCATCGACCCCGAAAAGTGCGTCGGCTGCGGCCAGTGCGCCACCAAATGCCCCAGAAAGTGCATCACGCTCGAATAAACCGCATCGGAAAGGAAGCCTTCCCCCATGAAAAAAACGCTCGCGCTGCTGCTGGCCGCGATCCTCGCGCTTACGCTCTGCGCCTGTAAGCAAACCGCCACAACCGCCCCTGCCGCCCCAGCCGCAACCGTCGACGCGGTGGAGGCCATTGCCCATGCCGTCGATAATTTCCTCGCCTCTGATACCTTCCAAAACATGGGCGCCACCGCGCGGCAGGTCACCCGCGTCACCCGCTACCAGGTCAAGGATTTTGAGCATACGCCCATGGATGGCTTCCTCATCAACCTCGCAACCGACAACGGGTACGTCCAGCTCTATCTGGACAGCGCCACCCTCACCGCCTACGACAGCGTCACCACCAACGCCGCCGACGGCATAGACATCTCGACCATCACCACGGACGAGGACAGGGCAACCTACCTGCTCTGGATGTACGGCAGCCTCGTGAACGGCAGCTACGACGGCGCGCTCCTCAACGCCAGCGAGACCCGCACCGACTTCACCGCCGACCAGCTCGCCGCGCTCAACAGCGCCCTCGGCCTTTCAACCGAACCCTTACCCGAAATCACAGCCCCCGAGCTGCAGAACATACCGCTGGACGAGGCCATCCGCGCCTATCTCGCCGCATCGCCGTTCCCTTCTGCACAGGTCACCCGCGTCATCCACTACCAGATCGACGACTTCAACGGCAAGCCCTCGGACGGCATGCTGGTCAACCTCTCCAACAGCGCTGACAGCGTCCAGCTCTATGTCGACAACTACACCGGCGTCACCTACGATAGCATCACCACCAACGCCCTAGACGGCATAGACATCAGGAGCGTCACCACGGACGAGCAAAAGGCGACCTACCTGCTCTGGATGTACGGCAGCCTCGTGAACGGCAGCTACGACGGCGCGTTCCTCAACGACGAGGAGACCTGCACCGACTACACCGCCGACCAGCTCGCTGCGCTCAACAGCGCCCTCGGCTTTTCAACCGAGCTCTTAACCGAAACCACACCCCCCGAGCTGCAGAACGTCCCGCTGGACGAGGCCATCCGCGCCTATCTCGCCGCATCGCCGCTCCCGTCCGCACAGGTCACCCGCGTCATCCACTACCAGATCGACGACTTCAACGGCAAGCCCGCGGACGGCACGCTGGTCAACCTCTCCACAGATACTGACAACATCCAGCTCTATGTCGACAACTACACCGGCGTCACCTACGACAGCATCACCACCAACGCTGCCGACGGCATAGACATCGGGAACAACCTCACGGACGAGCAAAGGGCAACCTACCTGCTCTGGATGTACGGCAACCTCGTGAACGGCAACTACGACGGCGCGCTCCTCAACGACAGCGAGACCCGCACCGATTACACCGCCGACCAGCTCGCATCGCTCAACAGCAGTCTCAAATAACAAATGATACCGAAAGGGTGGTCTCAACAAATGCAGTACACAGAATTTGGCAAAACGGGCATCAAAGTATCCCGTTTGGGCTTTGGCTGCATGCGACTGCCCTATACCGAGACGGAGGGCAAGAAGGTGTTCGACGAAGAGGAGAGCATCCGCATGATGCACCGGGCGATGGAGCTGGGTGTCAACTATTTCGACACAGCGCCCGGCTATTGCGATACCATTTCCGAGATCATCGTGGGCAAAGCGCTCAAGGGCCATAGAGATCAGGTCTATCTCTCCACCAAATACCCCACCGAGGTGGGCACTGGCGACGATTATGAAAAAAAGCTGGAAACCTCGCTCAAAAAGCTGGATACCGATTACATCGATTTTTACCATTTCTGGGGCATCTCGCTGGACAAGTGGGAGAAGAAGCTGGACACGCCGGACGGCCCCCTCGCTTGCGCGCTCAAGCTGCGCGATCAGGGCGTCATCCGCCATATCTCCTTCTCTTTCCACGATAAGCCAGAGAACATGATGGAGATCATCCGCCGCGGGCAGGGTCAGCTGGCCTCCGTGTTGTGCCAGTACAATCTGTTGGATCGCGCCAATGAGGAGGCCATTGCCTACGCGCACGAGCAGGGGCTGGGCGTCACCATCATGGGTCCGGTGGGCGGCGGACGCCTCGGCGCCCCCTCGCAGGTGATTCAGGACCTGCTGCCGGGCAAGGTGCAGTCCTCCGCGGAGATGGCGCTGCGCTTTGTGATGAACAACCAGAACGTCAACATTGCGCTGTCCGGCATGAGCAGTATGGAGATGGTGGAGGAGAACGCCCGCGTCGCCTCCGACATGTCCCCGCTGTCCGCCGAGGAAAAGGCCCGCGTCGACGCCATGATGGAGGAGAACCGCCGCCTTGCGGAACTCTACTGCACGGGCTGCAACTACTGCATGCCCTGTCCCAAGGGCCTGAACATCCCGGAGATCTTCAAGATGATGAACTACCACCGCGTCTACGGCCTGACGGAGTACGCGAAAAAGACGTACGCCGCCATTGGATCGGGCAACCTCAAGTTCCAGAACGCCGCCGCGTGCGTGGGCTGCGGCCAGTGCGAGAAGAAGTGCCCGCAGCACCTGCGCATCCGCGAGCAGCTGCGCGCCACCCACGAGACGCTCTCCAAATAAACCGCAGGAGGAACAGAACGATGAAAACGATTCCCTTTGGCAAATCCGGTCTGCAGGTGCCCGCCCTCGCGCTGGGCTGCATGCGCCTGACCAAGCTGGACGAGCAGGGCGCGCAGCGCTATGTGCGCACCGCGCTGGACCTGGGCGCGAATTTCTTTGACCACGCCGACATCTACGGCGGCGGCAAGTGCGAGGAGCTGTTCGGCAAGGCCATCGCGGGCATTCCGCGCGAGCAGCTCATCATCCAGAGCAAGTGCGGCATCGTGCCTGGCAAGCGCTACGACTTTTCTAAAGAACACATCCTCACGTCCGTGGATGACATTTTGAAGCGCCTGAACGTCGAGTACCTCGACGTGCTGCTGCTGCACCGCCCCGACGCGCTGATGGACCCCGTCGAGGTCGCGGAGGCCTTCTCCACGCTCAAGGCTGCGGGCAAGGTCAACCACTTCGGCGTCTCCAACCAGAACCCCTACCAGATGGCGCTGCTGCGCAAATACCTGCCCATGCCCATCGTGGCCAATCAGCTGCAGATGTCCGTCACCAACTGCACCATGATCACTCAGGGCATGGAGGTCAACATGGCGACGAACGGCGCGGTGGGCCGCGATGGCGGCGTGCTGGACTATTGCCGCCTCAACGACATCACCATCCAGCCCTGGTCGCCCTTCCAGTACGGATTCTTCGAGGGCGTGTTCATTGGCAGCGAAAAATACCCCGAGCTCAACAAAAAGCTGGATGAGATCGCGGTAAAGTACGGCGTGAGCGCCACCACCATCGCGGTGGCCTGGCTGCTGCGCCACCCCGCGCGTTTCCAGCCCATTATCGGTACCATGAACCTTTCGCGCCTGGCCGAGTGCGTCAAGGCCTGCGACGTGCAGCTGACCCGTCAGGAGTGGTACGACATCTATCTGTCCGCCGGCAACATGCTGCCCTGACGACAAAAGGAGGGATTAGACATGACGCATCCCCGCAAAGCCATATTGATTATGACGGACTCCCAGCGCTGGGACATGGTGAATTGCTACAAGCACACCGGGCTTTCCACGCCCAATCTGGATCGGCTTGCGGCGGACGGACTGCGCTTTGAGCGCGCCTACACCACGCAGCCTGTCTGCCAGCCCGCCAGAGCCGCCATTTTCACGGGCCAGTACCCGCACTCCGTGGGATCCTGGACCAACAGCTACGGCGTATCGGACACGGCGCACTCCGTCGGCGAGCGCCTGCAGCTGGACGGCGTGCACACCGCATACATCGGCAAGTGGCACTTGGATGGCGGCGATTACTTCGGCCTGGGCCGTTGCCCCAAGGGGTGGGATCCGGACTACTGGTACGACATGAAAAACTACCTTGAGGAGCTGCCTGAGCAGACCCGCCCCATGACGCGCAACGCCGCGCTGATGCAGGAGATGGATTTCCCACGCGAGCTGCTCTACGGCCACCGCTGCGCCAACCGCGCCGTTGACTTCCTCGAAAAGCATGCGCAGGAGGATTTCTTCCTCGTCGTCAGCTTTGACGAGCCGCACGGGCCCTTCCTTTGCCCGCCGCCCTATTCCCACATGTACGACGGCTACGCCTTCCCCAAGTCCGAAAACGTCTGGGACGATCTGTCCGACAAGCCCGAGCACCAGCGGGTGTGGGCGGATAAGTTCAGCGGCTGGGACAAAAACGGTCCCATTTCCGATCCCGCGTTCTTCGGCTGCAACTCCTACGTCGATGAGGAGATCGGCCGCGTGCTGGACGCCATCGACGCCCACGCGCCCGACGCGCTCGTGCTCTATACCTCCGACCACGGCGAGATGCTGCACTCCCATGGCCTGATGAGCAAGGGCCCCAACTGCTACGACGAGATCGCCCGCATCCCCATGATGGTGCGCGCGCCCGGAATCAAGGCGGGGACTGTCGATGCGCACCCTGTGTCGCACATCAACATCGTGCCCACGATCCTGGAATATATGGGCAGCCGCGTGCCCGAGGTGCTGGAGGGCAAGAGCATACTGCCCGAGCTGTACGACCCCGCCGTGCGCGTCAACGACTACATCTTCATGGAGTTTGGCCGCTATGAGGTGGATCACGATGGCTTCGGCGGCTTCCAGCCGCTGCGCGCGGTGTTTGACGGCCGCTACAAGCTGGTCGTCAACTTGTTGACCAGCGACGAGCTCTACGACGTCCAGTCCGACCCCGCCGAGATGCGCAATCTCATAAACGATCCAGCGCACGCCGCCATCCGCGACCATCTGCACGACGTGCTGCTCGAGCACCTCAACGCCACCCGCGATCCCTTCCGCGGCTACTACTGGCAGCGCCGCCCCTGGCGTGCCGACGCCGCGAACTGTGCCGGCTGGGATTACACCGAGATGACCCGCCAGCGCATGGAGGACGAGCGCTTCGAGGATCGCCAGCTCGACTATGCCACCGGTCTGCCCATATCGGGCGGCACCCGCGTCAAAGAGAAGATCTGACGCCCAATGAATAAACAGGCCGCAAAATACACGCTTGCCGTGCGTTTTGCGGCCTGTTTTACATTTCATTAAGCCTGGTTCGGCCGGGGTCTGCGCTTGAGCGCGAGAATGCGCTTGTAGTCCCCCAGCGCGCTGTCGTCCTCAACAGGGAAGAGAATCCACTTGCCGTCGTGGTAAGTCGTCGCCTCCTCGTATTGCCGCAGCGTCTCGGGCGCGTACAGCTCCCTCTGTGCCTCAAACGCCGCACGCTCCTTTGCGCCCAGTACGATCAGCAGATGGAACCCCGTCTCCTGCTCAAACAGCGTGCAAAAGGATCGGTTTTTGCGGTAGCGCAGCATGGACTTGCCGTATTTGTCCGGCCCGCCCGTCTGCGTCTCCAGCATCGGGTAGTTCTCTTCAATATAGGTCTTCAGCGCATCGTAAGCCTTCTGTGCCTGCGGCGTCATGTTCAGCCCTCCTCGTCCATTCCCCAGGTGCGGCGCATCGCTCCGTCCGTGCAATTTCCCGCGACCTCCACCATGTTGCCGTCCGGGTCCAGCAGCGAAAAATAGGTGTACGGCGACGCGCTGCACAGGTAGCGGATGGGCGTCAGCCGCGCTTGCGGGCAGAGCAGAGGGCGCAGACGCGCATGCTCCGCCGCAAGGTCTTCCGCCCAGAAGTTCAGCACCGCCTTGCGCGTATTTTCCGCGAGTGCGATCCCTGTCAGATCGTCGAACAGCGCGTCGCGCGGCCCGCACAGCACGAGCTGCTCAGGATGCTGCGCGTCGTAGAATCCGTTCATCACGGCCAGCGCCTGCGCGCCCTTGCGAAACACAGCAAACCGGTCGCGATTGCGCGCGCAGGGCGGTATTTCCAGCAGCGTCGTGTAAAAATCAATCGTGCGCGCAAAGTCCCGGCAGATCAGGTATACGGAACTCAGCTGCATATGGGCGCCCTCTTACAGCCGCCTGACGGGGAACAGAAGATAGCTGCGCCCCGTCGCGGGATCGGTGTAATCCTGCTGCGCCATCGCAAGCTCCAGCCCCTCGGCTTTCAGCAGCGCCAACCCCTGCGCAAACGCGCCCTCGCCCGCCGGCACCCGGATGGCCTCAAATCCCGGCACGTCCCAGCGCACCCAGCCCTCGGGCGGCGCTGCTTCCGGCAGCGCTTCAAAGCCCGCCAGGTACAGCCCGCAGGAGAAGCCGTCCGTCCACGGTGCAAAGCCGCGGTCGGGCGCGGACATGCTGCCCCACATCGCGTGCAGCGCGCCGTTCGCATCGCGCTTGGCTAAGTGCGCCGCCTCGGAAAAGTGCTGGTTCGCCTGCTGCCACAGCCGCATCACGAATCCTTCGCCGTCCTGCGTGCTTCCCTCGCGCCCGATTACGCTGAACGCAGGCTGTATCATGCGTTCCACGCCGAAGATCCCCCTCTCAATTCGTCGGTGTCGTCTTTACTTCCAGCAGCTTCTTTATATCCTTGACGTGCTCCGGGCCGGTCACCCGATAGTGGATCCAGCCGCCGGCATTGCAAGGATATTTGTTGTCGATGAGCCTTTGCGTAACCGCCGTTACCCCGCTGTACACCGCTTCGCATTGTGCATTTGTCAGTCGCATCATGACGGTAAACGCGCCATTTTCCGCAAAGATCGTACAGATCAGCTTTTTCTTTTTGTAATGCCCGATTCCCCAGCCATACTGATTTCCATAAGGAAAAACGACTTTTCTCTCTGTGCCGAAGGTGGAATGCAGCCAATCGTTGAGTAACGAAAAACGCTCGGCATTTTCCCCGCAGTATGCAGCCATTTCCTCGATGGTGGGCGATTCCTGCTTGTTGAGCATTCGCTCGTACACGAATGCCTCCCGCCTATTCCTCCTTCTTCCAGCGCTTGGACTGCGGTAAAACCTCTTTCAGCAGCGCCCGCGCCGCGTCCTTCGTCGTGCCGGGCACCTCGCGCTCCATGATGGCCGCGCATTCCTCGATCATCTGCTCCATTGTGCAGTCCGCGGTGAACGCGCCCTTGTCGTAGCAGTAGCGGCAGTAGTCCTCATTGGGCGTGCCGTCGGCATTGGTGCCGAACAATTCGGGGGCGGACAGCGGCATAGCGCAGGACTGGCAGAATTTCTGATTGATTTCCATGGTGTAATTCCTCCTTGATCTATTGGATGAGGACAGTATAGCACAGAAAAGCGGACAGCTATCTGTCAACATTTTCGTAGACCGCCAACATTTTTTTCAGCTGATCTTCCACGGCCTGACGCAGCGCTTCGGGCTCGAGCACCTGCGCGCCCGCGCCGAAGGAGAGCACATATCCCACCAGCCATGCGTCAAACGGAAAGCGCATCGTCACAGTAAAACTGCCGTCCCCGTTGCGCTCTACCTGCCCGGGATCAAATTCATCCAGCACGCGGTAGGTCAGGTTCGCTTCGATGCGCAGCCGCGTGACGGGAGCGGGCGGCGAAGCGTAAGGGCTGAGGCCCGCCGGAGGCTCCGCGGGCAGCGCGCGGTCAAAGCGTTCATCCAGCAGCGAGAGTTTGTCGATGCGCGTCAGCTTGAAGGTGCGCAGGTCCTGCGCGCTGCGGCAGTAGGCGCGCAAATACCAGGCCTTACTTTTGAAGCGCAGCTGCAGCGGCTCCACTACGCGGACGGAGATGGTCGTGTCCCGCCCAAAATAGGAAAAGCGCACGGCGCGGCGCTCGAGAATCGCGATGCGCAGCAGCGTGAACACGTCCCGATGCTGGTCGCTCCAGTCGGAAAAGTCCACGTCGATCCACGGCTGCTCAGTGCGGCCGAACAGCGCGGAAAGTTTGCCCAGCACCCGATCGTCCATCGGATAGCTCGCGGCGGACAGGCTCTGCAGCGCCGCCAGGATGTCGCCCTGCTCCTGCCGGGAGAGCATCAGCCGATCCATCACATAGCCCTTCTGCAGACGGATGCCGCCGTTTCGCCCGGGCTCCGCGTAGACGGGCACGCCGGCGGCGCTGAGCGCTTCCACATCCCGGTAGACCGTGCGCAACGATACCTCAAAGCGCTCGGCCAGCTGCCGGGCCTTTACGTCGCCGTGCTGCAGAAGATAGTAGAGCATGTCGAACCTGCGATCCTGCATTGTCCCGTATCCTCGCTTTCCATTGGATGCCAATATTATATCTTTTTCGTTGAGAATTGTACACGGCTGTGGTAAACTTAAGGGCAGAAAACAGAAATGAGGTGGCCATGGATGCCAAAGATACTGGTGATCGGTTCCATCAACATGGATATGGTGGCGCGCATCGATCATATCCCGCTGCAGGGGGAGTCTGTGATCGGCGAGGGCTATTCCTTTAACCCTGGCGGCAAGGGTGCGAACGCGGCGGTGGCGGCGGCGCGCCTGGGCGGCGAGGTTTCCTTCGCGGGCTGTGTGGGTCGCGACGATTACGGCGCCGCGCTGCGCAAGGTGCTCGTAGACGAGGGCGTGGACGACAGCCTGCTGCGCGAGACCGACGAGGCGCCCAGCGGCTACGCGCCCATACTGGTGCAGAAGAACGGACAGAACGGCATCATCGTCTTCCCCGGCGCGAACCAGTGCATCCGGGAGCAGGACCTGCCCGAGATGTTCGCCCGCGACTTTGACGCGGTGATGATGCAGCTGGAGATCCCACAGCGCATCGTGCTCCGGGCAAGCGAGCTTGCGCAGCAAAAGGGCGTACCCGTGGTGCTGGACGCCGGTCCCGCGCAGCCCTTCCCGGTGGAGGACGTGCGCTCGCTGCTCATCCTCAGCCCCAACGAGACCGAAACCACCGCGCTGACCGGCCTGCCCGTAGAGACTGTGGCGCAGACCCGCGCGGCGGCGGAGGCATTGCTGGAGCGCAGCGGCGCGAAGTACGTGGTCATCAAGATGGGCGCGCGCGGCGCGTACGTGCTGGGCGGCGGTGTGGATGAGATGATGCCCTCCTTCAAGATCGAAGCCGTCGATCCCACCGCAGCGGGCGACACCTTCACCGGCGCTATGACGCTGGAATACCTGCGCTGCGGCGACATCCGCGCGGCGGTGCGCTATGGCTGCGCCGCGGGCGCGCTGGCCGCCACCCGGCTGGGCGCGCAGCCCTCGCTGCCTACGCGCGCGCAGGTTGAGCGCTTTATGAAGGAGCGCGGATGCTGAAGCTGACGACGCCCCGCCTGCTCGTGCGCCCCTTTGCGCCCGGGGACGAGCGC
>DKYK01000086.1:39255-48040 GCA_002492415.1 Christensenella sp. UBA7102
CCTTTGCGCCCGGGGACGAGCGCGACGCCGCTGTGTACCTTGGCGACGCGCGCACCATGCGCTACATCGAGCCGCCCTTTACTGCGCAGCAGACGCGCGATTTCCTGCTCAGCTGCGCCCTGCGCCCCGAACCCCTTGTCTGGGCGGTGGAGGAGAGCGCCACGGGCGAAGTCATCGGGCACGTGATCTTTCATCCCTTTGACGAGGGCAGCTGGGAACTGGGCTGGGTGCTGCGCTCCGACAAATGCGGACAGGGGTACGGCACGGAGCTGGGCTGTGCGCTGATTGCGGAGGCTGAGCGCAGAGGGATTCCTGCGCTCGCCGCCGAAGCCGACCCGCGCAACGCCGCATCGCTGGCGCTGCTGCACAGCCTGGGCTTTTCCTATGCCGGGCAGGAGGAGGGCCTGCAGGTCTTTCGGCGATGTACGACGCGGGAAATGTAGTAAAAATCAGGACAAAACTGCTGATAAAAAGCAGCGAAACACACTCTCTTTTGGGGTGCGTTTCGCTGCTTTTTTGCCGGGCGTGCCCTGTTCTACAGCTGAAGAAATTCAAAAATCCGGGTAAAATAGGGCAGGAGATCGGCGTTTTTGCAGCGATAAATTTCGTGCTTAACGCCGGGAATTTCCACCATTTCCGCACAGGAAACGGCGTTTGCAAAGCGCTCGATGGCCTCGTTTCGCACGCTGCTTTCCAACTGCGCGCGCAGAATCAGCGTGGGCGTGCGGATGGCGCGCAGCGCTTTTATCTGCATCAGGCGGTCGTAATTGCGCAGCGATTCCCAGATCCAGCGGTAGGACGCGGCGGAAGTGCGGTACTCCGGCGTGTCGCGGCGCAGCTGCGCGTAGTAGTCAAACCGCGTGCGGCAGGTGGTGCAGCTGGTGTCAAAATCTTCGTTCGGACAGTAGGGTTTGTGGCCGAAAAAGCGCTTCTTTCCTTGTCCGGCCAGCAGGAAAAATGCAGCCATACCCTTGCTCAGCCAAAGAGGCAGGCCATCGGTTGCCGGGGCGATCATGGGCGCGTTGAGTACGCATTTTGCGAAAAGGTCGGGGTACAATTCCAGCGCACGCGCCGCGATGCCGCCGCCCATCGAGTGGCCGTAGAGGAAGAGCGTGGCCGCCTCAGGCAGACGTTTGCGCACGGCCATGACAAGGCTTGCGAGGTCGCGCACGTAGTCGTCAAAGTGATGGACGTAGACGGTGCCGGGATCGTCGATCTCGCGCGTGGAGCGGCCGTGGCCGCGGTGATCGTAGCACAATACGCTCACGCCCTGCTGCAGAAAAAGCCAGGCCACTTCGCCGAATTTTTCACCGCTTTCGGTAAAACCGTGGCTGATGACCGTCAGTGCGCGGGGATCTTTGGCGCGGTAAAGCGTGCAGTTCAGCTCAATTCCAGGCGTGGGAGAGTGGCGAAAGGCCGTGCGGCGGGCGTCCAGCGCAGGCAGCGCGATGCGGCGGTATTCCTGCGCAAAGTTTTCTTCGTTCAACAGCTGGATGGGCTTCATTTTTCCTCCTAAATTGTGCTTTCGCGGCGTGCGACATCCGTCCGTTCAAACACTTCGGGCCGGAATTCCACGCCCAGGCCGGGCGCGTCGTCCACGTAAATGCGGCCGTTTTCAATGCCGATGTCGGTGCAGATCAGGTCGGGGAAGGTACGGTAGATGGCGCGCACCGTCTCCTGCTGGATGGTGTTGATGGTGGAAAGGTTGAAGTGCGCGCAGGCGCGGGTGAGCACGGGGCCGCCGCAGTTGTGCGTGGTGACGGGCAGACGGTAGGCGTCGGCCAGCGCCGCAATCTTCTTGCCCTCGGTAAGCCCGCCCGTCCAGCTCAGGTCCACCATCACGATGTCGGTGCCGTGCGCCTGGAACAGCGGCAGGTATTGCATGCGCGTGAACAGCCGCTCGCTGGCCAGAATCGGCACGTTGACCTTCTGACGCAGCGCGGCCAGATTGTCCACGTTGTCCACCATGATGGGGTCCTCCAGCCACTTGATGTTGAACTCCTGCAGCGCGTCCGCGATGCGGATGGCGGTGGGCAGGTTCCAGCAGGAATGGCATTCCACCGCGATCTCCATCTCGCCGCCCACCGCCGCGCGGATCTTGCGGAAGGGTTCCAGGCCGCGCATCAGGTCGCTTTTGAGCAGGTGCTGACCCTGCATGGGCGCGGAAAGGCCGTCCAACGGCCAGATTTTCATCGCGTGAATGCCGCTTTTGAGCAGATCTTCGGCCAGAGTTCCGGCGTCCTGCATAAACCACTGGTCGTCCATGCGGCCGGTGCGATAGCCGCCGTGGCTGCCGCAGGTGTTATAGATGGGCACGCTGTCGCGTACCTTGCCGCCCAGCAGCCGGTAGACGGGCAGACCCGTCGCCTTGCCCAGCAGGTCCCACAGCGCGATGTCCAGCGCCGACAACGCGCGCAGCTCGGCGCCCGCGCAGCCCTGGAAGTTGGCCTGGGAATACAGGCGGTTCCACAGCTTTTCAATGTCCCGCGCGTCCTGCCCCAGCGCGATGGGGGCGAGAAAATCGTGTACGGCGCCCTCGATGGTGCCGGCCTGGTTGGTGGATTCGCCAAGGCCGATCAGCCCGCAGTCCGTGTGAACGAGCAAAAAGCAGCTGAGCGGGAATTCGGGCAGGCGCAGCGTCTCCAATTTGACAATCTTCATGGTGAACTACCTCCGATAAGGATGTATTTTTTTCTGGATGAAACCAGTATACACCTTTTTGGCATCGGATGCAAATAATCCTTGCCGCGGCCGGGAATGAAGCGCGTGAAAAAGAAGCAAAATAGCCGTACTTGGGATGGGGGTTTGTGCGATGAAAAAGGCGATGACGGTGCTTCTTGCGCTCGCGGCGTGCGCGGCGCTGATTTTGACGCGACACACGGAGCCCAGCTATCGGCTGGAAGCGGTGACGGTGCGCGATCTGACGGAAAAAATTGAGGCGGTGGGCACGGTGAGCTATGCGCAGCTCTACGCGCTGACGCCGGGCATGGCGGGCGTTGTGGAGCGCCTGTTCATTGAGGAGGGCGATTCAGTGCGCAAGGGGCAGGCGGTGGCCCAGCTGAGCCTGCCTACGCAGGGCGCGCAGGCCTACTGGGCCTCGGCGCAGGGCGCGGAAGCGGACGGCAGCGTTCAGGCGCAGGAGGAGCTGATGGAACTGTGTACGGTGCGAGCGCCGGCGGACGGACAGGTGGTGACGCTGTCGGCCTACGAGGGCATGCAGACCGCGCCGGGCATGGCCTTGGGCAGCTTGGGTTCGGAGCAGCTGTGCGTCACGGCGCTGGTGCCCGAGAGCGTAAAAGAAGAGCTATACGAGGGGCAGAGCGCGATAGTGCGGCGAGGCGAGCGCAGCTATGACGCGCGCATTGTCCGCATTCAACCCTCCACAGAGGCTGCGGCGCAATACGTACTGACGCTGGAGACGCTTCGCGCGCAGCGGGCGCTGTGCGCAGGCATGCGCGTGGATGTGACGGTGACGGTGCAGGCCTGCAGCGGGCCGTCTGTGCCGCTGCAGGCCATTTCTAAGGAGGGAACCGTGCTGTGCCGCACGGAGACGGGCGTGGCGGAGACGCCGGTAGAGGTTGGCATGTGCACCGAAAGCTATGCACAGCTACTCTCAGGCCCGCCGGTGGGCACGATGGTGGTGACGGGAGAGGAGTGAGGGTGAAATGAAGCTGCAGGACGTCGTGCGGGCGGCGGCGCAGTCGCTGCGGGGCAACCCGGTGCGCGCACTGCTGACGGTGCTCGGGCTGTCTATCGGGGTGGGGGCGTGCATCGCCATCGGTTCGTTGGGAACAGCGGCGGTAAACGAGGTCAACAAGGAGATGGACCGCTTTGGCGTAGACCGGATCTGGATCAATGAAAATCCGGGCAACCAAACGCGGCTGACCGCGCAGGACGCACAGACGCTGCGCACGGTAGGCAGCGCGGTGGCGCCCATGCGCTACGACGCGGTGCGCGCCAGCCAGGGCGCAGCACAGACGCCGTGCGCGCTCATTGCCACCAACAGCGACTACATGGGGGTTGAGAATTTGGCGCTGGCTTCCGGCCGGTTTTTGATGGCGCTGGACGACGAAAAGCTATTGCGCACGGCAGTGATTGAGGATATACTGGAGGAAAAGCTGTTCGGCGCGGACGAGGGGCTGGGGCAGCGCATCACGCTGGGCGAGCACAGCTATACTGTGGTGGGCGTCATCCGCACACAGTATTCGGAGTACTTTGGGTCGGACGCAGGCAAGCCCAAGGCCTATGTGCCGCTGTCCACCTATCAACAGCTGACGGGTTCGGAGACGGTGGATGAAATCGTGGTGCGCGCCCAGGACGTGACGGTGGGCGCGGCGGCCGCGCAGGCAAAGACGGCGCTCAAGGGCGCGCATGCCGCGGGCGACGGCTTTGTGGTGACCTCCATGGCCGAGCAGATCGCCTCGGCAGAGCGCATTGTGCGCATTGTGACGACGGTGCTGGTGGTCATCGGCATCATTTGCATGCTGACCGGCGGCGTGGGCGTGATGAATGTGATGCTCACCAGCGTGCGCGAGCGGCGCAGAGAGATCGGTGTGCGCAAGGCCTTGGGCGCGCGGGACGCCGAGGTTTTTGCGCAGTTCGTGTGCGAATCGGCGCTCTACGGGGCGCTGGGCGCCGCGCTGGGTATGCTGACGGGGCTCGGACTGACCAGCGCGGGAGAGCGCATCATCGGCATCCAGGCGCAGCCCGTGCTCTGGGTGATGGCGTGCGCGGTGGCGTTTTCCTGCATGGTGGGCGCGGCCTCGGGCGTGTATCCCGCGATGCGGGCCGCTGGCGTTTCTCCGGTTACGGCAATGCGTCAAACGTAACATGGATGTAATAAAAATGTAAGAGATGTTCCACATCACGGGAAACTGTCTAAAGTCCGTTCAATTCGCGCAAAAAAAATAGAGGAATTTGTGCAAAAAAACAATGGATAAATTCAATTTTAACATATATAATGATTTTAGTAGTTCAGATGACGAAACGACACGTCATTGAGAAAAGTAGGAGGTAGTTCACCATGGCAAGCCTTTCCTTGCAGCACATCTATAAGATCTACGCCGGCGGCGTAACGGCTGTATCTGACTTCACCCTCGAAATTGAGGATAAGGAGTTTATCGTTCTGGTCGGACCTTCCGGCTGCGGCAAGTCCACCACCCTGCGCATGGTCGCCGGCCTGGAGGAGATTTCCGACGGCGAGCTGTACATCGGCGACAAGCTGGTCAACGATGTGGCCCCCAAGGATCGCGATATCGCGATGGTTTTCCAGAACTACGCTCTGTATCCGCATATGACCATTTATGACAACATGGCGTTCGGCCTGAAGCTGCGCAAGACTCCCAAGGCGGAGATCGATCGCCGCGTCAAGGAAGCCGCCAAGATCCTGGACATTGAGCACCTGCTTACCCGTAAGCCCAAGGCTCTGTCCGGTGGTCAGCGTCAGCGCGTCGCGCTGGGCCGTGCCATCGTCCGTGAGCCCAAGGTCTTCCTGATGGATGAGCCTCTGTCCAACTTGGACGCCAAGCTCCGTGTTCAGATGCGTACCGAGATCACCAAGCTGCATCATCGTCTGCAGACCACCTTCATTTACGTTACCCACGACCAGACCGAGGCTCTGACCATGGGCACCCGTATTGTCGTTATGAAGGATGGCTTCATTCAGCAGGTGGATACCCCCCAGAACGTGTTCGACTATCCGTCCAACCTGTTCGTCGCGGGCTTCATTGGATCTCCGCAGATGAACTTCTTTGATGTCAAGCTCGAGCGCCGCGGCAGTGATGTCGTTGCCGTGTTCGGTGAGAACGTCATCAAGGTGCCCGAGGGCAAGGTCAAGAAGCTGGTCGATGCCGAGTACGTTGGCAAGACCGTCAAGATGGGCATCCGTCCCGAGAACCTGCACGACGAAGAACTGTTCCTGAACAACGCTCCCGACAGCATCATTGATGCGGACGTCGAAGTCGTTGAGCTGATGGGTTCTGAGACCTACCTCTACCTCAAGACCGTCGACACCGGTATTCCCTTCATCGCTCGCGTTGACGCCCGCTCCACCTCCAGAGCCGGCGATCGCATCAAGATCGGCATTGACGCCAACCGTCTGCACTTCTTCGATGTGGATACCGAGGCCACCATTCTGAACCGCTAATCGTTCGCAATACAGGTCGCCATGGCAGTTCAAAGCTGTCATGGCGACTTTTTCGCAACGAGAAGTCCTATACTGCGAGGTTAAACCATGAGAATCGATAAGCGCTCCTATTCACAGATCGAAAAAGCTCTTTCCAGCATCGACCTGCCCATTTCCGTCTATACGGCAAGCGGCGAGCAGGTCTTTCCCTCCACTCCTGTTGAGGTGCGCGAAGAGGAGATCGCGTCGCTGAAATGGGAGGGGGGCTATGCGCGACTTGGCTCGATGAAGCTGTTCAAGCTGAGCGTGCGGGGTATGGTAGTGGGCGTGCCCGATTATGTGCCCGTGGGTGAGCAGATTCTGCAGATGGCCGGCGCGATGCTCACCATGCTGCTGCGCGCTGTCGATCGGGATATGGATCGCGACGAGGTGCTGCGCAAGGTGCTGTTGGACGGGCTGGACGGCACGGAACTGGAGTCCATCGTGCCGGAATTTGGGTTGGATCTGGAGCGGCCGCGCTGCGCGGTGCTGTTCCAGAGCGTGGGCGAAGCACAGGAAGTGGAGAGCACGCTGCGCGAAGTGTTTTCCGGGTCCGCAAACGACATGGTGGTATCGGTGGGCCGCAACAGCACGGTGCTGCTGCGCTCCATGGAAAGCACACACTATGACGAGCTGAAGGAGCTGGTTATGGCGGTGATGGAGACGGCCTATGAGGAGACCGGCGCCAAGCTCATGGCGGGCATCGGCGAGATGCAGAGCACATTGGGCAGGATGAGCGTCTCGCTCCGGGAAGCGCGCAGGGCGATGGAGATCGGCCGCACCTTCCGTCCCGGCAGTCGTGTGTACAGCTACCGGGAGTTGCTCATCGAACGCTTTATGTGCGAGATTCCGCAGGATCTGGCGCGGCGCTATTACGAGGTGCTGTTCAACAAGAAGAACGCCCGCATATTCAACGAGGAAATGGTGCAGACCATCGATAAGCTCTTTGAATGCCACTTGAATGTGTCGGAGGCCGCGCGCCAGCTCTACATCCATCGCAACACGCTGGTTTACCGGCTGGACAAGGTGCAGCGCGTCACGGGTCTGGATTTGCGCGCATTTGACGACGCCATTACGTTTAAAATGCTTCGCATGCTCGGGCGAGTAAATGATGGACAAAAGAACGCCTAGGGTATAAAATAATGGGGAGCGTCGGTGCGCTCCCTGAATTTTTATTTGGAGGAAAAAATTATGAAAAAGGCATTGCCCATCATCGTATACACATTGGTGCTCGTGCTGGTGACGGGGCTGATCTCCTCGGGCGCGACGCTGCTGATTGCGTCGGCCGTGCGGCTGGGGAGCGGCGATACGGTCACCATTTCGCAGGACGAATACGCACTGCTGCAAAAGTACGGCAAGCTGGACAATATACTCAACCTCATCAAAACCGTGTACGTGGACGACGTAAGCGACGAGGCATTGATTGAAAACGCCGCTTACGGCATGGTGGCGCTGCTGGAGGATCCCTATTCCTTTTATATGGATACTGAGAGCATGGAGGCGATGGAAGAGAGTGATTCCGGCCAATATGTGGGCATTGGCGCGACTTTTACCACCGATCCGGACAGCGGCATGATGGTGCTTACGCGCATCTATCCGGACAGCCCGGCCAGCGAGAGCGGCCTGCAGGTGGGCGACCAGCTGTATGCGGTCAATGGGGAGAACATCGTGGGCATGCCCACGACCGACGTCACGGCGCTCGTGCGCGGCGAGGAGGGCACAGAACTGACCATGACGGTGCTGCGCGGTGAGGAGAAAACGGAGCAGAGCTATACCATGACGCGCCGCAAGGTGGACGTCGTCGACGTGGAGTACAGGCTGCTGGACGACGGCGTACTGCACATTACGCTGTCCAGCTTCTCCACCAACGCGGACAAGGCATTCAAGGAGGCCATTGAATACGGACGCAAGAACGGTGCAACGGGCATACTGCTCGATCTGCGCGGCAACGGCGGCGGCGCGGACAACATACTGCAGCCCATTGCCGACCTGTTGCTGCCCGAAGGTCTGATTTTCTACACAGAGGATCGGAGCGGCAATCGCAATGAGTACAAGTCCGACGCGTACAACATCGGGCTGCCCATGGTCGTGCTGTGCGACGAAAACAGCGCGAGCGCTTCGGAGGTGCTCATCGCTTCGCTGCAGGACTACGGCGCGGCGACCATCGTAGGCGCCACGACCTTTGGCAAGGCGGTGGGCCAGAGCACTTACACCGTGGATGCGGACGGTTCCGGCGTGCACATCACCACGGTGCGTGTCTACTCGCCGCTGGGGCGCAACTGGCACGGCGAGGGACTGGAACCCGATATCGTGGTGGAGCAGCCCGATGAGCTCAAGAACAACCCGCTGCTGTGCAACGACGACAACGACGTGCAATACATCGAAGGGCTGAAGGTGCTGCGCGACATGATTCCGGCGCAGTGAGACCGGGGCGCGGACGAATGGGGAACCCCCATTTTCCGCGCCTTTTATCTGTGCCCAGGCGGGCTTGGCAAAAAGTTGCAGCGGAAGCAAAAAAAGTGTTGACAAAGGATAGGGGGTATAGTATAATAAATTTCGTCGCCGAGAGTTGCGGTGAAAACCGGAGCAAGGCGCAAATCGGGAGCATAGCTCAGCTGGGAG
>DKYK01000030.1:0-5276 GCA_002492415.1 Christensenella sp. UBA7102
CGCAGGCTTGAGCCTGGCCGCTTATGTGCGCACCGCGATCGCCGAGAAGATGGAGCGCGACGGCGTGCCGGAGGAAAAGCGCATAACCGCATCCATCTCCGGGGCAAAGCGCCCGGAAAAAGCTGATGGAAACGAGGGCGAAGACGACGACAGCTGAAGCGAGGGAGAGGAGTGCAAGGGCGGAGACCGGATCTTTTCCTTGTTTAACGAAATGATGCCATATACATATTACGATGTCGAGGCAATTTTGATAAAAAGGGGGAAGAAAAGTGCCTGCATCAGAAGCAAGACTCCGTGCAAACAAGAAGTACGCGGCCAAGACTTATGAGCCGCTGGCTATCAATGTGCTGCAGGGCGAGCGTGCCGTAGTTACAGCGGCCGCAAAGGACGCAGGCTTGAGCCTGGCCGCTTATGTGCGCGCCGCGATCGCCGAGAAGATGGAGCGCGACGGCGTGCCGGAGGAAAAGCGCATAACCGCATCCATCTCCGAGGCAAAGCGCCCGGAAAAGGCTGATGAAACCGGATACGGAGACGACGACAGCTGCGGCGAGTGAGCGGGGCGCAGGGGGAAGGGTGGAGACTGCGCGCTCTTGCATTGCCTGCGCATTGCTGGTAAAATAAGAAAGCTAAAATGCGATAAAGGAGCGTTTGCTGATGAACACGACGGCGATCATACTGGCTGCGGGCGAGGGCACGCGCATGAAGAGCAAGGTCCATAAGGTGCTGCACACCCTCTGTGGCCGCGCGATGGTGGACTATCCGATCCGCACCGTCCGCGCGCTGGGCGTGGAGCGCCCCGTGGTCGTGGTTGGCCACGCGGCGGAGTGCGTGCGCGCACACCTGAGCGATACCGTGGACTTTGCCGTGCAGGATAAATCCACCGGCTGGGGCACCGGCCATGCCGTGATGAGCGCGCAGCCCTTCATCCCAGCCGACGGCCTGGTGTTCATACTGGCAGGCGACATGCCGCTGCTGCGCGTGACCGATCTTGAGCGCATGCGCGATGCGGTAGAGACCGGCGCCGCAGGCGCGATGCTCACCGCGGTCGCGGGCGACCCCACCGGCTACGGCCGCGTGCTGCGCGACGAAACGGGCGCCGTCTCCGCCATTGTCGAACACCGCGACTGCACGGCGGAGCAGCTGGGTGTGAAGGAAATCAACGCCTCGGTTTACTGCTTCCGCGTTTCCGCGCTGCTCTCCGCGCTGCCGCGCATTGGGAACGACAACAACCAGCACGAGTACTACCTGACGGACGTCGTGTCCATTCTCCGAGCAGACGGCTTGCGCATCGAGCCCATCGTCGTGCCGATGGAGGACTGCATGGGCATCAACGATCGGGTGCAGCTGTCTCAGGCCACAAAGGTCATGCAGCGCCGCATCAACGAGCGATTGATGCGCGCCGGCGTCACGATCATCGATCCGGACCATACATATATTGAGGATGCCGTGACCATCGGGCAGGACACCGTCGTCCACCCCGGATGCACGCTGCAGGGCGATACCGTTATCGGCAGCGATTGTACCCTGCTGCCCCACTGCCGCATGAGCAACGCGGTTGTCGGCGATGCAACCACGGTTGAGGCCTCCGTGCTCATCGATTGCCGAGTAGGCAGCCATACCACCGTCGGACCTAACGCTTACCTGCGCCCCAAGGCGTGCGTGGGCAACCATTGCCGCATCGGAGACTTTGTGGAAATCAAGAATTCCAACATCGGCGACGGCACCAAAGTCTCACATCTGACGTATGTGGGCGATGCGGACCTGGGTAAAAATATCAATTTGGGCTGCGGCGTGGTGTTTTCTAATTATGACGGCAAGCGCAAGTATCGCGCGACGGTGGGCGACGGCGCCTTTATCGGCTGCAACGTCAACCTCGTCTCGCCGGTCGCCGTCCAAGCGGGCGCATACATTGCCGCAGGCTCTACCATTACCGAGGACGTGCCGGGCGGCGCATTGGCCATTGCGCGCGAACGCCAGCGCAACCTGGAAGGCTGGGTAGAGGCGCGCAAGGCGGAGGGAAAGCTGTAATGTACGTGGTGGTAGGGCTCGGAAATCCCGATAAAAAATACGAACACACCCGTCACAACGTAGGCTTTGATGTGTTGAGCATACTGAGCACCCAGCTGCACACCCCCATCACCAAATTGCGCTGCAAGTCGCTGGTGGGCGAGGGCAGCGTCGGCGGGGAGCGCGTCATACTGGCCGCTCCGCAGACCTATATGAATCTTTCGGGCGAGGCCGTTGTGCAGCTGATGAATTGGTACAAGGTCAGGCCGCAGAATCTCATCGTCGTCTATGACGACGTGGACCTGGAGGCAGGCAAGCTGCGCGTGCGCGCTGCGGGCAGCGCGGGCACGCACAACGGCATGCGCTCTGTCATCGGGCTCACCGGCCAGCAAACCTTTCCACGCGTGCGCGTGGGCATCGGAAAGCCTGACCATCCCGGCTATGATCTGGCCGATTATGTGCTGGGTCGCTACCCAAAGGAACAGCAGCAAACCATGTTTGACGCCTTTCTGCGCGCGGCGGATGCGGTCAAGGAAATCATCCAAAATGGCACGGAAAAAGCGATGGCGAAGTACAATGGCTAAGCTCTATGTAATTCGCCACGGCCAGACGGAGTGGAACGTCCAGAACCGCGTCTGCGGCCGCGCGGACATTCCGCTGGATGAAGCGGGCGTCGCGCAGGCACGGGCGGCGGCTGTGCAGCTGCGCGGCGTGCATTTGGAGCGAGTCATTGCGTCGCCCCTGATGCGTGCCCGGCAGACGGCGCAGCTTTTGCTGGAGGAGAGCGGCATTGCGCTGCCCATTGAGATTGACGCACGCATCATCGAGCAGGATTTTGGTTCGTTTGATGGACTGGATCGCGCGGAGGAGAGTTTCAGGCAGCAGCGCCGTCAGGCCCCGCTCCGGCAGGGTGGCGGCGAGAGCGCGTTTGACGTGGTGCACCGCGTCTACTCGCTGCTGGATGAACTGCGCGCAGATCAGCGCGACGTGCTTCTTGTTTGCCATGGCGCCGTCAGCCGCGCCATTCGCAGCTATTTTGTCAGCATGACGGATGGCGAGTACTTCGATTACCTCGCGGGCAACTGCGAGCTGGTGGAGTACGAATTTTAGATTCCCCTTGCGGGAAGCCGATCGCCTTCGGTGGACTGAAGGGTGAAGGGCGGCAAGAAACGCCGCTTCGGCAGTATATTCGGCCTCAACCGCAGCCCCCGCTTTCGGGTGCTGCGGCACAAGGCGTTTTTGGGAGAAGGAGGAGGGAGTATATGATACCCGATCTGTTTTTGCAGCCGTTGCGCAAGGTCAAGGGCTACCGCGATCTGGCCGCCGCCATCGACCGCTCCAAGGGAAAGCCCGCCGCGGCCTTTGGCCTGAGCGAGGGGGCCAAGACTGTGGTTGCGGGCGCGTTGAGTGCTGGGCGGCGCACGCTCATCATCACACCCTCCGAGCAGTCGGCGCTGCGCATGGCGGAGGACCTGACGCGAATCGGCGTACCTGCGCTGTACTTTCCTGCGCGGGACATGACGCTCTATCATATGGCGGCTGAAAGCCGCGAACTCATCCACCGCCGCATCGCTGTGCTGGGACGGTTGCTCACAGAAGAGGTGCAGGCGATCGTCTCGCCTGTTGAGGCGCTGCTCACGCCGCTGATGCCCTGTGCAGACTTTGCCGCCGCGCTATTGCGCATTGAATCAGGCGATGAACTGGACCTGGAGCACACGGCGCGCTTGCTCGCCGACATGGGCTATGAGCGCCAGGACCAGGTGGAAGGCCGCGGGCAGTTTGCGGTGCGCGGCGGTATACTCGACGTCTACCCCGTGCAGGCGCTCACCGCCTACCGCGTCGAATTGTTCGGCGACGAGGTGGATTCTGTGCGTGAGCTGGACGTGATGACGCAGCGCTCCGCACCCACCGACGAGCCCTGCGAAGTCCACCCAGCCACCGAGGCCGTCGCCAGTCTCGCGCAGATGCAGCGTGCCGCCGCACTGCTCGATGCAGAGCTCAGCGGCCTTGCAAGCCGCCCTGCGCCTTCACAAAAGAACGCAGAATCGGATCTTCCCTGGCTGAGCGACGAAGAGGACGGCGTTGTCGCGCGGCGCGCCGATGCATCCGGTCGCAGGCAAGAGGTCGTGGAAAACCTGCGCCAGGGACGCCGTACGGAGGCGTTGGAGAACTTTATTCCCTATTTGTATGAAGAGCCTGCGTATTTCAGCGACTATTTCGACCCCGAGCTGGTGATTCTGGACGAATACGCCCGCGTAAAGGAGCGCGCCCAGAACATGGGGCTGGAGTTTGCGGCCCGGTTGGAGAGCGCGCTGGAGCGCGGCGAGGGATTTCCGGGCCAGCAGCGCTTGATGGAGGGCTGGGACAGCATTCCAAACATGCTGGAAAAGCGCTGCTGTGCGATTCTGGGCATGCTGCAGGTGGGCCTTGCCGACGTGCGTCTGAGCGCGCTATGCACCATTGAATCCCGGCAGACGCCCGACCTGCAGGGGCAGAACGCGCTGCTGATCGAGCAGCTGGAGCTCTACCGCGGCAAGAGCCTGTCCGTGGCCATGCTCTCGGGCGGACGCGCACGCGGCGAGCGCCTGGCCGAGACGCTGCGCGAGCGCGGTCTGTCCGTCGCCTTTGAGGAAGAGCCTGCAGCCCTTGGCCCTGGGCAGATGGCCGTGCTGCCCATCGGTCTGACCCGCGGCTTTGAGCTGCCCGAGGCGGGCTTTGCGGTGCTGGGCGACCAGGATCTTTTCGGCACCACGCGCCAGCGCGCCGCTCGGCGCCGCCATAAGGCGGGGCAGAAAATTCAGGCCTTTACAGATCTGAAGGTGGGCGACTACGTGGTGCATGAGAGCCACGGCATCGGCGTGTACACCGGCACCGTGCGCATGACCATGGAGGGCAAGACGCGCGACTATCTGCACATCCAGTATCAGGGTTCTGACGCGCTCTACGTCCCCACGGATCAGCTCGACCGCGTGCAGAAGTACATCGGCATGGAGAATAAACAGCCCAAGCTCAACCGCTTGGGCGGCTCGGAGTGGCAGCGCTCCAAATCCCGCGTTAAGCACGAGATCATGGAGATGGCCGATGAGCTGATCAGGCTCTATGCGGCGCGCCAGGCGACGCCGGGCTTCGCCTTCTCGCCCGACACCCCTTGGCAGCGCGACTTTGAGGACGATTTTCCCTACGAGGAGACGCCGGATCAGCTGCAGTGCATCGCCGAGATCAAGGCGGATATGCAGCAGCCCCATCCCATGGATCGCCTGCTGTGCGGC
>DKYK01000030.1:5577-101435 GCA_002492415.1 Christensenella sp. UBA7102
GTGCGGCGACGTGGGCTACGGAAAAACTGAGGTCGCCGTGCGCGCGGCATTCAAGGCCGTGATGGATTCCAAGCAGGTGGCCTTTCTCGTGCCCACCACGGTGCTGGCCCAACAGCACTTCCAATCCGTCAAAAAGCGCTTTAAGCACTTCCCCGTGCGCATCGAGATGCTTTCGCGCTTCCGCACACCGCAGGAGCAGAAGCATATCCTCGAGCAGCTGCGCGAGGGTAAAATTGACATTCTCATCGGCACCCACCGGCTGCTGGGCAAGGATGTGCGTTTCAAGGATTTGGGCCTGGTCGTCATCGACGAGGAGCAGCGCTTCGGCGTGGCGCACAAGGAAAAGCTGAAGCAGCTCAAAAACCAGGTGGACGTGCTCACGCTGTCCGCAACGCCCATCCCGCGCACGCTGCACATGTCCATGGTGGGCATCCGGGACATGTCGCTGCTGGAAACTCCGCCCGAAGAGCGCTATCCCGTGCAGACCTACGTGCTGGAGTACTCGGACGCGCTCATCCGCGACGCAATCCTGCGCGAGTTGCAGCGCAAGGGGCAGGTGTACCTGCTCTACAACCGTGTGCGCTCCATCGAGCGCTTCTACGACCACATCTGCAGACTCGTGCCCGAGGCGCGCGTGGCCATTGGCCATGGCCAGATGCGCGAAAACAGCCTCGAGGACGTGATGCTGGACTTTTACGAGGGCAAGTTCGACGTGCTGGTCTGTTCCACCATCATCGAGTCCGGCCTGGACGTGCCCACTGCCAACACCATGATTGTCTGCGACGCCGACCGCTTCGGGCTTTCGCAGCTCTATCAGCTGCGCGGACGCGTGGGCCGCAGCAACCGCCTTGCCTACTGCTATCTGACCGTGCCGCCCGATAAAGCGCTGACCGAGGTCGCGGAAAAGCGGCTCTCCGCCATCCGCGAATTTACGGAGTTTGGCTCGGGCTTTAAGATCGCGATGCGCGATTTGGAGATCCGCGGCGCGGGAAATCTGCTGGGCAGCCAGCAGCACGGCCAGCTGTCCGACGTGGGCTACGACCTGTACTGCAAGCTAATGGAGGAAGCCGTAAATGAACTGCGCGGTCAAGCGGGCCTTGCCACCGACATCGAAACTAAGGTGGAGCTGCGCGTGGACGCCTATCTGCCCATGGAATTTGTACAGGGCGATCAGGTGCGCATGGAGGTCTACAAGCGCATCGCCGCCATCGAAAACCGAGAGGATTGGCGCGACGTGATGGACGAACTGATTGACCGCTTTGGCGACGTGCCGCCCGAAGCCGAGCACCTGCTGTGGATCGCATTGCTCAAGTCGTTGGCTGCGCATCTGGGTGTGGAAATGGTGCTGCTGCGCGCGGGAAAGCTGACGCTGCGCTTCTCGCCTTATGCCAAGGTCGACGGTGCGCGCCTGGTTCGGGCGCTCAACCGCGCGAAGAAGACCCGGCTCGTGCTGCAGCAGGCGGGCACGGCAACCATGCTGGTGCTGGATCGAAAAGGAGAACCGGAGGAGCTGATGGAGCTGGCGGTGGACGCGCTGGAGCAGCTGCTTGTGCAGATGGAAGAGAACTGACGGCGGGCGGTGCCGTGTTCAAAGAATCGTTACAGAATATTATTTGCATCCGCAAATCATATCGTGTATAATAAGCAAGTGCTTACAACATGGGAATGTTTTGCCCGTGAAGAAGAAAGGAAGAGTTACGATGAAGAAGTTTGTTAAGCTCCTGGCCGTGTGCCTTGCGGTCATGACGCTTGCCGGCTGCTCGCTGGTGACGGTCAATCCGGAGAAAATCACGGTGGCCACGGTTGGCGGCGAGACCATCACCAAGGCGCAGTTCGACGAGGAATTCAACGCGTTCCTCTCGCTGTACGGCTATACGCAGGACAGCACGGAGATTGCCGATCAGCTGGCTGAGCTCAAGGAGAGCTTCATCGATCAGATGGTTGAGAACAAGGTTATCGACCAGAAGGTGCGCGAGCTGGGCTTTGACCAGGTGACCGACGAGGAAAAGGCTGCCGCCGAGAAGGAAGTGGACGACTGGTACCAGACCCAGATCGACGCGCTGGTGGCTGAATATGAAAAGGACGACACCATCGATGATCCCGAGACGCAGGCCAAGGAGGATGTGGAGGCGTATCTGTCAAACTACGGCACCTCTTTGGAGGACATGAAGACGCAGCAGATCGAAGCCATCCCCAGCAACAAGCTCTACGAGCATGTGACCAAGGATGTCGTCGTCACCGAGGAGCAGGCCAAGCTCACCTACGCGGAGAATGTCGCCGCCAATAAGGAGTCCTACGACGGTGACCTGGCCGCCTTTGTCAACGCCTTTGACAACGGTTATCTCATCTACTATGTGCCCGAAGGCACATTCTACGTCAAGCACATCCTCATTGGGCTGACGGACGAGCAGAAGCAGGAGCTTAAGGACCTGCGCGCTGACGACGACGAAGCCGTCGCCGCCACTGCTGACGCCAAGCGCGAGGAGTTCTTGGCCACCATTCAGGAAGAGGCCGACGCTGCGCTGGCCGCAGTCGAGGCCGGCGGGGATTTTGACGCCCTCATCGCTGAGTACGGCGATGATCCCGGCATGGCCAACGACTACTATGCAGACGGCTACCTGACCTATGTGGGCAATCCCTACTTCGTCGCGGAGTTTACCGCCGCCTGTGACGGATTGACGGAGGACGGCATGACCACAGGCCTTGTCGCTTCTGATTTCGGCTACCACATCATCCGCCGCGTGTCCACTAAGGCGGCAGGCGATGTTCCCTTCGAGAATGTCAAGTCTGACCTGATGGACGGCATGCTCTCCTCCGCCCAGTCCGAAGCTTATGACAAGCAGCTGGACCAGTGGGTTTCCGAGGCCAATGTCGAGATCAAGAGCAACAAGCTCTGATGAGGATAGAAAAGGAAATTTAAAAATGAATCTCTGGAAAGCGACTGACGTAAAGCGCAAATTTTCGTCCGTCGCTTTCTCTCATATCGAGGTGAATAAACTATGAAAAAAATGTGTATCGTCTCCCTGCTGTGCGCCTGCATCCTGCTGACCAGCTGCACTGCGCCGCACCTAAGCGAGTCCATCTCCGGCGGCTCCATTCCCATGCCAGATCTCACGCCCGCGCCCACCGTTGCGCCTGTGCAGCAGCCGACCGCGCTGCAGCAGGGGCAGGCGCTCGTCACCGATGTCTCCTACGACCCCGAGTGCCCGCCCTCTGCGCTCGCTGCCCAGCCGGATTTCTCGATGCCTCTCTATGTGTTGCTGGCCGACGCAGTCCGGGCGGGGCAGGATAGCGTGGATCTGGGGGAGATGACCGTCACAGCCGAACAGCTGGAGGTTGTGCGCCATGCGCTGATCAGCCGCAACGTCTGGGGCACGCTGCGCGACATCACCCGCGCGGAGGATGGGCAGCTGAACCTGATCTATTCGACGGAGGAAGCTGAAATGCGGACAGCACAGGTTCAGGAACTGGACAGCGCCGTCCAGCGCCTTCTGGAACAGGCTGCGTCCGGACAATCACAGCTGGCCGTCGCGTTGTCGCTCTATAAGACGCTGGCGCAGAATGTGCACCTGGATTACATCGCAGAGGATATGGGCATTTACGGTGCGCTGACGCAGGGACGCGCTACGGACTATGGCTTTGCCTATGCCTACGGCTTTCTGCTGGACCAGGCAGGGATAGAGAATGTCGTGGTCACCGCCGGAGATGGCAGCCATGCCTGGAATGTGCTGACCATTGGGGAAGCGACGTTTCACTGCGACGTGCAGACGGAAGCGGGGCTGAGCGGTGGACAGGCGCTGACCTGCTTCGGCCTTTCCGACGCTGACGTCGCCCGTATGAACGGCTGGAACACCTGGACGGCCGAGGACCATACGCTGATTACCTGCCCCGAGAGCCTGATGCCCGAGCTGATGGGCGCCGCCAGCGCCGATGTGGACGCCGCGAACAATGCCGTGTATTTTACAGGCATGGAGGATATGGACGGCGTATTTCGTCTCGAGCTTGCCACCGGTGAGGTGCTGCAGGCTATGCAGGACGCCGCGAGCGGCGTCGCCGTGCTGGGCAGCGATGTTTACTACCTGCGCGCCGCGGATAGCGCGCTGTGCTGCTTTCAAACCGGCGATGGCCAGGCGCGCAATGCGCTGGAGGGTGTGCGCGTCGCATCCATGCGCCGCGTGGGCAGCGAGCTGCTCTATGTCACCGCTGATGATCCCGACGGCACGGAGCACGCCATTTCGATGGAGTGAGGAGGAGAACTGCATGCGCGTCATTGAGTTGAAAACTGACAAAAAGCGGGTTCTGGACCTGCTGCTGCTCGCCGACGAACAGGAGAGCATGATTGACCGCTACCTGGAGCGCGGCACGCTCTATGCGCTGGAAGATGGTAGGATACAGGCCGTCTGCGTGGTGACGGAGGAGGGGAACCGCACGGTGGAGATCAAAAATCTCGCGGTCCGCCCAGAACGGCAGCGCACTGGCCTGGGACGGCGCATGATCCAGCACGTAGAGGAGGTCTGGCGCGGCCGGGCAGACACCCTGCTGGTGGGCACGGGCGAGAGCCCTCTCACGCTGCCCTTTTATATCGCCTGCGGGTTTACCTATGCCTACCGTGTGCCCAATTTTTTTGTGGAGAACTACGATCACCCAGTGATGGAGTGCGGCAAGCGCCTCATCGACATGATTTATCTCAAAAAAAGTCTTTAATTTTTGCAAATCGGCCCCGGAACGCATGACGCATTCCGGGGCCGATTTGCATTTTTATTCAGCATGGTCTATAATGAAAAAAAGAGAAAATTAGGGGGTTCACCACGTCATGTCACAACCCAGCCGATTGCGCAACTTTTTCATTCCAAGACATATGGTCAAACCGGAGCTGATCTGCGGGCCCATTCCGTCTACAAAAGAGATCTACTCCACGGCCTTCCGCATCGCCTGGCCCTCCACGCTGGAGGCGGTGCTGGTCGGCCTGGTTGGCGTGATCGATACCATCATGGTCTCCTCGCTGGGCGCAGGGGCCATCGCCGCAGTGGGCCTGACCAATCAGCCAAAGATGATCGTGCTGGCCATCATCATGAGCCTGAACGTGTCCGTCACGGCCATCGTCGCGCGCAGAAAGGGCGCGATGCAGCGCATGGATGCCAATCAATGCCTGCGCTTTTCCATACTGATCTCGGCGGTGATCTCCCTGCTGTTTGGCTTTGCGGGTTTTTCCTTTGCGCGGCCCATGATGCGCTTTGCCGGAGCGGGCGACGACATTCTCGACATGGCCACCACCTACTTTCGCATCATCATGCTGGGCACGATATTCAACGGACTGTCCATGACCATCAACGCCGCGCAGCGCGGTGCGGGCAATACCAAGATCTCCATGGTGACCAACCTGGCGGCCAATTTTGTCAATATGGTCTTCAATTATCTGCTCATCGGCGGCAACTTGGGCTTTCCCCGAATGGGCATCGCGGGCGCTGCACTGGCCACGGTCATCGGCTCCGTGGTATCGCTCGTCATCGCGGTGGCCTCGCTGCTCTATCACGATGGGTTTCTGACGCTGCGCATGCGCTGCAGCTGGATGATGGATACATTCTCGCTCAAGAGCATGTTCTCCATCACTTCCTCGGCGCTGGTAGAACAGGTATTTATGCGCGTCGGCTTTTTCACCTATGCCAAAATCATTGCAGGTCTGGGAACCGACGCCTTTGCCACTCACCAGATCGCCATGAACGCCATGAGCATGTCCTTTACCTTTGGCGATGGTCTACAGGTGGCCTGTGCGTCGCTTGTGGGGCAGGAGCTGGGCGCCAAGCGCCCGGATCTGTCCATCATCTATGGCAAGGTGGGCAACCGGCTGGCCATGTGTATTTCTTCGGTGCTTTGCATTGTGTTTGTCACCTGTGCAGTGCCCATCATGCGGCTGTTTACGCAAGAAGCGCACATCATTGAGGCGGGCGTGCCGCTGCTGTACATTACCGCTGTCGTCACCTTTGCGCAGACTTCGCAGGTGGTGTTCTCGGGATGCCTGCGAGGCGCGGGCGATACCAAGTTTGTCGCGATGGTTTCCTTCATCAGCATCATGTTCGTGCGGCCGATACTGTCCTACCTGCTGTGCTATCCGCTGGGAATGGGTCTGCTGGGCGCGTGGATCGGCATCATCTTTGATCAATACATGCGGCTGAGTTTTACGCTCTATCGCTTCAGCACCGGAAAATGGACCAAAATCGCCGTGTAAACCGGCAGAAAGACGGGGATCACATGACGAGCTTTGACAGGCTGTCCCTACAGGAGTTGACGCGTCCCGGTGGCTACGATTGCGCTTGCGGACGCCGCCACGAATGCGCGCTGGAATATCTGAACATCGGCCAGGGCGTGCTGAACCGCGTTCCCGAGATGCTGTCCGCACTGGGCAGTGCCCGTCCCTTTGTACTATGCGACGCCAACACCTATGCCGCCGCCGGCGAGCGCGTCTGCGCATTGCTGGACGATGCCGGCATCCCGCATTTCCTTTACGTCATTCCGGGACAGGGGCGCATTTCGCCCGCCGAGTGGGAAGTGGGCAGCGCGGTGATGCACTACGATCCCCGTTGTGACCTGATTCTGGCGGTGGGTTCGGGTGTGATCAACGACATCGGCAAGGTGATGGCCAGGGCGGTGGGCGTGCGCAGCGCCGTAGTGGGCACCGCGCCCTCCATGGATGGGTATGCGTCCAATTCCTCTTCCATGGAGGTGGACCACGTAAAGGTTTCGCTCTATAACCACGCGCCTTCTGGAATCCTGCTGGATACCGACGTGCTCTGTCAGGCGCCCATGCGCATGCTGTGGGCGGGCTTGGGCGATATGGCGGCCAAATACGTCGCGCTGTGCGAGTGGCGCATTTCTCACCTGGTCACCGGTGAGTTTTACTGTGAAAGTATCGCGGAGCTGATGCGCGCAGCGGTGCGACGCGTGATGGAGGCTGCCCCGGGCATTCCGCAGCGCGATCCGCAAGCGGTGGAGGCCGTCGCCGAGGGACTGGTCATCGCGGGCATTGCGATGGCCTATGCAGGAATCTCCCGCCCTGCGTCGGGCCTGGAGCATTATTTTTCCCATATGTGGGAGATGATGGCGCTGGAACGCGGCGAGTCTTACGATCTGCACGGCATTCAGGTGGGCGTGGGCACGCTGCTGACACTCAAGCTCTATAAACGGATCCGCACCGTCATACCCGACCGGGAACGGGCGCAGCGGCACATGAACGCCTTCGACCCCGCAAAGTGGGAGGAGCAGGTGCGCCGCATTTTTGGCAAGACTGCGGATGAAATCATCAAAATCGAAGGGCAAACGCACAAAAACGATCCCGCGCGCCATGCCGCCCGGCTGGACAACATACTGGCGCACTGGGACGACATTCTGCGCATTATCGACGAAGAACTGCCCGAGTACGGGGCGCTGTGCAGCCGGATGGCGGAAGCGGGCATGCCGCCGACGCCGGGGGACATCGGGGTGAGCGCGCAGGATACGGTGGACGCATTCCTTGGCGCGCGCGATATTCGCGATAAGTATCTTTCCTGCTCTTTGCTCTGGGATTTGGGCCTGACGGAGAAATTCGCGGAATATCTGGCGCAGGCTGCGGAGGACTGACCATGGACTACTGCGGTTTCGTGATCCGCCGCGAGCGGATGGCGCGCGGGTGGAGCCAGCAGGGGCTGTGCAAGGGCGTCTGCGCGGTGAGCTACTTGAGCAAGATTGAGCAGGGGCGCGTCGTGCCTTCGCACGAGGTGCTGGATGCGCTCTATGCTCGGCTGGAGCTGCCCGTTCCCGATGAAGCACAGCGCCGTGATGCGGAGCAGCGCATCCGACGGGCCATGGAGGCGTTATTTGACGCGCGCTGGGACGCTGTGCGCGAGGAGGTTTCCGGCTTGAACGACCTGCGCGGCAGCGCGCTGGAGCCGTGGGCGCTGCTGCTGCGCGCCTATGTCATCCCGCCCAACGCCCCGCTGGAGGAGGCGCTGGAGCCCTGCCTCGACCGCATGCAGCTGGCCCTGCAGCGCAACTTGCAGGAGCGCTGCGAGGAGGCCTGCCGCCTGTTCCCCTGCGCATTGCTGCACAGCTACCGCGGCATACACGCCTACAAGGTGGGCGACAATACTACCGCCATGGAGGCGCTGCACACCGCTTACAGCATGGCGGCGGAAGAGGGCCGCCCGGCACTGATGCTGGACTGCCAGATGTTCATGGGCAACTGCTACAGCAACCGCTGCGACCTGGAGGGCATGCGCGCCCACTACGCGGTGGCCGAGCGCTTGGCCCGCGCGCTGGGTCGGGAGCAGGATCTGTACAGCCTGCGCTACAACACCGGCGCTACGCTGCTGCAAGCAGGACACGTGCAGGAGGCCTATGATGCGCTGTCCGTACTGCCCGAACCCGGTGCGCTGGCACAGCACAAGTTGGCCATCTGCCTGGAAAAGCTGGGCAGGCGGGAGGAGGCGCTGCGCATGCTGGATGAGATGGAGCGCAGCCTCGACCAGGAGAACACGGATGACGCGCTCGATCGCCTGATGGGACGCGTGGTGCGTCTGCGCCTGCAAAGCGACGATCCACTGCATGATCCCGCATACGGCGACGCATTGATGGAATGCTTTGCCCGCTGCCGCGCGGAGCGGCCGGTGGGCTACGCCGCTTTCCACCTGCCTTGGGTGCTGGAATGGCTGGAAGCGGGCCGCCAGTACAAGCAGGCCTGCGAGCTATTAAAGAATTTTCCTAAAATACAAAAATGAATAGCGCTAATTCGGCTGTTTTGCGGAGCGTTTTCCCAAAACAACCGGATTTTCTTTGTCTTGCGGATGTGCTATGCTTTATGCTGTGAGGTGAAAAGACATGAAGCCAACGCTTTGGACGAAGAACTTTACGCTGCTGACCGTGGCCACGGTGCTGGGCGCGGCGGGCAGCATCGCCAGCGGCTTTGCGCTGTCCTTCCTGGTGTTTGAAGAGACGGGCAGCACGCTGGCCTCCGCGCTGATCCTGTCCATGCGCGTGATCCCGGGGTTTGTGCTGCCGCTGTTCGTCGCGCCGTGGATGGACCGATTGCCGCGCAAGCCCTTCCTGGTGGGCGGGGACGCGGCGGCGGCCGTGCTGTTCCTGCTGGCGGGGCTGTACCTGAGGTTTAGCGGGTTTTCCTACTTAGGCTACCTGGCCTTTTCCTTGCTGCTCTCCTGCATCGGCGCCTTTGATTCGCTGGCCTATGACAGCATCTATCCCAAGCTCATCCCCGCCGGCATGGAGGAGAAGGGCTATGCGGTCTCGGCGATGGTCTATCCGTTGCTCAACGTGGTGATGATGCCCGTGGCGGCCCTGCTGTACGCCCGCCTCGGCGTGGGCAACATGCTGCTGGTGCAGAGCGGGCTGTCCCTGCTATCTGCGCTCACGGAGAGCGGCATCCGCGTGCAGGAGGACGGTCGCATGCAGGGCGAGCGCTTCTCCATCCAGCTCTGGTGGCACGACGTGCGGGACGCGGCGGCCTATTTCAAAAAAGAAAAGGGCCTGCGCGCGCTGTACACCTATATGGCGGTCACCAACGGCGTCGCGGCGGGCTACAGCCCACTGCTCGTGGCGTTTTTCCAGACCACGCCGGGACTTTCCACCGCCATGTACTCGCTGTTCACCGCGGCGGAGTTCGTCGGCCGCACGCTGGGCAGCGCCGTGCTCTACCGGTTCCAGGTGCCGCCGAAGAAGAAGTTCGGCTTCGCGTTCTTTGTCTACAACGCCTATGAGGTGATGGACATGCTGCTGCTCTTCCTGCCCTACCCGGCGATGCTGGTCAACCGCGCGGTGTGCGGGCTGCTGGGCGTGGGCAGCGCCACGCTGCGCCAGGCCGCCGTACAGAAGTACATCCCCGACGAAATGCGCGCCCGCATCTCTTCGCTGCAGGAGATGATGGTGCTGGCCGCCACCAGCGTGCTCAGCCTGCTGGTGGGCGCGCTGGGCGAGGTGCTGCCCTACGCCGCGTGCATGGCGGTGTGCGCCGGGGGCACGATCGCGGTCTGCTGGCTGACGGTGTTCCGCAATCGCGCGGCCGTCCGTCGCATCTATGAGTACGAAAGCGTTAAATAACCGCGTGCTGGTTGACTTTTTTGCGGGATTGTGGTATAAAATAGGGTAGTCGGCAGTGATGAGTTTTTCAGTAAGCCGCTTTTGTAATGTCTCCAAAGAGAGGTCCGCCATCGGCTGAAAGCGGGTCGGGACGGGAAAGCGCGCCGAAGTTCACCTCGGAGCCGCGCGGGTGCGCCCGGTACAGCGTGCAAGAGGCCGCGCGTTGATGGACGGCGCGGCGAACTTGGGTGGTACCACGAAGGGCTGAGGCTCTGCGTCCCAATATTGGACGCAGAGTCTTTTCTTTTGTAGAGAGAACCCATGAGTTTATCATTTTTGCGAAAGGGAGGAACCATCATGCAGGAAAAACTGAACGAGATCCGGCAGTCCGTTCGCGCTAAGCTGGACGCTGCGGCGGGGAGCGCGAGCATTGAGGACATCCGCGTCTCCGTGCTGGGCCGCAAGGGCGAGCTGACCGCGCTGCTCAAGGGCATGGGCAAGCTCAGCCCGGAGGAGAGGCCCATCGTGGGCCAGAAGGTCAACGCGCTGCGCGCCGAGATCGAGGGCTGGCTGGAGCGCAAGAGCGCGGAGCTTGCCGAAAAGGAAAAGGAACAGCGCCTGGCCGCCGAGACGCTGGACATTTCCATCCCCGGCGAAGCGGTGGCCATGGGCAACGAGCATCCGCTGTCCGCTACGCTGGAGAAGATCATCTCCATCTTCACGGGCATGGGCTTTTCCGTGGCCGAGGGCCCCGAGGTGGAGCTGGATAAGTACAACTTTGAGCTGCTGAACCTGCCCAAGAACCACCCCGCACGGGATGCGCAGGATACCTTCTACTTCAATGAGAACATACTGCTGCGCACCCATACCTCGCCTGTGCAGGCGCGCACCATGCTCTCGCAAAAGCCGCCCATCCGCATCATCTGCCCTGGCCGTGTCTACCGCGCGGATGAGGTGGACGCCACCCACAGCCCTGTGTTCTCGCAGTGCGAGGGACTGGTCATCGACGAGGGCATCACGATGGGCGATTTGAAGGGCACGCTGGATACCTTCGCCCGCGAGCTGTACGGCGAGGGCATTTCCACCCGCTTCCGCCCCTCCTTCTTCCCCTTCACCGAGCCCTCCGCCGAGGTGGACGTGACCTGCGCCGCCTGCAAGGGCAAGGGCTGCCGCATCTGCAAGGGTACCGGCTGGATCGAGATCCTGGGCGCCGGCATGGTCAATCCCAACGTGCTGGAGATGTGCGGCATTGATCCTACGAAATATACCGGTTTTGCATTCGGCATCGGCATCGAGCGCGTCACCAACCTCAAGTACAACGTGCCCGACATGCGTCTGCTGTTCGAAAATGACCTGCGCTTCCTGTCGCAGTTCGGAAAAGGGAGGGTGTAAAGATGCTGGTACCGCTTTCCTGGCTTAAAAAATATGTGAAGATTGATATCCCGGTGGACGAGTTCGTCCGCCGCATGATCATGAGCGGCACCGCAGTCGAGGGCTATGAGGATTGCGGCGCGGAGATTAAGAATGTGGTGGTGGGTCGCCTGACCGAGATCGTGCCTCACCCCAACTCCGACCATTTGTCCATCTGTCAGGTGGACGTGGGGCAGGAGGCGCCCATCCAGATCGTGACCGGTGCGAATAACATGGCTGTGGGCGACTATGTGCCCGTCGCGCTGCACGATTCCTACCTGCCCGGCGGCGTGCACATCAAGAAGGGCAAGCTGCGCGGCGAGCCCTCCAACGGCATGATGTGCTCCGGCGAGGAGCTGGGCGTCCCTGCGGACGTCTATCCTTCCAATACCGACCACGGCCTGCTCATCCTGAAGGGCGAGCAGATCCCCGGCGCGGACATCAAGCCTGTGCTCGGATTGGATGATGTGATCATCGACTTTGACATCCTGGCAAACCGCCCCGATTGCCTGAGCGTGCTGGGTTTGGCGCACGAAGCTGCTGTCGCTGCCGGAAACCCCGTCGTGGAGCCCAACTATGAGTATGCCACCCATGGCGGCAGCATTGACGACGAGGTGCGCGTGCGCGTGGACGATCCCGATCTATGCAAGCGCTACTGCGCTGCCGTCATCAGGGACATCAAGATTGAACCTTCGCCGCTGTGGATGCGTCAGGCACTGCATAAGGCGGGCGTGCGCCCCATCAACAACATCGTGGATATCACCAACTACGTGATGATCGAGATGGGTCAGCCCATGCATGCATTCAACCTTGACGCCGTGCGCGGCCGTCAGATCATCGTGCGCCGCGCGAAGAAGGACGAAGAGATGATGACGCTGGACAGCAAGGACCGAAAGCTCACCCCCAATATGCTGGTCATTGCCGATGCCGAAGGTGCGACAGGTCTTGCGGGCATCATGGGCGGCGAGGAGAGCGAAATCACCGAGAGTACGCAGGTGGTCATGTTCGAGTCCGCCTGCTTTGACGGCGCGAACATCCGCCAGAGCGGCCGCAGCCTGGGCATGCGCACCGAGGCGCAGGGCCACTTCGAGCGCGGCGTCAATGTGCGCCTGTGCAAAAGGGCGCTGCAGCGTGCGCTTGCGCTGGTGGACGAGCTGGGCGCGGGCAAGGTGGTGGACGGCATCATCGACATCTACCCCAACGAGGAACCCGTGCCCGTGGTGCAGGCTGACGTCAAGTACGTGCAGACCCTGATGGGCATCGACGTGCCCGCTGAGAAGATGGCCAAGATACTGGAACAGCTGGACATCAAGACCATCGTCAAGGGCGATCAGCTGATCTGCGAAAGCCCTGTGTGGCGGCAGGACATCAAGGTAGGCGCGGATATTGCCGAGGAGGTGCTGCGCATCTACGGATATGACCACATTCCCTCTACGCTGATGAAAGGTAAGACCATGGGCGGCCACAACAGCGCGCACCAGCTGCGTGACGCCAAGCTGCGCGCCCTGCTGTGCGGAATGGGCGCCTTTGAAGCGATCACCTACTCCTTCATCAGCCCCAAATGGTATGATGCGCTGCGCCTGTGCGAAGGCGATCCGCTGCGCCTGAGCGCAAAGCTGCTCAATCCTTTGGGTGAGGATTACTCCGTGATGCGCACTACGCTCATCCCCTCTATGCTGGATACGCTGTCCACCAACATCAACCGCGGCAATGCCGGCGCTGCGCTGTTCGAGATCGGCAAGCAGTTCCTGCCCAAGTCCCTGCCGCTGGAGGAGCTGCCCGAGGAGCGCCCCGCGCTGTGTATTGGTCTGTACGGCGAGAATGCGACCTTCTACACCATCAAGGGCATGGTGGAAGCGCTGCTGACCCGCTTCGGCGTCCGGAATGTGTCCTGGAAGCGTTCGGACGCGCCCTATCTGCACCCCGGCCGCAGCGCCGAAGTGTACGCGGGCGATCAGCTGCTGGGCCTGCTGGGCGAGGTGCATCCCGATGTTGCTGAGAACTTCAAGTTCAAGCGGCGCGCCTATGTCGCCGAGCTCAACCTCAATGCGCTGGATGCCTGCGAAACTGGCGTGGGCGACGCCAAGGATATGCCTAAGTTCCCCGCCGTGCAGCGCGATTTTGCCTTTGTGATGAAGGAAGAGGTGCCGGTGGGCGACGTGATGCGCATCATGGAAAAGAGCGCCGGCGCGCTTTGCGAGGAAGTTAAGCTCTTTGACATTTATCGCGGCGTGCCCATCGCCAAGGGTGAAAAGTCCGTCGCGATGTCCATCGCGCTGCGCGCGGCGGATCACACGCTGGGCGAAGAGGAAATCACCCGCGTGACAGACAAGATCATTGCAGCCGTTTCGACGGAATTTTGCGCGCAGTTGCGTTCTTGAGCAAAAACGGGTATAATAGGTGCACAGAACGCTGTCTAGCGGGAGGGAAGCATCATGGAGAAAAACAAAACCGTCGTCACCGTACACGGAAGGGATTACACCATCGTGGGCGTGGAGACGCCGGAATATATGCAGCGCGTCGCGTCTTACGTCGATCGCCGCATGACGGAGCTTTCCTACTCGGGATACTTGTCTGAAGAACGGCTGATGACGCTGACCGCCGTTAATCTGGCAGACGAATTGCTCAAAAGCAAGGACGAGGTTAACGCCATGCGCAAGGAGCTGACGTTGATGCGCCAAGCGTTGCATCGGGCGGAACAGAAGACGAAGGACGACGCGTAAGATCAGCATAGTGCTGTGTGCGCATAATCAGGGGCCGGAGGCTCTGCCGATTCTCTCCCTTTCCGGAGGGCACGACGGAGTCTTCGGCCCCGTTTTTGTATATTGGGCAGGAATAGATTTGCAGGCGGCGTTTATAATGGTAGGGGAGGGATTTTCCTTGAAATGGGGATGGAGGGTGTTGGCGCTGGCGCTGCTGGCTGCTGCGGCATTGGCCGCGCCCTGGGCGGCGCGCACGGCGGTGGTGGATGTAAAGCAGCGGCTCAGGTCGGAGAAAAGCGGTTGGGAGGGCGTGGTATCGGTGGGCGTGGTGCCCTCCTTTCCAACGGTCAATGTAAACGGCTGGCTTAAGGCGAATTTCCGCAGGTTTGAGGCCCAAAATAGCGGCGTACTCATCTCGCTGCGCGAGCTGACCGAGACGGGTGTGCGAACGGGCGCCGCGGCCGGGACGCTGCCCGACGCGCTGCTCTTCGGCCTGACCATGCCGTTGGATTCGGAGAAAATGCTGCAGCCATTGCCGGACAGACAGAGCGTGCGAAGCGATTTGCAGCAGGCGGGCGTGTGGAACGGACAACGCTACGCCGTACCGATCGCGATGGGCGGCTATGCGCTGCTGGGCAACCGCAAACTGCTGGATGCCGCAGGGTGGTCGCCCGCCTTGGACTTTGATGATACAATGGCACTGCTGGAGGAGAAAGAGCTGGCGATTGCCGCGCCGCAGATGCCGTACACCGATCCGGTGCGCGCGCTTGCGCAGATGGGGAATGCGGGACAGGTGCGCGTGGATGGCGAGCGTCCGCACAGCAAGGTATGGCCGGACTTTGTCATCGAAGAAAAATATCCATTCTATGTAGCGACGCAGCGTGAGATTCGGCGCATGCAGGCGCTGTCCGCCGCGGGCAAGGGATTTGACACGGTGCTGCTCGTACCGGAAAGTTCAACTTTTACTGACCAGGCGCTGCTGGGCGGCGTCGTGCGGCCGGAGCTGACGGCAGCGGGCAAGGAGAACGCCGAAGCGCGGGCGCAGTGCGCGGCGGAACTGCTGGAGTTTTTGCTGGGCGATGAGGCGCAGCTCGATCTGGCGCGCGCCGGGTTGTTCCCCACGACGGAGTGCGGTCCGGTCTATGTGGACAACGAGCCAATGGCGGCCTTGGAACACGCGCTGCGAAGCGGCGTGTCTCTGCCATGAGCGGGCGCTTGCCCCTTGAATTCTTTCGCTGAATCATGTAAACTGTAGTAAATTGCAACAGAGGTGCAGACGTGAACGCTTTTGATTTGATGAATGACTTGGGGCTCGAGGGCTGCGTGCAGGCCGCTTTCCCGATGCGGGAGATGACGACGATGCGCGTGGGCGGCGCTGCGGACTGCGTAGTGCATGCCGCAAGCGAGCGGGATATTGTGCGTGTGGTAGGCGCATGTCGAGAGAGAGGCGTGCCGCTGACGCTCGTGGGGCGCGGCAGCAACCTGGTGGTTCGCGACGGCGGGCTTCGTGGCGTGGTGCTGCACCTGGGCGCGGAGTTTGCACAGGTGGACGCGAAAGAAAATCGCGTCTGTGCACAGGCGGGCGCGACAATGGGCGCGCTGGCGCGGGCGGCGCAGAAGCACGGCCTTGCGGGGCTGGAGTTTGCGGAAGGCATCCCAGGCAGCGTGGGCGGCGGCGTGTACATGAACGCGGGCGCCTATGGCGGAGAGATGAGCCAGGTACTCGAGTCCGCGCGCATTTTGAAGGCATCGGGGGATGTTGCACAGGTGAGTGCAACGGAGCTGGACATGCGCTACCGGCATACTTCTCTGATGGATCAGGGAGGCGTCGTGTTGTCCGCGATCTTTCTGCTCAAGCCGGACGAGCCCGAGCAGATCGCGGCGCGCATGGCTGACTATTCACAGCGGCGCAGGGAAAAACAGCCGCTGCAATACCCTTCATCCGGCAGTTTTTTCAAGCGGCCGGAGGGATACTTTGCCGGAAAACTGATCCAGGACGCGGGACTCAAGGGCGCGAGCGTGGGCGGCGCGCAGATCAGCGAGCTGCACGCGGGCTTCCTCATTAATCGCGGAAATGCGACGGCAAACGACGTGCTGTCTCTGATGGGAAAAGTGCAAAATGAGGTGCAGGCGCGGTTCGGGGTAAAGCTGGAGCCGGAGGTGCGCATCATCGGCGAGGACGAAAGATGAGGGAAGGGGATTGATTGGAATATGACGGCAAATGAATACCAACGGCAGGCGCTGCGCACGCTCAACCCGGCGCTGGACCGGCGCGCTGCGCTCATCAACGGCGTGATGGGGTTGTGCGGCGAGTCGGGAGAGGCCATCGACATCGTCAAAAAACATTTGTCGCAGGGACACGACCTGGATCGCGAGGGTCTGATTAAGGAGCTGGGCGACGTGGCCTGGTACCTTGCGGAGACGGCCTGGGCGCTGGACGTCCCGCTGGAAGCTGTGCTGCAGCACAATCTGGATAAGCTGCGTGCGCGCTATCCGGAGGGATTTGAATGTGAAAGATCGAGAAAGCGGGCAGAGTGATCGCGGGCTGGGTGATGCTGCAGTGCAGTCGGAGGCGGGCGCCGCATTCTTCTGCCGCACAGTGCGATTCTGGAAAGACGAGGAGAGAGCAATATGAAATTGGTCGTGGTGACGGGGCTTTCGGGCGCGGGCAAGACACAGGCACTGCATACGCTGGAAGACATCGGATTCTACTGTGTGGATAATCTGCCGCCTGTGCTCATCCCCAACATGGCAAAGCTGTGCATGGGAGACGATCCCGCGGTGCAGCGGGTGGCGTTGGGCATCGATACGCGCAGCGGCGCGTTCTTCGGGCAGACGGATGAAGCGCTGGACGCGCTGCGCGAGATGAACATCCACTGCGATGTGCTCTACCTGACCGCATCGGACGAAGAACTCATCCGCCGCTACAAGGAGACGCGCCGTGCGCATCCCATGGGAAACGAAGAGATGCTCATCCAGAACATCGAAAAGGAGCGAGACATGCTGCGTGGCATGGAGCGCCGCGCCACCCGCATCATCGATACCACCACCATGCTCACCCGTCAGCTGCGCGAAATGCTGCTGCGCATGTATGGCGAGGGGGATGTGGACAAGTCCATTTCCGTCAACGTGCTCTCCTTTGGCTTCAAGCACGGCATCCCGCAGGATGCGGATTTGGTTTTTGACGTGCGCTTCATCCCCAACCCCTTCTACATCCCTGAGATGAGGCCCATGAACGGTGCGGATAAGCCTGTGCGCGACTATGTGATGAGCTTCGAGGAGAGCCGCGTGTTTCTGGAGAAGACGCTGGATCTGCTCCATTTCCTCATTCCCAACTATGTCTCTGAGGGCAAGGACCGGCTGGTTATTGGCGTCGGCTGCACGGGCGGCCAGCATCGCAGCGTTTGTTTGGCCATTGAGATCGCCAGGGGGTTGCAGCAGGCCGGCTTTCGATCCGTCGCATCGCACCGGGATGCCATCTATTACGCAAAGAAATGAGAATGCGATATGTCCTTTTCATCGGAGACCAAGCGGGAACTCTGCCAGTGCGTCAGCAAGCGCGACTGTTGTAAGCGGGCGGAGTTGGCCGCGTTTATCCATGGCATCGGCACGCTGCGCATTGGGCGCGGGGGGCAGTCGGTGTGGATGACCACCGAAGTGCCTGCCGTCGCGCGGCGCATCTTCTCGCTGTGCAAGGTGTGTTTTGCGATTACGCCCGAGGTGCGTACGCAGCTGCGCAAGCGCCTGGGCAAGCGCAACGTCTATCACGTAGTGATCGGTCCGCAGGCTGCGCCGCAGATATTGGAAGAGACGGGACTGATGCTGCAGACCGAGGAGGGTGTGCGCATCAGCAGAGCGGTGCCCTCTGCGCTGATCCGCAAGAGCTGCTGCCGTAACGCTTACTTGCGCGGTGCGTTTCTTGCCACCGGCACCTTGTCGGATCCGGGCAAGGGCTACCATCTGGAGATCGTATCCTCATCGGAAGAATATGCCCGCTCACTCGTCAATTTTTTAGGTAAGCTGGAAATTCCGGCAAAGATGGTTCCGCGGCGGGATAGTTTTGTGGTATACTTAAAGGAGAGCGAGTTGATTGTCACTTGCTTGAACCACATGGGCGCGCACAGCGCGCTGATGGAGTTGGAAAATGTGCGCATCAAGAAGAATGTGCGCAACAATGTCAACCGCGCCGCCAACTGCGATAACGCCAATGTGGACAAGACCATGGACGCCGCGCAGCGCCAGATCGAAGCCATTGAGACCATCGAGCACGGCGTGGGGCTTAAAAATCTGCCGCCGCATTTGCGCGCCATGGCTCAGGTGCGCGTTGAGCATCCCGATTCACCGCTGAAGGAATTGGGGGAGTACTTCAGTCCCTCCATCAGCAAGAGCGCCGTCAATAACCGCCTGAGAAAACTCATGGAAATTGCCCAGGATATGCACAAATAGAAAGGGGAATGACCGACTATGCTTCAGAAAAGTATTGTCATCACCAATCGCGACGGCTTGGACGCGAAGTCCGCGGCACAGCTCGTGCAGATTGCCTGCCGCTTCCGTTCGCAGATCCTCATCGAGCAGGGCACCAAGATCATCAATGCCAAGTCCATGATGGGCGTACTGTCCTTGGGCGTGGGGGCGAACAATCAGATTACGCTGTCCGTCAACGGCGCCGATGAAAAGGAAGCGCTGCAGGCCGTCAGCGCCCTGCTGTCCTCCAACATCGCACAGGAAAAGAAGAGGTAATATGAGAAGAGAGTTCGAACTGACCTGTCCGGACGGCGTACGGCTCTATGCGCGCGCGTTTGAAACGGAGTGTCCCCGCGCCGTGCTGTGCGTGGCGCACGGATTGGGCGAGCACGGCGACCGCTATCAGCGCTTTGCCGAAGTCATGAACCGGCACGGAATCACCGTGTACGTGCATGACCACCGCGGACACGGCCGCAATGTGGACAAGAAGAGCCAGCGCGGAATCGCCCGCATGCGCGATTTGGAACGCGATATGGTTGCGATGATTCAGCATGCCAAGGAGGAGACGGGCCTCCCGGTGTTCCAGTTTGGGCATTCTCTGGGCGGGCTGATCGGTCTGTTCACCACGCTCAACGCCAAGCCGCCTGTCGTGGGCGCCATCATAACCAGCCCGTGGCTGCAGCTGGTCAATCCGCCGCCGCGCGCGCTGTTTGACGTGGTGAGCGCGATGGCGGGTGTGCTCAACCCCATCTCAATCCCGAACGGCATTCCGGCCTCGGCGCTCAGCCACGACGCTGCCGTATGCGCTGCCTACGATGTGGATCCCTACAATCATGATCGCATCGGACTGGGCCTTGCGGGAGATGCCAACCGCGCCGCGCAGTGGGTGCTGGAAAATCCGCAGGAGTTGAAGGTGCCGCTGCTGCTGTGCCATGGCGCGCAGGATCCCGTTTGCTCGGTGGAGGGCAGCCGCGCGTTTGCCGCAAAGGCCTCCGGTGTGCGCTATGTGGAATTTCCCAATGCCTTTCACGAGATTCACAATGAACCAGCGGACTGTGAACGCCTATTTGAGACGGAGCTTCAGTTCATCGACGAGGTGCTGGCGGGCCCAAAAGCATAAAGGAAACCCGGGAATGGGCGGTGTCCATAAGACAGTTACAGCCACAGCAGTTTGTTCTGCTGTGGCTGTTCTTGTACTTTACCCGGATATGTGATAATATGGAACCGAACAAACCTGCAAATTGGAATTTGAAAACTACGATTTTATAAGTGGTTACTGTCCCTCATAGGGCGTTAATAAAATCCTCCAAAACGCTTGAAAACAAAGGATTTATCGCAATGTGTTCGCCTTATCCCTTTATACGATTTCACACAAGTTTACTCTTTCCCTGATTGCTCATAAGGGCAAATTCAAGGGCAAGAAAATCTCATAACAAGATATAACAAGGTGTGGCAATCGGGAAACTGTGATGTATGTGCGAATATATTATTTCGGAGGATTACACAATGGAAAAGTACATTTATAACGAGAAAAAGGGTCTTTGGTATGAATTGCAGGGCGATTATTATATTCCTTGTTTGGAATTACCCGCCGAAAAAGAAGAAAGGCGTATCGGCGTATGGGGACAGCGGCATTTGTGGTATATCCGTCAGTATAAAAAGGTGTTCTACACCAACCTGCTGACAAGTGGCAAACTGCAATCTTACCTTGCTGATGTTGAAGAACAGGCACAGGAACTGTTTGACCGCCTTATGAAACAACGGGCAGAGCGTGAGGGCATTACCGAAAAACTAAAAGCCGACAATCAAATGGAATGGGTCGGCAAGATGAACGCTCTGTGGTCAGCGGTTACGGAAACTGTCGATGCCGAGATAATCTTCGTATAAAAATGCTGCAAAAATAAGTATGTAACATTGTAATATGCAAAATCGAGGGGCAAGGTGCAAATGCCTTGTCCCTCTGAGTTTACACACTAAAAACAACTTGAAGTAAGACTTTCTTGCCTCGCAAACGGTTACTCCACTGGTCTGGTTTAACTACTATAAACGGCGCTTTTCAGTTTTTTCCAGTCTTCATTTCCCTGCATATAATTAAAGGTTTCATCTCCAAGAGACTTCAAAAGCTCCTGCTTTAAGCCGACCGAAAAATTAGGGTCAACAGATTTTAGCATCATATGTTGATAAAGCTTAGATTTTGTAAAATCACCTATCGAATCCACGCTATCCAGTATTTCCTGCATAAGTTGTGCAGTCCAAGCAACATCTCTTTCCCAAACTGCAACATCCAGTCCAAAACAAACCTCATTATATTTGCCCATTTCAAATGCAGACGCAGCAGAGGACGAAACTTTAACCAGCTTTTTTGGCATTTCATGATTATCGTCTTCCATATAAAGGATGCGCAAATCATTTAATACCATCTGTATGTGCTGATATCCGCTACATATCAACTCCTCATATGCACGATAGGCTTCCGTCCGTTTCCCGGTTTTACTGTTTACAAGTGCTTCCTTGCGTTTACGCTCTGGATTCTCCAGAGAGAAATAATCCAAATATTGAGCTGCTTTTTCATAATCCTCTTTCCGAACAAACGCATGGAACAGCGAATCCGCTGCTTGATTACGAATCCGTTCGTCCTCTGAGAGTAAACATCTCTCATACCATCTGAATATCACATTATCATAATTGTCCTTGTTTGGGAGTTCTATTGTCATTCGCTTCGCATCCAGAATGACTGCCGCCTGCCAAATCAGGTTCTCGCAATTAGGATATTCCTCGATTTTTTCCTTTACGGAAAGAAACACATCATGGAAGTCTTTGTTCTCCAAGTCCTTTTGAATTTTCAATAGATATTGGTTAGTTTCTTCATCTGTTAGATTATCTTTAAAGGACAGAAGTTCATCTGTGGTAATGCCAAGTAGCCGTGCAATAGGGGCAAGCAAAGCGACGTCCGGCAGTGTGTTGCCTCTTTCCCATTTGTTGACAGCAGGGGTAGTTACGCCGAGACAAATGGCCATTTCCTCCTGTGTCATTCCTTTATTTTTTCTATATTTTTTGATGACATCTCCGATTGCCATGTTTAATCATCTCCTTCACAATTTCTGGATCGACCCTATGAATAGTATAGCGGATTGGAGTTTAAAAACAATTGAATGTAGGTTAAACGGCAGGAATTTTTTTTTACTACTGTTTAACTTTTTGGATGTTCGTATTCTGAAAATCTATGTATATACCGCAGGAATTCCTGCGGCGTTATTTTTTGTCTCAGCGTTCCAGGTCACGGTGCCTGCGCTGGTTCTTTTGGTGGGGTTGGGTGTCCTGTCTCTTGCCCTCTGCTTGTAACCGTCTGAGCTGGTCACGGACACTTCGTTTTTCGGGCGGTGCATACCGTTCTTTTTCGGCGGGTCTGCGGCTTTCTTTTGCCTTGCGTTCCCATTCGGCAAGCTCTCGGTTGTACTGTTCGACTACGGCTTCTGCCTTGTGGTAGGTTGCCATAAACGCCCGTACATCGGGATAACCGTCACTTTTCAAAATATCGGGTAATATTTCCAGCATAGCGGAGATTTTGGCTTCCGTCTGCTGTATCTGCGTTTCTAACGCCTTTCGCTCCTTGTTCTTGAAAATATCTTCATGTGTTTGACAGATTGGATCAGGTGCATCATCAGTTGGAAGCACATGCACTAGAGAACACGATGCTTGAAATTGGTTATCATGCAATTAATACTTTGGAGCATATGTTACCTAATGGAAAAAATTAGTACAGATAGATTTTGAAAGATAACTTCCGGTTTGTCGAACAGATAAGGACGCGCTTCTATACGGGGTATTTCCGTATGTGCGCTCTACGAGCCAAAACGCCCCGGGCACATGAATGCCCGGAGCGTTTTGGCGTCACTGCGTCCCAAACAAGGGGCTGTATCCCCTGCGCGGCTTTGCGGCTGTCCTCTGAAAGCAAAAGGCATGACTCCTTTCGTCATGCCTTTTGCCTACGTTCTATCTTGCGAACGCCCCGTTAAACGGGAAGCGCTTTTTGTGCGATGGAGTCGGCTTAGAGGAAGAAATCCTTGTCTTCCGGACGCAGGTACTTTTCCGCCTTGGGAATGTTGAATTCCACGCCGATGCCGGGCTTGTCCCACACGGTGACGTGGCCGTCCTTGAAGAAGCCCTCGGGCAGGTCCTCCACAATGTCGTACCACCAAGCGGGATGGGCCTGCGGATACTCGTAGGCAATGTAGTTCTGCGGCATGGTGCAGGAAACCTGCGTCAGCGCCGCCATACCAAACACGCCGTCGAACACACCGTGCGGCGCCATGAGGATGCCGTGCAGGTTCGCGTATTCCGCGATGAATTTCAGCTCCGCAATGCCGCCCACGTCCGCCGGGTCAGGGCCCAGAATGTTGACGGCCTGCGTCTCGATCATCTCACGGTAGTTTTGACGCAGATACACCTGCTCGCCGGTATGGATGTTGGTCGTGGTGTTATTGGTGATGTCGCGGTAGAGGTTAGCCATATTGTAACCCTCGTTATCACCCGTGACCATGTCCTCAAGCCACATCACGTTGCAGTCCTCCACGCCCTTGGCAAAGCGCAGCGCGTCGCAGGGCATCATGCCGGGGCCGCAGTCAAAGGCCAGGCCCACCTTGTCGCCCACCAGCTCACGCAGGCGGTGCACGTAGTGGATCAGGAAGTCCATGCCCTTTTTGGTGAGCATGGAACCATTGGCGTTTTCAAAGTACTGAACCGGAGGCTCTACGGGATAGGAGTTGTAGGCCAGGCCATCATGGATGGCCATTTCGGTAAAGCCGGGGTTGTGGAAGGACAGCGCGGTCTTTACGATGGTGAAGCCGTACTTCTCGTGCAGGTAGAGTACGTTCTCAGCGCGCGTTTCAGGGTCAATGGAGAAGCGCTCGGGGTGGGGAAGTTCCTCATTGGAGTACATGGTGCAGTAGACGCGCACCTTGTCGCGCACCTTGCCGCCCAGCAGCTTGTAGACGGGCACGCCCGCGTCCTTGCCTGCGATGTCCCACAGCGCCATTTCAATGGAGCTGACCAGCTTGCCCCAGGGCTTGAAAGCACCCAGGCGACGAATGCGGCGCATGACGCCCTCTACGTTCGTCGGATCGCTGCCTACGATGGCCTTTTTGTAGTATTCGATGTTAGGAAACAGGAAATCTTTAAATTCCTCCACCTGGGAGTAGCCGTCGATACCAGCGTCGGTCACAACGCGCAGACAGATGTTGTTGCCAATGATGGCGCCCTTCAGGTCTGTGATCTTCATTTGTGTCTTTACCCCTTTCCTCTTTGTGTGTGCTGTGTTTTCTAATGAGACCTTTCCTGGTTTTTACGATAGCGCAGACTGCACAGCTTGTCAACCCCGAATTTGCAATGCAAAAACCGCCGCGCAGCATGATAAATCAAACTTTGCGGCGGTTCTACGCGTTGAAAACGGAGAGTCAGCGCCGGGCGGCCCAGTTCACGGCGTTGCGGAGCAGCTTGACCATCTCGGGATGGGTGAGCACCTCAGTGGTGTGGCCGGGCGTGATGCCTACCACGCGGCCGGCGCCGGATTCGTGCGCCCAAATACCCACCTGGCTGCCGTGTTCGGATTCGGTGGTTCCCAGCACCTGCGTCTGGTCCCACTGGCCCTCCATCTGATAATGCTCGTCCTGGATCTCAAAATCGTGCACGCCCTCGGTCACGGGATGCTGCGCAGTGATCTTGACTTTGACGGGGCACTTGGGCGGGTGAGTGATGAAACGGCCGTGAAGCAGCTCGGTGTACACGGGAGATTCCGCGGGGATATTGGCTAGGCCGCAGTGCACGCCGATATAGCCCGTGCCGCCGCCCGCAAAGAGCAGAGGCACGACGTATGGCGGCCATGTGTCGTTGGTGTACCAGTTGGTAGTAGGGATAGAGGTATCGGCGATGCCGTCCTTGAAGTTCATCACAAGATCCGGAGGCATCATGTACGCGCCGACGTAGTTGGGGTCCTCCGTCACGCGGACGATCCACTCCTTCTCGTCAAAAATCATGGGCAGAAGCGGTTCGATGCTCTCAGCCGGATGCCAGTAATCGTGCAGCAGCACAATGGCCAGTTTTTTCACGTTTGGTTGCCCCCTTATGCAATCTAGCTTTATTTCTGCGCTCAGCCGCGGGCGGTGAAGCACTCCAACGCCCATCTTTCCGCACCGATCTTGGGCACGCCCACCAGAGACGGCCTGCCTGCGTGCAGCACGTCGGACAGCGCCGCGGCGTACAGACCGGTATCCGCCGAGAGGACGCGGTCCACAAATGCGCCGTCCTCACGGGTGAAGATGCGGGTGGTGGGTTTATTACCCTGGCTCAGATAGCGAGTGGTATCCGCAGTGAAGTTGAAGCCGCCCAGATGCGCGGGTTTTGCAAAGGTGCACAGGCTGCGCGTCAGGCCCTCCTGGCCCACCTCGCCCACGATGATGTCGGGAGCGGGGCCACCGGTCAGGTTACCCACCAGCAGCGCTCCGCAGTCGTTGATGCTGTCGCACAGCACTTCCTCTTCCCAGAGCTGTTCGATGTCCACGCCCTGGCGGAAGACCGACAGCGTGGCCCCAGATAGCTCATGCTCGCTGATGGCGGCGCTTTCGCACACCACGATGGCCAGCTCGTCCTTGCCGTCCACGTCGCCCAACGCCACGCGGCAGGAAACTTTGTTTTCGCAGTACTTGTATCCGGCAAAGGCATCGCCCTCACGCTTGAACCAGCGCGTGCCGCACACGAATTCCAGATGGCCGTCGCCGTCCAGGTCGCCCACTGCAAGGCCTGTGGCAGGCGCGCAGATGCCGTATTCGCTGTCTTCATCCAGCAGATCCTTGGCCAGAACGAGGGGAGACGCCCAGGGAGACTTTGCGTCCGCGGGCAGGGGCGCGCACAGCACGCGGGTGCCGGTGGGCGCGATATTGGTCATCAGCAGGCAGCGGCGACCGTCGCCCAGCAGATTGTCGGTGAGCACCATATCGGAAAAACCGTTGCAGCCCGTCTCAAATGCGACGTGCTTTTCCCATTTTGCGGTCAAGTCACCGGGGTTTTCATACCAAATCACCTGATCCGACTGGCTGTCACCGCCCAGCACGATATCCAGGTAGCCATTGCCCGTCAGATCGCACAGCACGGCAGCGCCGCCGACGTGCTCCACTGCGTCATCCAGTATAATGCGCTCCCAGCGGCGGTAATTCTCGCCGTTGCGCAGCACGGCCAGGCTGCCGCAGTTGCCGCAGAGCACGATGTCGTTCCAGCCGTCATTGTTCATATCGCCGGTCAGCACCACGTTATTGCAGGCATCCGGTCCGTTTTCGTTGCGAAGCACGCCAAAGATCTGCTTTTCAAAAGTCATGTATTCATCCCTCCAATGCTTTATTATACCAGAGTTTTTGTCCGTTGCACATGGCTTTTTTCGGGATTTGTGTTAAAAAAGTCTGGCGATGGATAAAAAAGATGCGAATTGGTTCCCACACAAAAACGCCGCGCCGCATGGGAACGATGCGGCGCGGCTACAGTACGAATAAATGATGCAGTATGAAATGAATTACGCCTTGTGGATGGTTAGGTATCCGATGGTGTTGGGACCGCAATGGCTCGAGATGGTTGCCCCGGCGGTCTCGACGAGGACTTCTTTGAAGTAATCCAGTGCACGGATCTCCTCAGCCAGCGCTTCTGCCTTGTCCTGAGGCAGCGTGTGGGTGATGAAGATGCGCTCCGGCTCGATGCTCTGCAGCAGATCGAGGATCATGCGCTGCTTGTACTGCTGGATACAGCTGTCGATTTTGCCACGGAATTTTTCACCCGCGATCATTTTGCCGTCGATGACGTTGATCTGCGGATGCAGCTTGAGCACGGAACCGGCCAGGTATGCTACCGACGAGCAGCGCCCTCCCATGTGCAGATATTGCAGCGTGTCGATGATAAAGTGCGTGGACAGCCGGGGGATTATGGCGCGCATATCATCCTCCGCGTCCTGGGCGCTTCCGCCCTTTTCGATGATGTCCGCCGCGCGCAGCAGCAGGTGTGCTTCGCCCGAGGACAGCTGCCGCGAGTCCACCAGATGGATGCGCGCAGGATCGTAGCCCTGCTCGGCCAGCGCGTCGCGCGCAAGGCAGGCGTTGTGGTAGGTGGTGGAAAACTCCGAGGACAGACCCGTGTAGATCAACTCATCATAGCCACCGTCCAGCGCCTCGGCAAACGCCTTTTGAAAGTCTGTCACGCCCACGGCAGCGGTCTTGGGCAGTTGCTTGGTGCGCAGCGCATAGTCGAAGAGCTGTTGGGGCGTCACGTCCACGCCGTCCAAATGATCCTCCTGACCCAGAATGACATGCAGCGGCAGCGCCGTAATGTCATGCTGCGCACGCCTTTCGGGACTGAGGTCGCAAGTGGTGTCGGTAAAAATTTTGGTTCGCATCAATTTCCCTCCTTTCGGTTCAATCCTCCGTCTCTATTATAATTCCGTTTGAATTTTGTTTCAAGTGCGCGCCGGGCAATGAGATGGAAATTATGGATTTCTGCGATATGATGCGCTATAATGGATGCAAGCGTAACAGAAGGAGCGAAACCTGCTATGATGGATTTTTCGCGCATGCGCGCTTTTTTTGAAGAGGGAAATACACTGGATATGCGCGCGCGGCTGGGATGGTTGCGCGCGCTGCAGCAGGGCATTGTGCGGCATGAGGCGGAGCTTCTGGCCGCGCTGGAACTGGACCTGGGCAAGGCGCCCACGGAAGGCTATATGACGGAGGTAGGCTTGGTATTGGATGAGCTGCGCTGCCAGCTTCGCCATCTCAGACGCTGGGCAAAACCTCGGCGTGCGCGCACGCCGCTGGCGCAGTTTCATGCCGTCTCGCGCGTCTACCGCGAGCCCTACGGTCTGGTGCTGGTGATGGCGCCGTGGAACTATCCGCTGCAGCTGTCGCTTGAACCGCTCATTGGAGCTATCGCGGCAGGCAACTGCGTGGTGCTCAAGCCGTCAAAGGATGCGCCCCACACCGCAAAGGCTATAGAGCGCCTGCTGGAGGACTGCCTGCCGCGCGAGCTGGTGCGCGTGGTGCAGGGCGGTCGTGCCGAGAATACCGAACTGTTGGAAACGCGCTTTGATTACATTTTTTTCACTGGAGGCAAAACCGTGGGCCGTCTGGTGATGGAAAAAGCCGCGCGATATTTGACGCCGGTATCGCTGGAACTGGGCGGAAAGAGCCCCGTGCTGGTGTTGGACGACGCCAAGATAGACCTTGCGGCCAAGCGCATCGTGTTTGGCAAATTGCTCAATTCCGGGCAAACCTGTGTCGCGCCCGACTATGTGCTGGTGCACAGCGGTGTAAAGGATGAGCTGGTCGCGGCGATGGAGAAGTACATCGCACTCTTTTTGGGAGAATACCCGCTGCAAAGCTCCGAGTACCCGCACATCATCACGCAAAAGCACATGCAGCGGTTGACTGGGCTGCTGGATGGCGCGCGCATCCTATGCGGCGGCAGAGTGGAGGGCCTGCGCATCGAGCCCACGCTCATCGAAGCGTCGGGGCGCGAGGAGCCTGCGATGCAGGAGGAGATTTTCGGGCCCATACTGCCCATCCTCACCATGGATACGCTGGAGGAAATGATCGCCTTTGTCCGCAGCGATGAAAAGCCGCTGGCCTTGTACTTATTCACCGAATCCAAGCCCGCGCAGCGCGAAGTGCTGCGCCGCCTGTCCTTTGGCGGAGGCTGCATCAACGATACCGTGGTACACCTGGCCACTACGCGCATGGGTTTTGGCGGCGTGGGCGGCTCGGGCATGGGCGCCTATCATGGCCGTCGTTCTTTTGAAACTTTTTCCCATGAAAAAAGCGTGCTGGATAAGTCCACCTTTATGGATCTTCCCTTCCGCTATCACCCCTATACAGAGAAAAAGGAAAAGCTCATCCGCTTTTTCCTGAAATAAAAAAGGAGTTCTTATGCTGCATGACATTGCGCCGCACGTGCTGAGCAACGCCTATTCGCCTCGCGCGCCGCAGGGGGAGGACCCTGCGCTGTGCTTTGATCCGGAGGGCGTGTATCTCAAAGACGGCGGTTTTCCCACCTGTGCCGACTATCCTGCCGGCACATCCTTTCAATATCTGTTTGATTATGACGGCAGCGCTGTGTTTCTGGCCGATCGCATCCCCATGGCCGCGCAGCGTCAGCCCCACCGCGCGCTGCGCAGCCTAGCGCAGCCCCAGGCATTCCTGGGCGGCACTGCGCTGCATCTGTGGGACTGGTATCGAAACACGCGCTTTTGCGGCCGCTGCGGCGCGCCCATGTCCCACAGCCCGAGGGAGCGCGCCATGATCTGCCCCACCTGCGGAAACTCCGTCTATCCGCGCATCTCGCCCGCGGTCATTGTGCTCATCCACAACGGCGCGGACAGGCTGATGCTTGCGCAGGGCAAGCACTTTGTGGGTGGCTTTTACTCCTGCATCGCGGGATATTTGGAGATCGGCGAGAGCATGGAGCAGGCCGTCCGACGCGAAGCGCTGGAGGAGACGGGACTCCACCTGACCCATCTGCAATACTTTGGCAACCAGCCCTGGCCCTTTACTGACACGCATATGGTGGGCTTTTTCGCTCAGGCCGACGAGAGCGAGCCCATCCGGCTGCAGCGGGAGGAGCTGAACGACGCGCGTTGGTTCTCCCGCGAGGAACTGCCCCGCGGCCCACAGTCCATCGCCATCGCCAGCGCCATGATCCAAACCTGGCTGGACCGGGGAGCGAATCTTTCACAGGAGGGAACTGACCGATGAACCCTTTGCTGCCTGCTCAGTATTTTATCCCAGACGCCGAGGCGCGCGTGATGCCTGACGGCAGGCTCTACCTCTACGGCTCCAACGACATTTCCGGCTGCAGGGACTATTGCAGCAAGGAATACCATGTGTTTGTCACCGATGACGACAAAATGGAACATTGGACGGACTGCGGCATCTCCTTTCAGAATACCGCCGCACACCCCGGCATGCCGTGGTGCCCAGATACCGTGCTCTTTGCCCCCGACGTCATCGAGAGGGGCGGCAAGTATTATCTTTATATGTGCGACTGCCAGGGTCATGAGGGCGTCGCGGTATCCGACAGCCCCAAAGGACCCTTTGCCGACGCGCAGCCTCTGCTGGGTGCGGACGGCGACGGCATCGACCCTTCGGTGTTTGTAGACGACGACGGCCAGGCCTATTATTTCTGGGGTCAGATCAGCCTGCGCGGCGCAAAGCTCAACCCTGACATGGTTTCGCTCGACCTGAGCACGCTGCGCCACGGCATACTCACCGAGCAGGAGCACGGCTTCCACGAGGGTTCGTCCATCCGCAAGCGCAACGGAAAATATTACCTCATCTACACCGACACCACCCGCGGCCGCGCGACCTGCATGTCCTATGCCGTCGCCGATGCGCCGCTGGGCCCTTATACGCGCGGCGGCGTCATCGTGGACAACACCTTTTGCGATCCAGGCACCTGGAACAATCATGGCTCCATTTGCGAATATCGCGGCCAGTGGTACATCTTCTATCACCGCGCCTCGCAAAACAGCTTCACCAGCCGCAGGGTCTGCGTCGAACCCATCCATTTCCGTGACGACGGCTCCATCGACGAGGTGATGATGACATCGCAGGGCGCGTCGAGTCCGCTGGATGCGTTTGCCTGGACGGATGCCTCCGTCGCTTGCAGACTGCGCGGGGGATATTACATCGCGCCGCAGACAGCGCAGCGGGAGATCGTCACCTGCGACGGCAAATGCGAGGGCTGGGCGGAGTACCGATATTTGAATTTCGCACAAGGCGTCTCTGCATGGGTATTGCGCGCCCGTGGTCAAGGGACGGTCTGCGTGATGACCACGGGCAATCGCGTGCTGAGCTCCGTTAAAGTGGCCTGCGATGGGTTTTGCGAACTGTACGGCACGTTGAGCGAGAGGATTTCCGGTGTGTTGCCCATCTGGCTGCTGCTCAAGGGAGAGCGGATGGAACTGGACGCCTTCCGGTTTGAAAGCTAGAAAAAAACAAGCGGACAGAGCTGAAAGTCCTGTCCGCTTGTTTTTATGCAATATTCAGTCCAGCGGCAGCACGTCGGTCACGGTGAGCGTGCCGTCCGCGACGGTAAACTTGATGTTCCAGCCCGCAAACGCCATGCCGTAGACGCGCCCCGGTTCGTGCTGATAGCCCGGGCGGGGGTCTTGCGCCAGTACTTCGATGACCGCGTCTCGCCGGTCGGCGGGCAGGTGGCCCAGCAGCGCCTGGGGAAAGTCCACTGTCAATCGCGGCGTTTCCACCGGAGCAAATCCACCGGAAGCATCGGGATGCGCGTCGGCGTAGGGCAGGTAGGGCTTGATGTCAAAGATCGGGCTGCCGTCGAGCAGATCGGCCCCGGCGACGGTGAGCGCCGGTCCGTCGGGTGCGTCCAGATCCACGCAGATCAGCCGCACACAGCTCAGGCCGATGGCGTTGGGGCGAAAGGGAGAGCGCGTGGCGAACACGCCCATGCGTGCGTTGCCCCCCAGCCGCGGCGGTCGCACAGTGGGCGACCAATCCTCCCGCTGCGCCTGAGAGAACTGCCACAGCAGCCAGATGTGCGAAAATCCCTCCAGGCCGCGCAGCGCGTCGGCGTTGCGATATTCCGGCTCGAACAGGATGCGTGCACGCAAGGAATCCACCAGTCCGCTCTGCCGCGGAATACCGAATTTTTCGGTAAAGTCGCTGTGGATGTGCGCGATGATTTTCATCGAAACAATTTTTGTCATACGGTTCTCCTGTCCGTTACAGCAGCGTCAGCAACGTGCCGGCGGTCAATACCGCAAGCCCTGCAAGCGCTTTGCGTGAGAGCCTTTCCCCCAAGAACACCCGCGCGAACGCCACCGTGATCAGTATGCTCAGCTTGTCGATGGGAGCCACAGCCGACGCCGGACCCATCTGCAGCGCCTTATAGTAGCATAGCCAGCTGGAACCCGTCGCAATGCCCGAAAGCGCGGTGAACAGCAGGCTGCGCCCGCGCACCAGCTTAGCCATTTTGGCTTTGCCCGTCACAAATACCATGCCCCAAGCCATGAGGAGCACTACGCCCGTGCGCAGCGCCGTTGCCAGATTGCTGTCCACACCCTGCAGGCCCAATTTGGCCAGTATGCTCGTCAGCGCGGCAAACACCGCCGACAGCGCAGCGCATGCCAGCCAACCGTATCCGTCCTTGCCCTGCGATGCCGCTTCGGGCTTCAGGTCCAGCATCAGCAGCGTGCCCGCTGCAATCAGCGCCACCGCCGCACACTTCCACGGCGTCAGCTCCTCGGAAAGCAGCAGCGCAGCCAGCAGGATCGTCAGCACCGTGGAGGACTTATCCACTGCCGCTACCTTTGCCACCGGTCCCAGCTGCAGCGCCTTGAAATAGCACAGCCAGCTCGCACCCGTGGCCAACCCCGACAGCGTCAGAAACAGCAGTGTGCGTCCCGTCAGATCCGCAAGCCCTGCCTGTGCGCCGGTGATCAGCACCATCAGCCACGAAAAAACCAGCACTACGCCGGTGCGCAACGCCGTGATCACGTGGGAATCGCAGTCACGGATGCCCACTTTTGCCAAAATAGAAGTCGCCCCTGCAAAGCCTGCAGAGGCGAGGGCGTATACGATCCACATGTGCGATCACTCCATGGGTTTATTCTCCAACGTCGCAAAGGTGTAGCCCAAGCTGCGGATATAGTCGATGGCATCCGACAACATTTCCACGGTTTTCCCCTTGCTGTTGGTGTCGTGCATCAGCACGATCAAATCACGACCGCGTTCGGCCTGCGTGTTTACAGTGTCCACTAACTCCTGGTAGAGCTGCTGCGTCGAGCGGCCGGAGGCGTTGGATTCAGCGTCGCCGTTGAGCGCGTTCCAATCGAAATAACGATACCCAGCCGCTTCCACCGCCGGGCGGAAGTCGCGGCAGCGGCGGTTGGTGGAGCCGTAGGGGAAACGCATTAGATCGTCAGGGTAGTCCTGCCCCAGAATCGACCGTATGGTCTGGCGTCCCGCTTCAAGATCCTTTAGCAGTGCCTCTTCGCTCTTGTAGATGCTGTCGGTCATATGAGTTTGGGTGTGATTCGCCACCAACGAGCCCTGTGCTGCAATGGCTTGAATGCGCGCGGGATGGCGCTGCGCATTTTCACCTATTACAAAGAAGGTGGCCACAACGCCCTGATCCTCCAGCACCTTGAGTATCGCTTCAGTATTCTTAGACGGACCGTCGTCAAATGTCAGGTAGCAAACTTTACCCTCTACTGTGGGAATCTGCTCCGCTGGATTAGCAGGTCCCATCGCCTCGGGCGTGACTTCCGGCGTGGGGGTAGGGCTTGGAACGGGGGTCGCCGTGGGCAGGGGCGTCGGCGTAACCTGCGGCGTGGGCGCGGGCTTGAGCGTTACCACGATTTGCTCCTGATTTGCCGCGTGACCGTTATTGTTTTCCAAAATCACCATGTCCCCGCTGGGCAAGCCTTGCGCGTTGGCATGAGGCGGGGTGCAGCCCGCAAGCAGAACAGCGACCAGAAGAAGCAGAAAAACTATATAAATCGCATTTCTACGCATGATCCATCATCCTTTTTCAGTCTTTCTACATTATACTACAAACAGCTGTAAATGCCCATACGTATTTTGAAATATTCCAGAAGATTTCACAATATGAAACATTTGTAATGCGCAGTGATTGACAAAACGTAGTATGTGCGGTATCATTGGTGCACTATATAGGACAAGGAGTGTTTTTTCTATGACCAACAAGTCCACTAAGAAGAAAAACCTCATCTGGGCGCTGGTTGCTCTGGTCGCGGTCGTCGCGATCTTTGCGGGTGTCTACTTTGCCACCCGTCCGGAAGCTGCGCAGGGCGCCAAGCACATCACCGTGACGGTCGTTCACAAGGACGCGACGGAGCGCGTGGTTGCAATCGACACCGATGAAGAGATGCTGCGCGGCGCGCTGGAGCAGGAGAATCTGGTGCAGGGCTCCGAGAGCGAATACGGCCTGTTCATCACTACAGTGGATGGCTACACGGCCGACGATTCCGCACAGGAGTGGTGGTGCGTGACCAAGGGCGGCGAAGCGGTCAATACCGGCGTGGATACCACCCCTATCTATGACGGCGACGCTTTTGAGATGACGCTGACCACGGGCTGGTAAAGCGGCATGAAGCTCAAGGTACGTGAGCTGGTGATATTGGGACTGATGACGGCGATTCTGTTTATCGCGCAGGTCGCGCTGTCTTTCTTGCCCAATATCGAGCTGGTATCGCTGCTGATCATCGTTTATACGCTGGTGTTCGGCCCGAAGGTATTGTATGTCATCTACGCTTTTGCGGTGCTAGAGGGCCTTTTGTACGGCTTTTCCACCTGGTGGATTACCTATTTGTACGTCTGGACCATCCTGGCAGGAGCGACCTGGTGCTTCCGCAAAATGGAGTCCTTGCTGGGCTGGGCGATCCTCAGCGGCGCGTTTGGGCTTGCATTCGGCGCGCTGTGCGAGCTTTCGCATTTCTTCTTCGTGGGCTGGCGCGCGATGATTGCCTCATGGGCGTCCGGACTGCTGTTTGATATTGCGCATTGCGTAGGCAATTTTTTAGCAGCGCTGGCGCTGTTCAAGCCTTTGCTGTACCTGCTCAGAAAGCTGTCGCAGCATGCCCAGATTACTTGAACCAATACAAAAACGGACGGCCGTCCTCTCTTGAAAATTTTGAGAGAGGGCGACCGTCCGTTTTAGGCTGTCGATTGCGTCAACGGCCTCGCGAAAGATAAAGTTTCAATTTTTCTGTATCGGAAGCGATTTTCCATCGGCAACCGTTTTTAAGAGAGGGTGAGGAAGCGCGCTCAGCTTTCTTCCAAGCCGCTAATTTACAGAAAATCGCTCCTTGGCGGGGTTACAGACCTCTGCCGGCGGATTGAAGATGAAGGGGGCTGCGACCCCCTCAAGCATCCCCAAGTTATCCAAGACCATTTTGCTGTTTCGCTATCAGAAGTAATCCGAAAAGTAGCAATTCTTTTTGATGAATACCGATTCCAGCGTTTCCTCATTGCCTGCAACCGTCACATCGGGGCGCAGGCGCAGCGTGGACAGCGGGGCATAGCCCAGCACAAGCTGCGCCAGCGTGGTCACATCGCAGGAAAGGTCTGCGGTCGCGTCGACGCGTTCGACGGATGCGGTGACGCCGTCTGCGTAGCTGACGGCATAGGTCCCGCTGTTTTCCTCAATGAATGCATCGCGAACTGCGATGACATAGCGACCGCTGCCCTGCGGATGGCGCATCAGAGTCAGCGCCTTGGGCACGTCCACCACGCGGAACATGCCATGGGTATCTACCTTCTGCTCGACGTGATAGGGCTCGGGAAGCAGCGTGCGGAAATCCACCTCGGCAGGGAAGACGCCTTCGACATAGGTATACTGTGCGCTCAGGCGGTAGAGGAAGCCCAGCAACCCATAGAGTGCTTCGCGGCTGTCATAGGCGAAGTCGCGGAGCACGGCCTTGCGCTCCTCGCCGCGCCCCTCCGGCTTGAACACCACATAGGCGTGCGCGCCGCTTTCGTTTGAGAGCAGATAGCGATACACATTGTCCTTGTATGGATCGCCCTCGATCCAATCCCATTGCCGCTCAGAGCGGACGATAGCCATGTTCCGGCCCAGTATAAACTTTTGATAAACATCCTTGAAGGGTTGGATGCACTCACCCCATTGATGCAGCTTCACCTGGTAGGGACAGGGAAAGATGGACAGATCCTTGACCTGCACGCGCTGGCGCAGCGGGGCATGGCAGAACTCATAACCGAATTTGCGATAATACTCGTGTGAAAAAGGGTAGAGAGCCGAGAAAACAAAGCCGCGGGCGCGCATATCGGCGAACTTCTCAGCAAAGATGCTGCGGATGCCGCCCTGCCTGCGGTACTCGGGCAGCGAGGAGACGTTGCCCACGCCGCCGCACAGCACGATGCGCCCGTCGTAGAGAATATGATATATGTTGTTGATCATGTGGGAGGTCATGGCGCCATCGTCGCCGAATGAACCCCAAAATTCTGCGGAACCGTCGTTTTTGCGCAGCTCCTCTTCGACATTGGCGCTGACCTTCTCGGGATCGCACTTACCCACAAAGGCGATGGTGGAGATCTTTACAGCCTCCACATACTCCTGAGGCGTGCGCAGTCTGCGTGCCTGCATGAATTTCATCTCCGTTTCGTAAAAAATGGGAAAAACCGTATCTTCATGCTAACAGGAGCGCCTGCGCTTGTCAAGCGAGAAAAATATATACGAATGCAGCAAATAGGGGCTAGCCAAATCGTAACAAATATGTCATAATACTGATATGATATTTTGGAGGTGTGAATTGCCCAATGAAAAAGCTGATTGCTTCTCTGCTCGTTCTCACGCTGGTGATGGTGTGCTTCCCGGCAAGCGCGCTGGCGGAGACGTTTTACCCCAACTATGACGAAGCGCCCCGCGCAGAGGACTCCGTTTTCACCGGCAAGGTCGAAGAGACTGAGAAGGTTGAAACTGAAAAAGTGGAACAGGCCAAGGGTGCCACCGACGGCATTTACGTTGAAAACTGGTATGAGTACGATATGCCTTATGTTATCAAGGTAGACAGAACCAACCAGGTTATCACGATCCTGAGCGAGTCCTCCTCTGGCTATTACGATCAGATCGAGCATCAGTTCATCTGCTCCACCGGCACGAAGAAGGATCCCACGCCCAAGGGTGAGTTTGAACTCTCCGACGCTTCCCGCAAGGAATGGAGATTGTTCAAGACCTATAATACCTACGTTCGCTACGCCGTGCACATCCAGGGCAATTACTTCTTCCACTCCCTGCTGTACAGCAAGCCAGACGTCAAGACCCTGAGCCGCACCTCCTACCGCAACCTGGGCAAGAAGGCCTCTCACGGCTGCATCCGCATGCTGGACGAGGACGTCAAGTGGATGTTTGAGAACTGCATGGCCGGCACCAAGGTCTACGTGATGGACTGTGACAAGGATTCGGAGCTGAACAAGTCTCTGCTGCCCCCAAAGCTGAAGTAAAAACCCGTGACTCTGCGGTGCACCGCAGATCTGTAGCAAGGCCCATGTCCGTAAGGACATGGGCCTTCAATATGCAGAGTATGGCGCATCACAACCGGCGCAGGTGGAAACCCGCGTCCGCGTTGAGCACGGTGCCGGTACCGAAATCCAGCAGGCCGGAGCACGCAGCAAGTACCTGGTCGGCAACATCCTCCGGCGTGCCCAGGCGACGGATGGGGGTGAGACCCTCGTCGTGCACGAGGTGCTCGTAACGATCCCGCACACCCGCGGTCATATCCGTCAGTATGATGCCGGGACGCACCTCGAATACCGGAATGCCGTACTCGGCCAGCCGGTCGGCAAACAGCTGCGTGGTCATGGATACGGCAGCCTTGGAGGTGCAGTATTCCCCGCGTGAAGTGGAGGAGGTGTAGGCGGAGATGGAGGAGATGTTGACAATGCGCGGATGATAGTCGGGAAATCCCGCGCGCTGCGCCGAAATCATTGCCTGGGCGCCCGACTGGCACATGAAGAAGCAGCTCTCGGCATTGTTGCGCATCAGGCGCTCATAACTTTCCACTGTAGTCTCCAGCACATCCAGGCGTACGAGCGGCGCTACCCCCGCGTTGTTGACCAGCACGTCCAAACGGCCGGAAAAGTCTTTGGCTATCATGGAAAATAACGTTGCGCGCTGTGCCTCGTCCGATACGTCGCAGGGCGCGTACAGCCAGTCGCCCAGCGCGTCCAGTTCCGCTGCGATGCTCTGCGTAGCTTCTGGTCCTTGCGTCTTGCTGCAGAGCATTACGCGATAGCCCTCGCGCAGCAGTGCCTTTGCGATTCCCAGACCGATGCCGCGCCGCGCGCCCGTCACCAGTGCATTGCGGCCTGTTCCCGAAATGGTTTTCATTTTGATGTCAGCTCCTTGTACAGCCTTGTGTAATAGGGATCGCGTACCGCGCAGCCTGCCGTGCCGCCCAGGCGCATCAGCTGCGAGCATTTGCCGCAGGCGACGCAGCACTTTCGGGCGTCCAGGCCGCGCCCGGAGAGCAAATCGTCCGCAAAGTCCGGATAGGCGAACGCCATGCGGCCAAAACCGGCCAGATCACACACGCCCGCCTCTACCGCGCCCGCGGCCAGGTTCCCCGCGAATGCCCGTGGATAGGAAAACGCTGAACCGATGACGGAAAGCGAAGGGAATGCGCGCTTAATGCCGCTCACGCAGTCCATCATGCGGGCCAGTCCCTGCAGGGGCTCTTCGGGCAGCGGATAGGGCTGCCAATCGGCGGGGCGATTGACGTGCGGATTGACGTAGGGGTTGCCGATGGTCACATCCAACAATTCCAACCCCAGCTTCTGCAGCTCGCCCACCAGCCGGATGGGTTCGGTCAGATCGGGGGCAAGGCTGCCGTCGTCCTGAACGCCGAAACCGTAGGGATAAGGGAAACCGTCGTATACGTTCAACCGGGAGGTGATGAGAAAATCGCCCGTGACGACGGCCTTTGCCTTGCCGTAGCTTTCCCGCAGCAGCCGCGTGCGGTTTTCAAAGCTGCCCCCAAATGCGCCTGGCCGGATGAACGCTGAAAGCAGTTCACTGGTCAGATAGCGATGGCAGCACTTGATGTCCACGCCGTCAAAACCCGCGGCCTGCGCAAGGCGCGCTGTCTGCGCAAAGTCGTCCTCCAGGCGAAAAAGCGCGTCGTCGGAGATGATGCAGGAGGCGGGAAGAGGGGCGTCTTTTTCAAAAAGCGGGTTGTTGCAGGCGATCACGGGCGCAGGAACGCCGTCGGGCTTGGAATACCGCCCGGAGTGCGTCGCCTGCAGAATCAACAGCGGCGGCTCGTGCCCAGACTGCACGGCGGTCTCGCGGATGCGCTCGGTCAAGCGGCGGAAATCGTCCAGGTTGTCGCTGGTAAGAAAAGATTGGCGCGGGTTGGCGCGTCCTTCCCGCCGCACAGCGCAGGCTTCAAACCAGATCAGCGCGGCGCCGCTGCGCGCGAACCGGTCGTAGCGGCGAATCGTCAGCTCTCCCGGCGCTCCGTCCGGCACGCAATCGCAGCCCTCCATGGGCTGAATGGCGATGCGGTTGAGCAATGTGCGCCCAGCGACGGTCAGCGGACGGCGTAGCGCGCCATATTCGCTGGAAAGGGGCAGGCAAACCCCGATGCGCTCCATGGTTTGATGCAGATCCGACAAGGTTTTGCAGGTAAACATATTCACACCCCCTGTTATTGCGTTCAATAAAACCAGCATACGGTATTTCAGCGGACGGAAGTCGTATAAATCATGCGAAAACTATGCGAAATCTGCGTTTTGCACCTGTGACGCGCACGTGAAATTGGACAGATTCTGCTGATTTTCATGCAGATGAGGGCTGTTCAGCTGCGCTGCATTCTGCTAAAATGGGAATATGCAAATCGCACGAATAAGGGAGGTGCCCGTATGCGCATGCGCGCGGCCTTTATCACCAATTCACCGGAATTGATCGATCGGATTTATCCGGAAACCGAGCGGCGGCGATTGACCGAGAAGCTGGATCTGCTGCCCGGCGTGCTGACGGAGGAAACCCTCTCGTCACGGGCGGAAGAGACGAGGGAGGTCAGCGTGCTGCTGTCCACGTGGAATATGCCGATGCTGAACCGGCAGCGCATTGCAGCGGCCTTCCCGCAGCTGCGCTTCCTGTTCTATGGCGCGGGATCGGTGCAGTATTTTGCGCGCCCATTCCTGGAGAGCGGCGTGCGAGTGTTTTCAGCGTGGGCGGCAAACGCCGTGCCTGTAGCCGAGTATGCCGTTTCGCAAATTGTGCTGTCCGGCAAGGGCTGTTTCCAGGCCATGCGCCGGTACCGCGAGCATGACCGCGCCGATGCGCAGCAGTTTGTCAGCGCCCAGCCTTGCAACTATGGCGTCCGCGTGGGGCTGCTGGGTGCGGGCATGATTGGCCGCATGGTTGCTCAGCGCCTTCGGGGATATGAATACGAGGTGCTGATCTACGATCCCTTTGTGGCGGACGAAACGATTGCCGCACTGGGCGCGCGCCGTGCCACGCTTACGGAAATCTTCGCCACCTGTCAGGTGATCTCAAACCATGTTGCGAACCTGCCCTCCACGGTGGGCATGATCGATGAGGCGCTGCTGCGCTCCATGCTTCCCAACGCCACGTTTATCAACACGGGACGCGGCGCGCAGGTGGACGAAGGTGCGCTCACCCGCGCGATGGAGGAGGAACCTGACCGCACGGCGCTGTTGGACGTCACCTTCCCCGAGCCGCCCGAAGCGGACAGCCCGCTGCTGCGCTTGCCCAATGTGTTCCTCACGCCGCATATTGCAGGCTCCATGGGTCAGGAGGTGGCGCGCATGGGCGCCTATATGGCCGAGGAGTGCGAGCGCGTACTTTCAGGAGAAGCGGCACGCTACGAAGTGACGCTCGACATGCTGGAAACGATGGCCTGAAATGAAGAAGCTGATTCCAGATTTGCAGCACAGCGTCAGCCAGGCGCCCGAACACCAGCACAGCCATCTTTCCTGCGAGATGGTGTACGTAAAGCGCGGCAAAGCGCGCTTTACCATCGGCGGGGTGGATTACACCGCGGGGCCGGGCTGTCTGCTGTTCATCTCTTCTTTGGAAGAGCACCGGGTGCGCGTGCTGTCCGAGCCATATGAACGATATTTCGCGATTCTTTCTCTGCCTGAGCTGACGCGCGCCTTTCCACACTCGCCCCTGACCCTGGTGTTCACGAGCCGGCCGCGAGGCTTTGTACACTGTGTGTCCCTGCGTGGCAGCCGCGCCGATGCTGACGCGATCTTTGCCTCGCTACATCGCGAGTACCTGTCCGACCTGCCCTGCGCGCGGGAGATGGCCGAGGCGGAGCTCAAGCGCCTGCTGGTGCTGACGCGCCGCGCCTGCCCGGAGAATTTTGCGGCCTGCCCGGGCCCTGTGGCGGGGCGCGTGCGGGAGGCGCAGGAGTATATCGATCGCAATTTTACACAGGAGCTATCGGTGGCGCAAGTCGCATCCAGGTTCTTCGTCAGCCCAAGCCATTTGACGCACAGCTTTCACGAGCAGGTAGGATACAGTCCCAAGCAATACATCAAGCTGCTGCGCCTGTCTTATGCGCGCGAGCTGATGGAGACCACCGATTTGCCCGTGACGGATGTGGCGGTCAAATGCGGCTTTGCCGATGTCAACAACTTCATCCGCGCCTTCCGTCAGACCTATTCCGTGCCGCCGGGCAAGTGGCGCCGGGCGACTTAGCGCTCCAGAGTGCGGAGAGATTTCTCGCTCCGCTCGAAATTTCCCCGTTCGTTTCCGCCAGCACGACATCAAAAAGGAGGTTCTATCGAAATGAACACACCGCTTCACGACCTGCATATCCACACCAACCTTTCGCTCTGTTCTTCCGACCCGGAGCAAACAGTGGAAAACATCGCTTCCTGGGCCGCTGCGCATGGCGTGGGAACCATCGGCATCTCCAACCACGTCTGGGATTGCGACGTCCCTGCGGGCAGTGAATTCTACGCCGGACAGCCATTTTCCCACATTTTGCGCATCCGTGAGCAGATTCCCGCCGATCTGCACGGCGTTCGCCTGCTCATCGGCGCGGAAACGGAATTTGCCGGCGGAAAAATCATGCTCTCGCAGGCCTGCAGGGATCAGCTGGATTACCTGCTGGTGCCGCATTCCCATATCCACATGGTGGGCCTGGTGCTGCCTGCAGACCGCGTTACTGACGAACAGGTCGCCGATTACCTTGTGACCAGTTTCTGCGACCTGGTGAAAAAGGACTGCGCTACCATCGTCGCGCACCCCTTTAGCCCCGTCGGCCGCACGCCCGTGCAGACCAAGGGCATACTCGACTGCATCTCCGACGAACAGTTCGCCGCGTGCTTTGCGCTCGCCGCACAGCACGGCGCAGCCATCGAGATCAACGGCTCCGCCTTTGAGCGCGAATGGAACGATCCCCAGCTCATGGCCAACCACGAGCGCATGTTCTCCATCGCGCGGGACTGCGGCTGTATCTTTACACTGGGCAGCGACGCGCATGCCCTGCAGGAGCTGGGATTTGTTGAACTGGCCATGCAACTGGCGCGGCGCCTGTCCATCCCTGACGACCGCTTTGCACGCCTGTAAGGGGGACGCCATGAAGGAAGTTACCGCCCGCGTGCTGGTCATCGGCACGGGCTGCGCGGGCTATGCCGCGGCGGAGAACCTGTCCCGCCTGGGAGTGCCGGACGTGCTGCTTCTCAGTGCGGGCATCCACCGCGGCACCTCACGAAACACGGGCAGCGACAAGCAGACTTACTACAAGCTCTCGCTCTGTTCCGACCGCAGGGACAGCGTGTACGACATGGCGCAGGATCTGTTTTCCGGCGGCTGTGTCGATGGCGATACTGCGCTGTGCGAGGCCGCAGGCAGCGCCCGCGCCTTTCTGCGGCTCAACGACCTGGGGGTGCCCTTTCCCACCAATCGCTTTGGCGAGTTCGTGGGCTATCGCACCGATCACGATTCCCGCATGCGCGCCACCTCCGCCGGCCCCCTCACCTCCAAGCTGATGACCGAGGCGCTTCAACGTGCCGTCGAGCGCGCTGGCGTGCCCACGCTGGCCCCGATGCAGGCCGTGCGGCTCGTCGTGCGGGAGAACCGCATCCACGGCGTGCTCGCGCTGGACACCTCGCGTCTGCAGGATGACTATGGCCTGACGCTCATCCGCACGCCGTTTGTTGTGCTGTGCACGGGCGGCCCTGCGCTGGCTTATGACAGCGTCGTTTACCCGGAGAGTCAGTCGGGTGGAACGGGCATGGCGCTGGCTGCGGGTGCGGAGGCCTGCAATCTCAATCAATGGCAGTACGGATTGGCTAGCACCTCCTTCCGTTGGAATCTGTCGGGCAGCTATCAGCAGGTGCTGCCGCGCTACGTCTCCATCGATGAGCATGGCGTCGGGCACGAATTTCTGCCGGATGCGCTGGGCGGCGCCGCGGAAGCGCTCAACATGACCTTTCTCAAGGGCTATCAGTGGCCCTTTGACAGCCAAAAGGCCGTGGAGGGCTCCTCCCGCGTGGATCTTGCGGTGCACGCCGAGCGTTTGAAGGGCCGCCGCGTGTACCTGGACTATGCGCATGACCCCGCTGGGCTGGACGCAGGGTTCACTCTGCTCGGCAGCGAGGCGCGGGAGTACCTGGCGCGCTCGGGATGCCTGGTTCCGACGCCCATCGAGCGCTTGCGCCGCATGAACCCGCAGTCCGTGCAGCTCTACCGCAGCCATGGCATCGATTTGGCTGATCAGCTGCTGCCCATCGCCGTGTGCGCGCAGCATTGTAACGGCGGCCTTGCGGTAGATGCAAACTGGCGCACCAGTATCGAGGGCCTCTATTGCGCGGGCGAGGCGGCGGGCACGTTTGGCATTGCGCGCCCGGGGGGTTCTGCGCTCAATTCTACACAGGTGGGCGCACAGCGCGCCGCCGAACACATCGCCTATGCCGCGCAGTTCAGCCCGGTGGACGAGGCTGCCTGTCGAGAGGCTGTGCAGATGCTGCGGCAGGATATTGCGTCCCTGCTCGCAGGAAAAGGCCCGCATCACCTGACCGTGCGCCGTGATATGCAGGCGCTCATGACGCGCTGCGCCGCGTTTTCCCGTGATATTCAGCAGATGCAGCGCATGGCGGAGGCGCTTGCGCAGTTACCCGCACTGTCCGCACAGGGGGTGGGTGACCTGCCCGCCGCTTTCGACACGCTGGATGTGCTCGCTGTGCAGCGCGCGATGCTGTCGGCAATGCTGCTGTCGGCCCGCACCTCCGGCAGCTTGGGCTCCGCGCTCGTTCCCGATGCTCCTGCGGGCGACCCCATGCGCGGCCATACGCTTCATACCCGTGGCAGCGACAGCGCCTATCTCCCGGTCCGCCCCCTGCCCCGCACCGACGATTGGTTTGAGACGGTCTGGCAGCAGTTCAACGAGCGCCACGGCATCTAGAGCTGCTTCTGCCCAGTGCAATGCCCCGGAAAAGCCAAACTTTTCCGGGACATTGTTTATTCTGCGCGCAGTGCGCGCCGGTAAACGCCGTGATCGCGGGTGAGCAGTTTTTCGGCCACCAGGTCGCGCCGCAGCGTGCAGAAATCGTCGTAATAGTCCGCGAGCAGCAGATTGACCTCGCGCTCGGCGTAGTCGCGGTCCGGCTCAAAGGCCTTGACCACCTCCTCCAGTATGATGCGCTCCTTTTTGCGCTGTACGGGGATGGACTTCAGCTTTCCATATTCGAAGAATGCGTCCAACACCTTCTGTCGGTAGGCCGCGTCGCGTGCCGCCTGCTGCTCGGCATCCTCGGATTGCGCCGTCAGAATGTCCAGCATGGATAAATCGAATACCTCGCGCTGCAGCGAGTACATCATGTAGTACTGGCTCTTTTCACAGCGCACTGCGCCCGACTCCAGCAGCTTTTTCAGGTGAAAAGACACCGTGGGCGGCGTCAGATCCAGCCGTCCAGCCAGCTGCTCGACGTACATATCCTCCCGCGCCAGCGACTTGAGTATCTGCAACCGCGAGCGGTCGGCCAGACACTTGAACAGCCGCAGCGCCTCGTCCTCCGTCATGCTTTCGCCCCCCATAATTCCTCTGCTTGCGCGCGGATGTCCCGTACTGCCTGCAGCTTGATATGCTCGATGTGTGCCCGTTGTGCGTCTGCGTGCGCCTCAGCTTGCTGCAACGCCTGTTCCCAGCCGCGCGGGATACTCTCCAAGCGCCCAAAAAAGAAGCGCTTTAGCGCATCTTCGTCTTGCTCGTGGTCGCGCGCCACGCCCAGCACGGTCTTGAAAATGTCGAACACGTTGCCGCGGATACGTGCGAATATCGCCTCATCCCCGCGCTGTGCTGCACGCAGTGCTTCTTCCTGCGCCCTGCAATCCTTCAGGTTTTCGTCAAAGTAACGCATCATGCTCCGGAGTTTGTCGTCGTTCATCATGGTAATCCTCATGCTCTCTTTCCGCTCACCCAATCTGATTATATAATAATCGAAATGAAATGTCAATATGTGATTAGAAGATCGCATGCAAACCGCGTGGCGTATATCGAAAAAGAGCCGCCGCTTTCCCAATGCTTCAGGGAAAAGCGGCGGCCTATTGATGCGGAAAGAGGGCAGGTGCTGCAGCGGCGCACCGTGCTATGCATAGCCCACGGCAACGGCAAAAATCAGAAGCAGAGCCGTCAAGATCAGCACGGCTAGCTGCAGTTTCCACGTCCAGCGGAACCATTTTGTGTAGGGAATATCCATCATGCCAAGCACGATGAGCAGCATCGCGTTGGTGGGGAAAAACACATTGGTGAAGCCGTCTCCGAAGCAGAAGGCCAGCACCACGCTCTGCCGCGTCAGCCCGATCAGGTCGGCCAGCGGCACGATCAGCGGCATGATCAGAAAGGCCTTGGAGGCTGCACTGGAGACAAAGAACTGGAAAACCAGGACGATTGCGTACAGGATGAGGATTGCAGCAAAGGGCGTCATGCCCTGCAGGAGCGTGTGCGCGCCATGCAGCAGCGTGTCCAGTATACCACCCTGCTCAATGATGTGCCGCACCGACATGGACAGCAGAATCAGTACCGCGCCAGGCGCCATGCTCAACAATCCCGAACCGAAATCCTTCCAGATTCCTTTGGGATTGTATTGCGATACAACGCCCGCAATCAGCGCGCCGCAGGGCAGCGCAAGGGCCATCACCACCATGGTGTAGTCCGAAAGGCCGGGGATCGTCAGCGCCAGCAGCACATAACAAAATACGCATCCCAGCGCGGCCAGGAATACGGCAGCGGCCTTTTTCACCGCGCGATTGGCCAGAATCTCATCGTCATCGGAGGGGGGCAGCGTTTTGCGGCGCGCCTCATCCTGCGCAAACGTGTAGGAAAGACGCGGGTTTTTCTCTACCTTTTTGGCGTGCCGCACCAGAAACAGGCACAGCAGAGCGTAGATGAACGCGAACACGATCAGCCGCAGCCACAGGCCGGAGAACAGCGGAACGCCCGCCAGCTTTTGCGCGACGGCCACGGTAAAGGGATTGAACGTGCCTGCAGCAAAGCCGAACCCCACTGAAAGAAGGCTCATTCCGATTCCCGTGAGCGTGTCCCACCCCAGCGCCAGCGACAGCAGCACCAGCAGCGGGACCAGCGGCACCGTTTCTTCCAGCAGGCCCATCGTGGAGCCCAGCGCCATGCACAGCAGAGAAATCAGGCACAGCAGCAAGTATTTTTTACCTCCGAAGCGGTGGATGGTGGCAGCGATGAGGTAGCGGAATACACCCGCACGATCCAGCACCGAAAACGCGCCGCCCACCAGCAGGATGAATACGATGATGACGATGGCGGTCAGCGCCTGTGCATCGCCCAACATTTCAATGGGTGCGGTAAACCAACGCCAAACGGGCAGGCGACCGGCGCCGGGCGTCAGTGCATAAGACCCCTCTACCACCACTTCGTTGCCGGCAGCGTCGAGTATGCGCTCATACTGGCCCTGCGGCAATACGCGGGTGAGTACGCCCGCCAGCACCATCAGCGTCAGCAGGATGGCGACCGTCGAGAGGAAAGAACGGGTGCTTACGTGTAGACTGCCCCGATCGGATTTACTGTTCTGCATGGGATACGCCCTCCTGATTCAGCTAATTTGCGGGAGATTCAATGCGGCGCACACTGCTGCGCTCCACCAGCCATACATCCTGCTGGATGCACTCAGCAGGGGCAGTTTTATCGCAAATGTGGCGCACCAGTATGTCCACGGCGGCGCGAGCCTTTCCTGCGATGTCCTGTCCTAGCGTGGTCAGCGGCGGCTGCGTCATGCCGGCCAGCGGCAGGTCGTCAAATCCCATCACGGAGACGTCCTGCGGCACGCTGCGTCCTTGCCGCCGCAGCACATGGATGATCTGCGCTGCAATGCGATCCGCCGTGCAAAAGAGAGCGGTGGGTGCGGCAGGATGGTCGAGCAGTGCGCGCAGCATCGCCTCCTGATGCTCCGGCTCGGGAAGGGTCAGCACGTTTTCAGGAGAAAGGGACAGGCTGCGGCGCGCCAGCTCCTCGGAAAACCCCTGCAAGCGCAGCTGGTCCACGCCGCTCTCTTCCACGCTGTTGCCGATGAAGGCCAGCCGTACATGTCCCATGTCCGTCAGATACTGCGCTGCAATGCGCCCGCCCGTCAGGTCGTCCACGCAGACGTAGTTCATGTCGGGTATGGGAAAGTAGGTATCGGTGAGCACTGCGGGCACGGAAGAGAGCCCCTTGATATACTGTAAATTGCGGTCGAACGCGCCGCACAGCACGGCGCCGGCCACATTCCAGCCCAGCAGGTCGCGCTCCACGTCGCGGTAATCGTCGGTAAAGCGCAGCAGCGGGAAGTATCCCTGGCGCTGAAGCTCGATGGTCACATCGCCGATGAACTCGGCCATGTAAGGATTGCGAAACATGTTCTCGCCCTCGTGCCCCTGGGCGATGATGGCCACGATGTGGCTCTCTCGCTGTGCGAGCGAGCGGGCGGCCTGGTTGGGCACATAGCCGCTGCGGCGGATGATTTCCTCTATGCGTTCGATGGTAGCGGCCGAGACTCGCCCCGCATTGCCGTTGATGACGTTGGAGACGGTGGTCATGCTCACGCCCGCCTCGCGCGCGATCTCTTTGAGTGTTACCAAGTTCACATCCCTCATCTTTTTGCCTGTGTTTTTTACTATATCATATCCTTTGAAATGGCGCAAGGATGGAAAAAGCGCGGCTACTTTGCCCCCGTGAGCACGCAAACGTGTGCGTGGCGCAGCATGTCGGCGAACAGCGCGTCGGGCAGGGCATCCGGATAAACGGTGATGAAATAGGGCGCCTGCACGGGCGGACAGTGGAATCCACGCCTCACCGCGCCGGGAAACTGTGCGCGCCACACCTCGCCCATCAGGCGCGTACAGCGCAGCGTCACCTTATCCGGGTACACCTGGGCAAAGATGCGGCTCTTCGGCCCTGCCTTGTAGCAGACGGGCAGCGGCCCAAAGGGGAAGCACTCTCATGCGCCTTCCAGCTGCGCACAGGCCGCGAGATACTGCTGCATATCCATTTCATTTCCTCCCTTATAGCTATTATAGCATATCTTTCGACAGATGTATTGACAATTGGAAGAATGTGCGATATGATGAACTAAAGTTTAACGCTAAACGTAATGAAGCTTCATGAGATAAAGGAGCGAAAAGAGCATGTCAACATCCATTCTTGGTTCGGTCTACCGCATCACTTTTCTCACTTCGCGCCTGGTGCGCCTGGAGTATCAGCCCGAGGGACGATTTGAGGATGCGCCCACAACGCTGGCGCGCTGCCGGGAATTCCCTGAGGTGGCCGTCACGCAGGTGCGCGGCGCACATGGCTTAGAGCTTGACACCGAGTACCTGCACATTGTGTATGACGAAAAGGCGTTCACGGAGCATGGCCTGTCCATCGCGGTCAAGGGCAACCTGAGCGCCTATACGAGCACCTGGCGCTATGGGCAGGCATTCAAAACGCTCGGAGGGACTGCGCGCACGCTGGACACTGCCAACGGCGCCATTGCGTTGGAGCCGGGCCTCATCTCCCGCGACGGCTTTTCCGTGCTGGATGACAGCGTGTCCATGGAGCTGGGCGAGACGGGCGACTTCCATCCGCGCAGCGTCAAGGAGATCGATCTGTATTTCTTCGGCTACGGGCACGACTACGCGCAGTGCCTGAAGGACTTTTACAAGCTCTCGGGTGCTACGCCGATGCTGCCCCGGTATGCGCTGGGCAACTGGTGGAGCCGCTACCACGAGTACACAGAGGAGAGCTACCGAAAGCTGCTGGACGATTTTGCGGCGCACGACGTGCCGCTGTCGGTGGCGGTGTTCGACATGGACTGGCACCTGACGGACGTGCCCTATGGCAGCGGCTGGACAGGATATACCTGGAATAAAGACTTTTTCCCCGATCCGTCGCGGTTCCTGCGCGAGGTGCACGACCGCGGGCTGCGCGTCACGCTCAACCTGCACCCGGCGGGCGGCGTGCAGCCGCACGAGGCGCAGTACGAGGCCTTCTGCCGGGCGATGGGCCGCGATCCGGAGCAGAAGCTGGGCATTGACTTTGATGCGGCGGACGAAACATTCATGAGGGCTTATTACGAGCAGCTGCACCGCCCACTGGAGGACGAGGGCGTAGACTTCTGGTGGATTGACTGGCAGCAGGGCGGTGTGAGCAGCGTCGAAGGGCTGGATCCCCTGTGGGTGCTCAACGAAGGCCATTACCGCGATACGCAGCGCAACGGCAAGCGCAGCCTGATCCTGTCGCGCTACGCGGGTCCCGGCTCGCACCGTTGCCCGGTCGGCTTTTCGGGCGACACCATCGTCACCTGGGCGTCACTGGACTTCCAGCCGTATTTCACCGCCACGGCATCCAACATCGGCTACCCGTGGTGGAGCCACGACATCGGCGGGCACATGAACGGCGCGCGCGACGATGAAATGGCCGCGCGCTGGCTGGAATTCGGCGTGTTTTCGCCCATTGTGCGCCTGCACTCCTCCAAGAACCTGTTCGCGTCCAAGGAGCCGTGGACCTATGGGCCGCGGGCTTCGGCCATCATGCAAGAGCAGCTGCGGCTGCGGCACCGGCTGGTGCCCTACCTCTACACGGCGGCCGAGCGTTTGCACACACAGGGTGAGCCGCTGATCCGGCCCATGTACTACGGCTGGCCCGAGCAGGAGGAGGCCTATCACGTGCCCAACCAATATCTGTTCGGCAGCGAGATGCTGGTCTGCCCCATCACGACGCCCATGAATCGCGTGCTGAACGCGGCGCCGGTCAAGGCCTGGCTGCCCGAGGGCGTGTGGTTCGACCTGGAGACGGGCACTGTGTACACGGGCGATAAGCAGCTGACGCTGTACCGCGGCCTGGAGAGCATTCCGGTGCTGGTCAAGGCGGGCGGCATTGTGCCGCTTGCGGAGGACCTGCGCGCCGATCGCAACCCGGCGCATCTGACGCTGCGTGTGTTTGCGGGCGCGGACGGCGCATACACCCTCTATGAGGACGACGGCGTGAGCCTGGACAGCGCAGCGGTGCGCACGCACATTGCGTTGGATTGGGAAAAGGGCACGCTGCGTTTTGCCATGGAGGGAGAGCGTAACCTGCTGCCGGACAAACGTGTGTGGAACGTAGAGTGCGTTGGGTTTGCGAACACGGCAGTCAAGGTGGATGGTAGGGACGTGGAGACGCACTACGACGCGGCGCGCAATGCGCTGTGCTTTACGGTGGAGACGGATGCCGCGTGCGATGGCGTGAAGGCGGAATTTACACGGGCGGCAATGGCGCAGGATGATTGGCTGGCGCGCGTGGAGCGCCGTCTGCAGGGCGTGCAGTCGCTGCTGGATGAGAAGGAAGCGGTGTGGAAGTTGCTGAAAAAGCGTGGACGCACGGCGGGCGCGATGAGCACGTTGCGGGCGATGTGCCAGACTCCCGACCTGGCCGACTTCCTGGAAGAGGTCATCTGGGCGCAGGAATAAAGCGCTTCCTGCGGAGAATACTGCAGGAAAAGGAGGTGCGGTCATGTTTGACAGAGAGCTGATCGAAAACCGGGCGATGACGGAGCAGGCCTGCGCGTTTCACCCGCCCTATCCCGAGCAGATTGGCGATTTTCTGACGGGAAAGCAAGTGCGCACGGGCGCGCAGGTGCTGCCCGACGGCAGCGTGACCTTCTGCGTGTACGCGCCGCGGGTGCAGAAGGCAATGGTGCGCCTGACGGCGTTTGCAGACGTGGAAGTGCTGTTGGAGCGGAATGAAGAGGGGATCTTCACCGGCACGCTGCCCTACGAGTACCGGCTGCGCGGACCGCAGGATGTGGAGTTCTGGCTGGACGGCCAGCCTTACCTGCATCCGCAAATGCCGGCGCACTATCGGACGTTCAAGCTGGTCAACTTCGTCGAGATTCCTGACGAAGAAAGCGCAATGATTCTGCTGCGCGATGTGCCGCATGGACAGGTCGTGCGTGAAGTATATTTCTCCAGGGCGATGAACAGCTGGGAACGCTGCCTGGTCTATCTGCCGCCGCAGTACCGGCAGGGTGGGGCGTACCCGGTGCTCTACCTGCAGCATGGCGCGACGGAGAACGAAAACGAGTGGGTCTACATGGGCAAGATGCCCTATATACTGGACAACCTGCTTGCCGATGGAAGGGCAGTGCCCTTCATCGTTGTGATGAACGATGGAATGCAGCGCGCGCCCGGAGAGGGCATGGTCGATTTTGCAACATTCGAGCGGATGCTGCTGGAGGACTGCATGCCCTTTATCGAGAAGAACTACCGCGTGCTGGCGGACAAGGCGCATCGCGCGATGGCCGGGCTGTCGATGGGTTCCATGCAGACCAGCGTAGTGGGGCTGACGCATCCGGAGCGGTTCGATTACCTGGGGCTGTTTAGCGGATTCATGCGCCTGGGCGAAGGGCAGAGCGTGAATTTTGCAGACTGGCCGCACCTTGCGGCGCTGGCGCGTGACCCCGGATATATCCGAGACAACTACAGGCTCTTTTTCCGCGCGATGGGGGATTGCGACCGGTTTTATGCGGCATTTGTGGAGGACAGTGAACAGCTGGAGCTCCTGGGCAGCGACAAACTTCCGGGATATGTGGCGCGCACCTATGTGGGCATGACGCACGATTGGGGTGCATTTCGGCGCGGTCTGCGCGACTTTGCGCAGCTCATTTTCCGCTAAAGCGAAGAAATATTTTGCCCCCAAACCGGGACTGAACCAGATCCAGGCTTGGGGGCAGATTTTTTTGGCGGGGCGTGCGAAAATCAGCGCTTATAGGTTGGCAGACCTTCCATACTGACCTGCAGGCAGTAGACGTCGGGTCGCAGATGGGTGACAACGTATTCGATGGGACCGCGGTTGGACCATGCGATGCGATTCATTTGCAGCAGAGGCGAACCGACGGGGATGCCCAGCATTTGAGCCTCCGCGCAGGTAGCTACGCAGGCGGTGATGCGCTCGCTCCCCTCCTTGAAATCCACATGGAATTCGCGGGAGAGCAGCGAATACAGGTCAAACGGAGTGGGATAGCCGTCCAGTCCGGGCGCGATGTCACGGCGCACATAGTTGACCATACAGGCAAAGAGCGCACCCTCGATGTCAAAACGGCGCACGATGCGGTAAACCGGCGCGCCGGGCGTGAGTTCCAATGCTTGCGCAGCCTCGGGTGGAGCGGCGCAGGGCGTGACGTGAAACAGGGCGGTCCGAGTGTGCGCGCGGTCATAGCCCGGAGCAAAGCATTCGGTGATCTCGGTGACGTTATGGAACTTGTGAAAGCCCATTGGCAGATGCTTATCTGTGACCTCGGTGCCGTATCCCTGACGAACGGTGACATAGTTTCCCTCCACGAGCTGGGAGATGGCGCGGCGCACTGTGGTGCGGCTGACCTGATACAGCTCTTGCAGACGGCTTTCAGGCGGCAGAAGAGAGCCGGGAGCATACTGCCCTGTCAGTATCTTCTGCTTGAGATCAAAGGCGATACGTCTATATACCGGTATGGGCATGGAACACCTCCGTACAGGATGAGTGCGAATGAACCAACATATTCATCATAGCACAACCTGTGAAATATGCAAATATCCATCCCATCGCTTTGCATGATGTTTATATTGCAAAACCCATTGACGTCCCGTACGCGGTACAGTAGAATGAGGGAGTTGACTTTATTGTTTTTTAGAGGAGTTTGTAAAATATGGAAAAGAAGCGGTTTCAATGGGGGCCGTTCGTCAAGGCGATTTCGGTAATCGCGGTGCCGGTGGCACTGCAGAACCTGTTGACCACCACAGGCACCATGGTAGATACCATGATGATCGCGCCGCTGGGTGAGACCACCGTGGGCGCGGTGGGGCTGTGCGCACAGTTTGCGTCCCTGATGTTTTCCGGATATTGGGGCTTTGTGGGCGGCGGCATGCTTTTCTTCTCGCAGTATTGGGGAGCGAAGGATGACGATGGCATCGATCGCAGCTATGGCATTACGCTGACGTGCATGATGTGTGTGGCGGCGGTCTTTACGGCGCTGGCGCTGTTGGCGCCCGATTGGGTGATGGGCGTGTACACCGATAAGCGGGCCATCGGCCAGGTCGGCGCGAGTTATCTGCGCGTGGTGGGCTTTGCATACCCGCTGCAGATCTTCTCCATGGCGATGAGCGCGCTGCTGCGCTCTACCGAGCGGGTGCGCATTCCGTTTTATGCGTCCATCGCGTCGGTGGCGACGAATATCGCGCTCAACTGGGTGCTCATCTATGGCAGACTGGGACTGCCGGCGATGGGGGTGCAGGGCGCGGCCTTGGCCACCGTGTGCGCTGCTGCAGTCAACGTTGTGGTCATCCTGCTGCTGGCGCGCGCGCATGGGTATCCCTATCTGTTCCACTTCAGCCGGCACTTTAAGTGGAACCGTGCCATTGTGGGCGAATATTTCCGCAAGTGCTTCCCGATTCTGTGCAACGAGGTGCTCATCGGCGTGGGCAACATGGTGATCAATATGGTGCTGGGCCGCCAGGCGGAGGAGGCCATCGCGGCCATCGCGGTGTTCCGCACGCTGGAGGGCTTTGTGATCGGGTTCTTCTCGGGCTTTTCCAATTCTGCGTCGGTGCTGGTGGGCAAGAGTGTGGGCGCGGGCGAGTTGGACGATGCCTATGAACGCGCCAAGCGCCTGGTACCGCTGTGCGGCGGCAGCATTCTGGTGGCCATCGGACTGCTGGTGGCGGTACACAAACCGCTTCTGACCGCGATGAGCCTGACAGGCGAATCCTATCGGCTGGGAGTGGGGCTGCTGTGCATTTACGGCGTGGCGGGCGTCGTGCGCATGTGCAACTGGACGATGAACGATACCTACCGCTCCGCAGGAGACGCGACCATTGGCACGGTGCTGGAGATCGCGTTCATGTACTTGATGGTGCTGCCGTGCGTGACCGTCAGTGGACTGTGGCTGCGCGCGCCCTTCCTGGTGATCTTTGCCTGCTGCTATGTGGATGAGCCCATTCGGTTTCTGCTGATGCAGCGCCATATGTATTCGGGCAAGTGGGTGCGGCCCGTCACACCTGCGGGACAGGCGGCGCTGCCTGCCTTCCGCGGCAAGCATAGGAGAAAGCGCGGCGTTCCGGCGCGCACAGATTGACAAAAACGGGAAAGCTGTGCTATACTCAATTCGTTTTCATGGGGAGCTCGTAGAGACGGGCTGAGAGGAAGGCAATACCTTCGACCCAATTGACCTGATGCGGGTAATGCCGACGTAGGGAGTGGAAAGCTCAGACTTTACGGAGCATTGCTGCATGCAATGCTCTTTTTTGTGTGAAAGGGGAGGAAAGACGCGCTGAGGGAGTTGATGGAGAACCTGCGCACGGCGCAGCCCCGGGTGCACTGCATTGCGAACTACGTCACGGCAAACGATTGTGCGAATCTGTTGCTGGCCTGCGGCGCTTCGCCCATCATGGCGGACGATCCGCAGGAGGCGGCGCAGATCACGTCGGCGTGCGCGGGGCTGACGGTGAGCCTGGGCACACCCAGCGCGCGGCGATTGGAGGGCATGCGCGCCGCGGTGAGGCATGCGGGGGAACTGGGCATTCCCGCCGTGCTGGATCCCGTGGGCGTAGGGGCGTCTAGCCTGCGCATGGAGGCGGCGCAGCGCATGCTGGACGAGAGCCGTTTTGCCGCGATACGCGGAAACGGCGCGGAGTTGGCGGCGCTCAGCGAACGGGCGCTCAATGGAGCAGGCATTGACGACGCGGCGCAGGGTGCGGACGGTCTGGAGACGGCGCTGCAGCTGGCGCGGTGCACGGGTGCGGTGGTCATCCTGACGGGGAAAAGAGATATCGTGACGGATGGGCGCACGGCGTACCGGGTGAGCAACGGGCATGAGATGATGCGCCTGGTCACGGGCGCGGGCTGCATGCTCACAGCGCTGGTGGGCGCGTATCTGGCGGCAAACCCCGACCGGCCGCTGGAGGCTGCGCTGGCGGCCGTGTGCGCGATGGGCATATGCGGCGAGCGGGCGCATGCGCATTTGGCCTGCGGCGAGGGCAACGCGAGCTATCGAAACCATCTGATCGATGCAGTGTACACGCTTGTACCGCAAGACTTGGAAAGGGAGGCGCGCTATGCGGTGTATGGATGAGCTGCTGCGGCTGTACGCAGTGACGGATCGGGCATGGACGGGCAAGCAGACGCTTGCCCAGCAGGTGGAGTGCGCGCTGCGCGGCGGCGTGACGCTGGTACAACTGCGTGAGAAGAAAATGGAGCGCGACGCCTTCCTTGCGGAAGCAAAGGAGATCCACGCGCTATGCAGGCGCTACGGCGTGCCGTTGATCATCAACGACGACGTAGAGCTGGCGCTCGCGTGCGGAGCGGACGGCGTACACGTGGGGCAGAGCGACATGCGAGCGGGCGATGTGCGGGCGCGCGTGGGCAAGGGCATGATCGTAGGCGTCACGGCCAAGACCGTGGGGCAGGCGCTGGCGGCGCAGGATGAGGGCGCGGACTATCTGGGCTCAGGCGCGGTGTTCGGCACCTCCACCAAGGCGGACGCAAAGCCCATGAGCCTGGAGACATTGCGCAGTATCTGTAAAGCGGTGGACATCCCCGTGGTGGCCATCGGCGGAGTAAACAGGCAAAATCTGCCGCAGCTTGCGGGCACGGGCGTCAGCGGCGCCGCGATTGTATCGGGTATTTTTGCGGCGCAGGACATTGAGCGCGAGTGCCGCGCGCTGCGCGCGCTGACGGAGCGCATTGCACAGAAAGGATGAAAAAGATATGAAAACGGCATTGACCATCGCGGGTACTGACAGCAGCGGCGGCGCAGGCGTCCAGGCGGACATCAAGACCATGACGGCAAACGGCGTCTACGCGATGAGCGCCGTCACAGCGCTGACGGCGCAGAATACCACGGGCGTTTATGGAATCCTGGAGTCCACGCCGGAGTTTCTGCGCAATCAGCTGGATTGCATCTTTACGGACATTCGGCCCGACGCGGTGAAGATCGGCATGCTCTCCTCGTCGCCGCTGATCGAGGTGATCGCGGACAGCATGCGGAAGTACGACGCGAAAAACATCGTGCTGGATCCGGTGATGGTTTCCACATCTGGCTCAAGGCTGATCAGCGAGGACGCAGTGGAGACGCTGGAGCGCGAGTTGCTGCCGCTGGCGACGGTGCTCACGCCCAACATCCCCGAGGCGGAGGTGCTCAGCGGCCTGAGGATTGAGAACAAAGCGGATATGGAGCGAGCGGCTGAAGCCATCTGCGATAGATATGGGTGCGCGGTGCTGCTCAAGGGCGGGCACGACATAAATGATGCCAACGATCTGCTGGTGCGCCAGGGCGAAAAGCGCTGGTTTATCGGTCGGCGCATCGACAATCCCAACACACACGGCACGGGCTGCACGCTGTCCAGCGCCATTGCTTCCAACCTGGCAAAGGGCTATGGTTTGGAGGCGGCGGTGGAGCGCGCCAAGGCCTATCTCTCCAATGCGCTGGCGGCGATGCTGGACCTGGGCGCAGGGCGTGGGCCGATGAACCATATGTCCGCGCTGCACGGAGAATTCGTCGAATAAAGGAGGGGCACCATGACCTTTGTGGAAGAATGCGTACGCGACAGTCTGCCCATTTGGCGCGCCTGCCTGGACACACCCTTTCTGCACGGGTTGGCCGATGGCACGTTGGATGAAAACTGTTTTCTGGGCTACATTGTGGAGGACAGCCTGTACTTGCGGGAGTATGCCAAGGTGTTTGCCTGGGGCATTCTGCATGCAAAAAGCATGAGCGAGGTGCGGACGTACTACTCGCTGCTCAGCTACGTCAGCGAGAGCGAGGATGCGGCGCGGCTGCAGTATCTGGAAAAATACGGGATGACGGACGACGAGGTGCAGGCGCTGCCGCTGCGACCGGAAAACCAGGCGTATGTGGACACCATGCTTCGGGCCGCGCAGCAGGGCGAAGGCGCGGCGGAATGCCTGATGGCCTGCCTGCCCTGCATGCTCAGCTACATCTGGATTTTCAAAAAGCTGCTGGAGGATCATCCCGAGGTGGCGGACACGGTGTTCGGTCCGCTGGTGCGCGAGTATGTGTCCAAGGAATACGACGACGAATGCCGGCGGTGGACAGCGTTTGCAGACGAGGTCTGCAAAGAATTGGACGAAATACGAGAAGCGCGGTGCAGGGAGATTTTCCGCGCGTGCTCGCAGCATGAGTACAGCTTCTGGCGCATGTGTGAGCGCCCGCGAGACGACATCCGGCGCTTATAAGGCGCTTTGGATAACCTCAGATACAGGAAGGGAGGAGCTGCCGACCAAGGGGGAGCGCCCTGGGTCGGGTAGGCAAAAATACAGCGATGGGAAGCCGTGTTCCGGCGTGAGAGGAGGCCAGTGAGCCTCGACCGAGCGGCAGGAATCGTCCTGCCGTCCCCGTAAATACAGGGGGCGCTGTATGCCTTTGACGCCCCTGAAACGAACTGTTAGGAGGTTTTTTGATGAAAAGAAGCGCGATTTTGCGCCTTGCGCTGGCCGGTGTGCTCTGCGCAGTGGCGGTTGTGGGCAGCTTGTTTTCCTTCCCGGTGTTTGGCAGCAAGTGCGCGCCGGTGCAGCACATGGTCAACGTACTGTGCGCAGTGCTGCTGGGACCCTGGTGGGGCGTGGGCGTGGCCTTCGTGGCCAGCTTGCTGCGCAACCTGCTGGGGATTGGCAGTCTGATGGCCTTCCCGGGCAGCATGTGTGGTGCGCTGCTGTGCGGCTTGGTGTTTTGGAAGGTCAAAAAGCTGGTCCCGACGCTTGTGGCGGAGGTGTTCGGCACGGGCATCATCGGCGGACTGCTGGCCTACCCGATTGGCATCCTATTCATGAACGTGGATGCAGGCAGCGTAGCGTTTACTGCGTACATCATTCCCTTCCTCATCAGCACGGTGGCGGGCGCAGTGTTGGCGAGCATGCTGATCTTCGCGCTCAAGGCGAGCAAAGCGCTTGATCCGATGATGAGGAAGCTGCAGAGCTGAAGAAAATAAAAAGACCGTGTACGGCGATTGGCTGTACACGGTTTCTTGCGCTTAATGGGAAGGGTTTGTGCGCAGAGGGTTCCAGTCGCGGTGGAGATAACAGCGCAGGAAGAGAAAGAAGAGCAGCAAATTGTGAGCGATCATGCAGGCCCAGGCGGAAACGAGGCCCAGGTGCAGCAGCTGGGTACACAGAAAGGTGCCCACGATGCGCACGCCCCACATGCCCAGTATGTTGTAATAGAAGGGAGCGCGGGTGCGGCCCACGCCTTGCATCATGCCCTCAATGATGATGGAAAAGCCGTAGAAAGGTTCGGAGACGGCGACCATGCGCAGCACGGTAGCGCCCAGCGTCACAACCTCCGGGCTGCGGGAGAACAGGCGCATCAGCGAGGGGGCAAGGGCAAACAGCGCGCCGCCCGAGAGGATCATCAACCCCACTTCAATGGGGATGAACAGCGCGGCGAGAGAATTCATGCGTTGCTCGTCCTTAGCGCCGTAGGCGTTGCCCTGCAGCGTGGCGGCAGCGGTCTGCATGCCGTAGCCGGGGATGTAAAAGGCGGACTCCACCGTGTTGGCGATGGTGTGCGCGGCGGTGGACACCTCACCCAGCGAGTTGATCAGCGCAGCAAAGGCAACGTACCCCAAGGATGTGCCGAAGCGCTGCAGCATGTTGGGCAGAGCCACGCGCAGGCAGGGCCGCAGAATGGCTTTATCGGGCCGCAGAGACTGGCCGCGCGGCGAGAGCAGGGGGTGCCGCCACAGCACGACGGTGATGCACACACCGCCTACGGTAAAGGCGATTGCGCTGGCGATCGCGGCGCCGATGACCCCCATCCCCGCGCCGGGCAGCGTCAGGGATAGGCCGGCGAACACGACGGTGCGCGCGGGATAGATGAGCAGGAAGTTGAGCAGCACGTTGATCAGGTTGACCAGCAGTCCCACCTTCATGGGCGTTCGGGTGTCGCCGCCAGCGCGCAGCACCGTGCCGAATATGGTGGTGGCAGTGCGGGCCAGCATGGGAACGTAGAGTATGAAGAAGTACTGCGAGGCGAGAGGCTGAATGGATGCGTTCACCTGCATCCAGCGGGGCACGACGTCGGCCAGTGACAGCGGCAGTACGGTAAACACCGTGCCCGCCACGAGTGTGGCCAACACGGCCTGCCCCACCGCACGCCTAGCCGTCTCCTTGTCATCTGCCCCCAGGGTCCTGGCGATGAAGGCGAGAAAGCCCACCGCAAGCGCAGAGGTGGTGGAATCCAGCAGCCAGTTGATGGTGGTGGTGGAGCCCACCGCAGCCGTTGCCTGCGTGCCCAGCGCTCCCACCATCGCCGTATCGATGTACTGCACAGCCGTGTTCATCAGCTGTTCGAGCATCGTAGGCCAGGCAAGACCCAGAATTACGCGTATCAGGCTGCGGTCAAAGCCGTGCCGTTGCTTGTTTTGCATATCCAGTGCTCCCTTATGCGTCGTTGCCAAAGATTTCTGCGAAAAACCGCATAAGAAGACAAATTCTCTGCAAAGGAATAAAAATCCTGCTGAGAAAGGTTGAGCTCTGCGCGCATTTTGTATTCCCCAGTCAGCGGATAAAGTTGGTAAACACGCCAGGCTCGCGCTGGGGCAACTGCACGCCGCTATCTATGCCAGCCTGCTTGCATTTGAGCAGGAAGGCCATGTTGCGGGCGAGCGTGCGCATGGTCTGCATGCCCTCGGCGTCCTGCTCGACTTCACCGGGCGCGCCGCCGTGCGCCAGGTTCCAGTACTGCGAGGTGACGATGGGCATTTGCACCAATCCAAAGTATTTGTTGAGCTGATCCCAGGCGGCGGTGGCGCCGGAGCGGCGGGCGACGCAGATGGCTGCTGCGGGCTTGAGGTAGAACTGGCCAGGATCGGCGTAGAACGCGCGGTCCATAAACGAGGTCAGCGCGCCGCTCGCCCCTGCCCAGTGCACCGGCGTACCGAAGATGAAGCCATCAAAGGCCGGGGAGATGCGCAGAAATTCGTTGACAACATCTTCAATGACGCAGAATCCGCTGCCCGACTGGCGGCAGGCGCGGCAGCCTTGGCAACCCGCAATGGGCTTGTGGCCCAGCCAGAAGATCTCGGAATCGATGTCCTCCTGCGCGAGTGTCTGCACAATCTGTGTCAGCGCAAGATGGGTGTTGCCCTCTTTATGGGGGCTGCCGTTGACGAGCATGACCTTCATTTGAGTTTCCTCCTTGAACTTGCGGCATGAGGGGCCGCGTGGTACAATCAGTATAGCATCCGGTAGAAACAACCGGTCAATGAGGAATTTGAAAATGGAATCCTACGGCATGAAAGAAGTCTGCAGTGCGGTAGGCATAAGCTATGAGACGCTGAAGTTCTATTGCAATCAGGGGTTGGTACCCAACGTAAAGCGCGATGAAAAGAATCGCAGGCGGTTTGACGCACGCGACGTCGAATGGCTGCGGAGTTTGATGTGCCTGAAAAAATGCGGATTGGGAATTGAGGACATGCGGATGTATATGGAACTGTGCCTGCAGGGAAAGCGGAGCATACCGCAGCGCAGGGAGATGCTGGCGCAGCGGCGGAATCAGCTGCTGGAACGCATGCGTGAATTGGAGCAGTGCGTGGCCTATATCGACGGCAAGCAGCAGTTTTACAACGATGTGGAGGCGGGACGGATCGCGTATGTGAGTAACCTGCTGCCAAAAGGGGAGGGAGTATGAGACGGGAACTGGATATCAACGGCGTGAAGGTGAACGCGGAGTTTACACAAAAGGATGTGGACGCGGTGTTTCTGCCGTTGCTCCGGGAATGGACGGAACGGCAGCGCGAGAGGGCTGCGCGGCTGATCGTCTTTCTGGCAGCCCCACCCGGCGCGGGAAAGAGCACGCTGGCGGCGGAACTGGAGCGCTTGTCGCAAGAGAGAGCCGGACTTGCGCGCGTGCAGGCGCTGGGCATGGATGGCTTTCACTACCGCGCGGACTACATCGCGACGCATACGGTGGAACGCGGGGGTGAGCGCATCCCCATGGAGCGGGTCAAGGGTGCGCCGGAGAGCTTCGATGTGAGCAAGCTCCTGCGGGTACTGGAGGCGCTGCGCGAGGCAGATGGGAGGTTCCCTCGATACGACCGAAGGATACACGACGTGGTGGAGGACGCGATGCTAGTCCATGCGCCGGTGGTGCTGCTGGAAGGAAACTGGCTGCTGCTGGATCGGCCGGAATGGCGCGCGCTGCCGCGGGATTACGCCGTTTATCTGGACGCGCCGGAGGATTTAGTGCGCGGACGGGTGATGGAACGCAGGCTGGCTACGGGGCGCACGGCGGACGAAGCGGAACGGCTGTGGCTGGAATGCGACGGCCCCAACGCCGCGCTGTGTGCGCGCTGTCACACGGTGCCAGATGCGTTATTGCAGATCCGCGCCGGACGATTTGAGCGCGTTTTTTGACGACAAGTGGATTTTGCAGCGACAGAAAAAGCGGCCCTGCTCCGGTTGAAATTCGGAGCAAGGCCGCTCGATTTTGGGGAAAATTCAGGGGAGAAGCTCGCGAAGCACGACGCGGTAAGCGGGATGATAAGCAGCACGGAAGGTCTCGCTGTGAGAGACCATGGGGTAGCCCTGGGCGGCGTAGGCGGCGAGATAGTCCGCCAGATCGTGTGGGGAAAAAGCGAAGCCCAGAGCGGGCAGATTCTCCTGCAGAAACTCCAGCTTGCGCATAAAAACCGCAAGCGTACCGCTGCGCTGCCGGGCAGAGAGCACGAACGCGCTGTTGAGCTGCTCGGGAGTCAGATGGGCCAGACAGGTCAGGTGCGCGCGGACGAGGCCGCCGCCGATGGACTCGTACTCCGGAGAAAGCGGGCAGGGCACGCAGCTTGCGGCCTCTTCAAGGATTCGGGCGAGACTGCGGTCTGGATCTGCGATCAGGTGACCGCCGCCAAACTCGTTCTGATAGAGCAGCTTCACGGCGTCGCAGGGCTGCATCAGTGGATAGCGGGCGGCGTGCGCGCGCAGGACGGTGAACAGTTCTTCCATGTCAGCCCTCGTTGAGCGACAGCTTGGCCTTGCGCAGTGCGAGCACGATAACGGGAATGAGCACAATGTGCAGGATGAGGCCGGGGATGGATTTGGTGAACGCGCCGGCGATAAAGGCCGAGAAGGGGAACGCCGTGGTTGAGAATCCCATCAGCGCGAACATGACCAGACCCCACACAATGCGGCCGCCCAGCATGGAGAGGATGAGCGTAACGTATACATAAAGCGCCTTTTTCGGGAGCTTAGCATACAGCAGGCCGGACAGCGCGCCATAGGCGGCCAACTCAAAGGCCATGGCCGTTGCGGTGGGGAAGAGCGGCGGCATACTGAAGATCAGCGAACGCAGCAGCGGCGCGAGGACGCCCACCGCAAGGCCCCAGGGCCAGCCGCAGAGGAAACCGCACAGCAGCACCGGGATGTGCATGGGCGAGAGCATGCTGCCGATCTGCGGAATTTGACCGGTCAGGAAGGGCAGCACCAGCGCGAGCGCCAGGCAGATAGCGGAGTAGACGATTTTTCTTGTGGTAAGAGATCTCATGACAGTCACCTTTCCTCTGGAGACACAATAAAAGACGCCGCCCTTCGTGCAGAAGAGACAACGCCTTCATGGCATCTCAAACTCATAATATTGGACAGTGGAGTGGGAACATTCTGTTCCACGCGGACGCTTCATGCGATCCGACCGTATCAGTATAGCGAAAAAAGGCGGATCCGTCAAGAGCGGATTGCAGTTCTCCACCCAGAAGCCCTCACGGATTGGTGCGGGAAGCGGCAAGGGCGATGATCTTCGCCATTGCATCCTGAAGAAGGCTGGCGGTGGGTTCGTCGGTGATGCCGGCGACAAGGGTTTCACATCGGTTGACCGGAATGAGCACACGCGCTGCGCGGCTTTGACCAACGGCCAAGGCCATGGCGGGGGTGACCTCCCCCAACAGCGCGTCGGCGATGACGATGCCGATGGGCCCGGCGATCACGTCTGCGCGTCGGCAAGCGACAAGAACAGCGTTCTCGCCCGTGGCGGCGCTGCGCGCTCCGGCCTTGAGCATGTTGGAAGTGGCGATGCTGTTGGTTCCGATGGCGATGAGCTCGGCGTCCGGAAGCTTTTCGATGATTTCACGGACCAGTGCGCGGCCGATGTTGCCGCCCTGGCCGTCGATGACGAGTATGGTCACGATGGCAGTTCCTCCTGTTGCGGTCTTCCCCGCCATTATAGCAGGTTTTGCGTGCGTCCGCCATATTGGAGGGCAAAAAAAAGAGCGGAACCTCCGCTCTGTACAAGACAGGACGGAAGCTCCGTTCGGATCACAGGTCGTCAGCGTCCTGCACCGGTTGCTCCCCCACGAGGGGAAGGCCCGTCCAGGAGCCCAGCGGATCGGTCAGACTGGGCTGTGTTGCCAACTCGTCCAACGCGGCGGCTGTGGGATCTTCCCTTCAGTCGCAGTTCTTACCGCTGTTCTGGTTCTTGTTCTGGTTGGAATTCTGGTTCTGGTTCTGATTCTGATTAGAGTTCTTGTTCTGATTCTTGTTCTGCATGCTTTCTCACCTCGGGATTTAGTATGTCCGGAGGCGGAGCGGGTATGCAATGGTTTTTCGAAAATTACGGCTCCAGCGGTTCGCCGTCGCCCTCCTCTCCGCCGGCCGCATCGGAGGGCTCGGCGCTTTCAGCGGACGGGACATCACTGGAAACATCTCCGGGAATGGCCAGCTGCTGGACATAGAGTATGGTACGGCTCTCATCCAGAAACACCACGGACTTGCCCAAATCGATGTCCGCGCGTTCGCACAGCACAGCGGCGGGCAGGGAGGTTTCGCCCTCGGCAGGTGTGGAAAAACCAACTGTGACGAGCACGTAGGAATCGTTCTGCGCAATGGACGTGATGGCAGCCTGTCTGGCGTCCGTGGAATCGGGAACAGCTACGACCAATACCTTGTTCTGAGGCAGTTCGCTCTTTTCGTGGTAACCGAATGCGTAATACAGCGCGCTGTCGCGTTCGCGCAAGTAGGTCGCGGGCTCAAAGAGGATGTCCTGGCCCGGCTGATCAAGCAGCGTAGGATCGACGGAAGCGCGCAGCGCGGCGTCGTCCGGCGGGAAGATATCTTCGGGCACGGTGATGGGTTCGATCGGAGCGGGTTCGGGCAGCGTCTCTGCCCAGGCAGTGAGCAGGTCAGCCAGGCCCTGCGCCTGGAAGCTCAGATATACACGCACGTTGCGGTCATCCACCTTGCGGTTGATGGGCACGTTGATCAGATTCTGATAGTCGTCATAATACAGCGTCATGGTGCCGCCAGAGGTGGTTAGATAGATCTCATGCGAGGCGTTGAACTCAGGCGAATAATTGTCAGTGATTTCCACTGTGACGGGAGAGGCCGCATAGAGCAGGTCGCACAGTTGGGAGCACTCGGAAGACACGGCCTCATGGCTCAGCTGAGGGATGTTATCGCCCAGGCCTTCGTTGAGATAGCTGACCGACGATTTGATGACATTGGCGCGGGGAAGTATGGTTTCCAGCGTCGTTTCCTTGGGGGCACAGCCACTCAATGCGCATAACAGCAGGGAGAAAACCAAAAGATATATTAAAATCCGTTGCTTTTTCATTTTATCCATCCTTTTGTCGTTTTAGTGCAGCAACCCTACCGGTCAATCTACCTTATTATACATGCTGAACGAGCTTTTTGCAACGGCGGCGAGCGGGGACGGCGCAGAAAAATATTGCGTTTTAGCGGGTATGCGCACGGCGATGTCGGGCCACAATAAGCGCGAAGGAGGCGAAAACCTTTGAAGCAGAAAATCCGAATGTTGATCTTGATGACACTGGTGGTCGCGGCGCTGACGGGCTGTGCCTGCAACGGCGTGACGACGACGCCCACACCGCAGCCCAGTGCCGCGACTGCGACGCCCATGCCCTCGCCGATGGAGAGCGCAATGCCCTCACCCACGGGCACGGCGGACAGCGAGATGACGCCCTCCGCGTCGCCTGAGGCTTCCGAAACGCCCGGCGCAATGGGTATGGACACGGAACGGCTCATCATGGAGCTGGAGAAGCTGAGCGAAGTGGACACCGCCGAGGTGGTTGCCGAGGGCAATCGCGCGATTGTGGGCTTGAACTTTGACGCGCAGTACCAGGGCACGCTGACCGAGCGAATTGAGGAGATGGTGGTGGAGGGCGTTGCGCGCGTGGAAAGCGCGTTGACCGACGTCGCCGTCACGGCTGACCCTACGCTGGTGACCGAGATCAGAACTATGGCCCAGGAGACGAAGGGCCAGACGCTGACCGAGGAACAGAAGACCGCGTTCGACGAGCTGTATCGCAAAATCAAGCCCGGAGATACGCAGGGGAATGTCTCCTAAAATGGGAGAAGCGAAGGACCTTCGCCGAGAAATGTGCGGCGAAGGTCTTTTGCTGTGCGGGAAAGAGGAATGCGGAAAAGGCGGGAAGCGGGGAGAATTATGAATTTATTGCCAACGAACAGAGGGAGCGATTGACGGCGGGAGAAATGCGCTCTATAATGAATGCAGCCCCGGGCGCCTGTGCGGACGCAGGGGCGGCGTGACAAAATCTGCTGATTTAGGAGGGCACAGTCATGGTCTGTCCCAATCCCGTTGCGTTTACCGTGTTCGGGCACGACATCTACTGGTATGGAATACTCATCTCGCTGGCGGTAGTCATCGCGGTGGTCATGGTCTACATGCAGGCCAAGAAAAAGGGCATAGACCCCGACAGCATGCTGGATTATGCGCTGCTGACCATCCCGGTGGCCATCGTGTTTGCACGCATCTACTATGTGGTCTTTGAGTGGGAACAGTATGCGGACAATCCCATCAGCGCGCTGTATATCTGGAACGGCGGCATCGCCATCTACGGCTCCATCATCGGCGGCGTCATCGCGACGCTGATTTTTTCCAAGTGGAAGAAGATCAGCTTCTGGACGCTGGCCGATCTGGTCGCGCCCGGCCTGGTGCTGGGTCAGGCCATCGGGCGCTGGGGCAATTTCTTCAACCAGGAGGCCTATGGGCCCTTGGTGACGGAGGCTTCCAAGCAGTTCTTTCCCTACGCGGTGTACATCGAGCGTTTTGGCGAATGGCACATGGCGACGTTCTTCTATGAATCCGTTGCCTGCCTGGCGATCTTCATTTTTTTGCTGATTTACCGCGCAAAGGCGAAAAAGGCGCCCGACGGCAACCTGTTTTTGTGGTACTGGGTGCTCTACGGCATTGAGCGGTTCTTTGTGGAGGGACTGCGGGAGGACAGCCTGTGGATGTTCAAGGGCGGCATCCCGATCGGCAACCTGATCTTTTTCCCAAGCGGACTGCGCGTTTCGCAGGTGCTCAGCCTGGTGATGGTCATCGCATTTGCCATCGTGCTGCTGGTGCGCTTTATCAAGCGGCGCAAGGCGGCGCAGGCGCAGCCTGCCCAGCTTGATCCCGAACTGGTGCTGGTGGACGAAACGCAGGCACAGCCCGCCCAGGAGAGCGGCGACGAAACCGAAGAAGCTGCACCGACCGAGGAGCAGTCCGAAACGACCGAAGAAGAACCAAAAGAAAAATAAAAACAGAACTGACGCCCGGAAAAACGGGCAGAGAAGGGGTGGCACGCATGCGCAATCTATCCATGCTCACGGACCTGTATCAGATGACCATGATGAATGGCTACATCAAGGCGGGCACGCGCGACCGCATCGCGGTGTTCGACGTGTTCTACCGGCAGAATCCGGGTGGCTCGGCCTTCGCAGTGGCCGCCGGCCTGGAACAGGTCATCGAGTACATCGAGAATCTTCACTTTGATGAAAGCGACATCGAATACCTGCGGGGGCTGAACCTGTTTGACGAAAAGTTCTTCGAGTACCTGAAGGACTTCCGCTTCACTGGCGAGCTGTACGCAGTGCCCGAGGGCACGGTGGTGTTCCCCTACGAGCCGCTGATCCGCGTCAGGGCGCCCATCTTTGAGGCGCAGCTGATTGAGACGGCGATGCTCAACATCATCAACCATCAGACGCTTATCGCCTCCAAGGCGGCGCGCGTGTGCCAGGCGGCGCAGGGGGACCTTGTGATGGAGTTCGGCTTGCGCAGGGCACAGGGGCCCGACGCGGGGCTGTACGGCGCGCGCGCGGCGCTGATCGCGGGTTGCGGCTCAACGAGCAATGTGCTGGCGGGAAAGCTGTTTGACGTGCCAGTGGCGGGCACCCATGCGCACAGCTGGGTGATGTCCTTCCCCGATGAGCTGACGGCTTTCCGCGCCTATGCCGACGCCTATCCCGATGCCTGCCTGCTGCTGGTAGATACCTACGACACGCTGGGCAGCGGCATGCCCAACGCCATCCAGGTGTTCCGCGAGCTGAGGCAAAAGGGCCACGAACCGCTGGGCATCCGGCTGGACAGCGGAGACTTAGCCTACCTGTCCCGCCAATGCCGCCGCATGATGGACGAAGCGGGTTTCCCCAAGGCCAAGGTGTGCGCATCGGGCGACCTGGATGAGAACGTGATCTGGGATCTGAAGCAGCAGGGCGCGTGTATCGATTCCTGGGGCGTGGGCACCAAGCTCATCACCTCGGACGACTGCCCCGCGCTGGGCGGCGTGTACAAGATGAGCGCCGAGGTGATCGACGGCCAGGTGGTGCCCAAGATCAAAGTGTCGGAAAACCCGGCGAAGGTGACCAATCCCGGCATCAAAAAGGTGCAGCGCATCTACAACAAAGAGGGCATGGCGATGGCGGACATCATCATGCTGGAACACGAGGTCATCGACGAGAGCAAGCCGCTGACCATCTTCCATCCGGTGGACACCTGGAAGAGGCAGACTTACACCGACTACACGCTGCGCGACCTGCTGGCGCCGGTGTTCGTGGACGGCAAATGTGTCTACGAGCGCCCCACGCTCAAACAGATCCGCGAATACCACAAAAAAGAGATTGCGTCGCTGTGGGAGCAGTACCGCAGAAGGCTCAATCCCCATGTCTACAAGGTGGACCTGTCCTACGAGTTGTACGCGCTGCGGCACCGGCTGCTCAGCCAGGCGCGCACAGAGGCGGGCGACCTGCCGCCGATGCAGTAAAACCCGCGCTTGGGTGAATTTATCTCCCCATGGCGCGTAAAATGGTGTATAATAGAGGACGACAGCTGTCGTTCTCTATTTTTATATGCTACGGAGGTGCGCCATGGGGTTCCGAAAGATACCGGGCAGTGAGGAGTGGATCGACGTGATTCCGGTTCACGAGGGCTGGTCGGGCGATGAGAAATTCCGCGTCGCGTGCGCGGACGGGCGGCAGCTGCTGCTGCGCATCAGCGCGCAGGAGAAGATGGAGCGCAGGAGAAGCGAATACGAGACGCTGATGCAGATCAATGCACGAACAGAGGCGAACATCCCGCGCGCGGTGGACTTCGGCGCATGCCAGGGCGGCGCGTACACGCTGCTTAGCTGGGTGCCGGGACGGTCTGCGGAAGAGGTGCTGCCCGCGCTTGCGGAAAGCGAGCAGGCGGTGCTGGGCGTGCAGGCGGGGAACATCGCGCGGCAGCTGCACGCGGTGCCCGCTCCGGAGGGCGTGGAGGATTGGCAGCCGCGATTTTCTCGCAAAATGGCGCGTAAGGTGGAGCAGTATCGCAACTGCCCCATCCAGATTTCGGAATGCACGGATTTTGCGGATTATGTGCGTGAAAACGGGAGGCTGATCGAGGGGCGGGAGAATCGCTTTCAGCACGGTGACCTGCACGTGGGCAATATGGTAGTGGACGATGAGATGCGGCTGGGACTGGTGGACTTTGACCGCATGGACTGGGGAGATCCTTGGGAGGAGTTTAACCGCATCACCTGGTCGGCGCAGTGCTCGCCGGTCTTTGCCTCGGCGATGCTGCGGCGCTACTTCGGCGGGGAGGTGCCCGGGGAATTCTGGCGGCTGCTGGCGCTGTACATGGCGAGCAATCAGCTTTCCTGCATCCCGTGGGCCGTTCCGTTCGGGCAAGAGCAGGTCGATGGGATGGTGGCGCAGTGCCGACAGGTGCGCGCATGGTACCCCGGCGCATATGGCGACGGCGCGCCGGCGTGGTTTCGATAAAGGACTATGAAGCCAGGAATCAAAAGAAGGGGAGAGTGCAAGATGAGACTGGGAATTTCACACGTGCTGCCGCACGAAACGCCTGTGCAGTGGGCGCAGGAGCTGCGGGCGCTGGGGCTGTCTGCGGCGGTATTTCCCGTGGAGTACACGGCCGGAGAGGACCTGATCGCCGACTACGCGGACGCCTGCCGCCGCAGCGGGCTGCTGATTGCGGAGGTGGGCGCGTGGAGCAATCCCGTGTCCGAAAACGCCGAGGAGCGAGAGAGGGCGCTGGACAAGTGCATTGGGCAGCTGCGGCTGGCCGACGAGCTGGGCGCGCGCTGCTGCGTCAACATCGCGGGGGCCTTCGGCGGAGCGCGATGGGACGGCTTTCACCGTGCCAATTACACGCAGGAGGCCTGGGATGCGACAGTCGCATCCATCCGAACCATTATCGACGCGGTGAAGCCCAAGCGCACCGTCTACTGCATGGAGGCCATGCAATGGATGATCCCGGATAGCCCGCAGCAGTACCTGAAGCTGCTGCAGGCCGTGGACCGCGAGGCCTTTGGCGTGCACATCGACGTGACCAACTGGGTCTACACGCCGCGGCACTACCTGTACAGCCGCGAGTTCATCGACGAGATATTCGACCTGCTGGGGGACGGCGTGCGCTCCTGCCATCTGAAGGATTCGCACCTGGGCCAGGAGATGACCAGCCTGCTGCGCGAGGTGCCCGTGGGCCTGGGCGAGCTGGACATCGCGCACTACATCGAGCGCGCGGAGGATCTCAGTCCCGAGACGCCGATGATCATCGAGCACCTGAGCGGCGACCAGGCGTACCGGGACGCCGTGCAGCGCGTGCAGGGCATTGCGCAGCGCGCGGGCGTCGCCATTCGATAAAGAGGAGGAGAGGTCATGATCCGACTGGGCATTTGCACCGGCATCGAGCATGCCGCGTTGATGAAGGAAATCGGCTACGACTATGTGGAGCTGGGCATGACGACGGTGGCGCAGCTGGACGCCGCGGCTTATGCGGACCTGAGGAAGCAGGTGCAAGCGGCGCCGCTGCCCGTTGAGGCGATGAACGGTATGATACCAGGAGAATACTGTCTGTGCTCGCCCGAGGGCACAGGCCCGGCCGTGCGCGAATACCTCGCCCGCGCGTTTGACCGCGCGCAGGAGCTGGGCGTGCAGATCGTGGTGTTCGGCTCCGGCGGGGCGCGGCGTCTGCCCGAGGGCATGCGCTATGCCGACGGCTATCGGTATTTGACGGATTATTTGCGGTTGGCGGGGAGCGTTGCGCACCAGCATGACATGACCATCGCCATCGAACCGCTGCGCGCGCAGGAGTGCAACATCATCAACCATGTGGCGGAAGCGCAGTACCTGGCAGAGCGCGTTGGGCAGAGCAACGTGGGGGCGCTGGCCGATCTGTACCACATGATGGCGGGCGGCGAGGACTGCGCGGCGCTGGAAAAGTCCGTGTTGCACTGCCACATCGCCGAACGGGTGCAACGTGCCTATCCCAAGGCAGGCGACGGCACGCAGAAGGAGTATGCGGAGTTCTTTGGCAAGCTGAAAGCACAGGGATACGCCGGGCGAGTGAGCGTCGAAGGCAGCTGTACGGATTTTGCGACGGCTGCGCGCGATGCCTACATTGAATTGGACGGATACAGAAGCGTGAACAAATAAAATCTGGAGGGTCGAAGGATGGATTACAAACTGTACGAGGGAATTGAACGGCGCGGAACCAACTGTCTGAAGTGGGACAGCTGCCCGGAGGATGTGCTGCCCATGTGGGTGGCGGATATGGACTTTCCCTGCGCGCCGGGCATCATGGAGGCGCTGGCGGCGCGCGTTGCGCACCCGGCGATGGGTTACACGCGCCGCAGTGAGCGCGACGACCGGGCGGTGATCGACTACTATGCGCGCAATCATGGGATCTCCCTCAAAAAGGAGGACCTGCTCTTTACGCCAGGTGTCGTGGACTCGCTGCTGCTGGCGGTGCACGCGCTGACGGAGCCGGGCGACAAAGTGCTCATTCAGACGCCGGTGTACGGGCCGTTCTACTCGGTGATCGACCGGGCAAAGCGCATGAGGGTGGAAAGCCCGCTGGTAGAGACCGAGAGCGGCAAGTGGGAGATGGACCTTGCAGATCTGGACGATAAACTGCCCGGCTGTAAGCTGATGCTGCTGTGTTCGCCGCACAACCCTTGCGGCAGGGTGTGGCCCCGAGAGACGCTGCAGGCGGTGCTGAACCTGTGCAAAAAATACAACGTGTACCTGGTGGCGGACGAAATCCATTGTGACTTTGCGCTGGACGGTCGTAAAAACGTATCGGTGCTGACGCTGGAGGGCGCGCAGAGCGGTGTGGCGGCGGCGGTATCGGCGACCAAGACCTTCAACATCGCGGGGTTGGATCATTCTACCTTCCTGATCCCGGATGCCCAGATGCGCGGTAAAATTGCGGAAAAGGCGAGCGAGATCGGCATGAAGGGCGGAAATCTGCTGGGCGTGCTGGCCACTACGGCGGCGTATGAAACGGGAGATGAGTGGCTTGCCCAGGTCAAGCGCATTGTGCAGGAGAACCGTGACCTGGCGGTCAAAGAATTGACCGAGGCGGGCGCGAAGGCGTGGCCCAACGAGGGTACCTATCTGCTGCTGGTGGATCTGCGGGCGTTCGGAAGAAACAGCGATGAATTGCATGAGCTGCTGATGGACAAGGCCAAGGTTCGCCTGAACAAGGGAACGGATTACGGAAAGGCGAGCGATGGATTCATGCGCCTGAATCTGGCCACAACGCCTGCGCTGATGCAGGAAGGATTGCGTCGCATCTGCGCGCTGCTCAAAGCGTTGTGAGCCGACTGATTTTTTTGGACACGGAGTACAACTCGGCAGGAGAACTCGCGCAGCTGGCCTATGTGCTGTGGGAGCGGGGATGTGCGCGCGCAAAGAACTTTTACTTTTGCATCAGCGGCATGGACGAGTGCGCCAAACGCGTCAACAGGCTGGATTCGGACTGGCTGCGCGAAAACGGCATGACGTATGCCGGGGCAAGAGACGAGGTGCTGGCGGACTTTTCCGGCGCGACGCTGCTGGCGCACAACCTGAATGCCGACAAACGCGTGCTGGAAAGAGCGTTCGGCGCGCTGCCCAACGCGTATGGGTTGTGCACCATGTATCGCTTTGCGCGGGTGCTCAAGCTGCCCGGAGGACGCCCCTGGAAGATGCCCAGCCTGCGTGAATTGATGGCGCACTATGCAGTTACGGAAGAGGAGGCTGCCGCGCAGATGGAACGAGACTTTGGCTGCTGCGGCGCGGCGCACGACGCGCGCTGGGATGCCGAGGCCGTGCGCCTGTGCGTGATGCGCGCGATGCGCCGCGGCGACTGCCGCAACCTGCTGAAGGAAGAGGAATAGGAGCGAAACAAGCATGGATAGGCTTTGGACGATTGAGACGCACGCGCACAGCGCGGAGGTGAGTCTGTGCGCCAAGCTGTATGGCGCGCAGACGGCGCGCGCGGTGAAGAACGCGGGGTGCGACGCGATGATCCTGACGGATCACTATACGCCGGAGTTCTTTCCGGCGGATCTGAAGGGGACGGCATATGAGGCGCGCGTGGACGACTTCTTTGCTGGGTATCGCGCGGCGAAGGCGGAGGGCGAAATCATCGGGCTGGCGGTGTTCCCCGCGCTGGAGGTGCGCATTGCGTCAGGACCGGAGGATTACCTGATCTACGGCGTGACGATCGAGGAGCTGAAGACATTGGGAAATCTGGCGCACCTGACGCTGCCGCAGCTGCGGCAGCGGGTGCATGCAACGCCCTACGGACTTCTCATCCAGGCGCATCCTTTTCGCGAGTACCTGACCTGCCAGGATCCTGCGCTGCTGGATGGCGTAGAGGTGTGCAACGGCAATCCGCGCCACAACAGCCACAACGACCGGGCGCACGCGTTTGCACAGGCGCACGACCTGCTGATGACCGCAGGCAGCGATGTGCACGAGAGCATGGATCCCGGCGGCGCGCTGATGACTTGCCCGCCCTTTGCCGACATTCGGCAGTTTGCACGATTGCTCAGGAGCGGCAGCGTGCAACGCAAGCTGGATTGACCATAAAGAAACCCTGTTTTCCCGGGATTTTCGGGAAAACAGGGTTTTGTTTTGCTGATTTTGAATTACGCGACGAGAATGCGGTCGACGACCAGCTTGCGGAACTCGGGGGTAAGCAGGCAGAAGTAAGCGGTAAAGCCCGTCACGCGCACCACGAGATCGGGGAAGGCCTCCGGGTTTTCATTGGCGGCGAGGATCTGCTGGGCGTTGATGATGTTGATGTTGAGCAGCGTGCCGCCCTTGCGGAAGAGCGTCAAAATGTAGTCGCAGATCTTATCCACCGCCTCGGGACCGCGCGCCATGCCGGGGTCGAGCTCCAGCTGTACGGGCGCGGTGTTGCCGTAGCCGGGCTGCACCGCGCAGATGGCGTTGGTCATGGCCGTCAGCGCGCCGTCCTTGCGGAAGCCGGGGTGCGGATTGGCGCCGTGGTTGATGACCTCGCCGTCGCGGCGTCCGTTGGGCGTAGCGCCCACCGCCTTGCCCAGCACGATGGTGTTGGACCAGGAGAACCAACCGGGGATGAACTTGACGGGCGCGAATACCTCGTCCATGGAATTGACCTGATCGGTGAAGGAACGGCTGATGCGCACCGCCCACTTATCACCCAGTGTGTCGCCACCACCGTAGCGCTCGGAGGCGGAAAGCATCATGCGAATGTATTCGCCCTGAGGACCGGCGTAGTTGGAACGCACGGCGTCATACATTTCCTCAAAGGTCAGCCGGCCCTCGCGCTCGATGCGCTGCTCCAACGCCGCAAAGGAGTCCGCGACGGTGGCGATGCCCGTGCCGTCGATGCACATGTTGTAGAACTGCGCACCGCCGTGGCTCATATCCAGTCCCTTTTCAACCGGACCATGGGAGATGAGGTTGAGCATGAGCTCGGGCTCGTTTTTGACTTGATTTTCCAGATGGAAGCAGATGCCTTCGGCAGTAACGCGCACGGCGCGCGCGGTGTGCGCCTCATAGCGCCGCCACAGCTCCTCGGTGGACTTCTCGCCACCCGATGCCATCATCTCGTCCAGCGCCAGGCGGAACACTTTGGCGTTGTTGATCTTCACGCAGTCGTTGAGGGTATATTCCAGTCCGGGCAGGCTCATCCAGTGGCAGCCTACGGCCACGCGCTGGCGGGCCAGCTCGACGGGATAGCCCTTCTTCATGAAGCCCTCGGACAGCGCTTGGTCGCCCGAGAAGCGCGGCCAGCCGTTCTTGTTCTTGAACAGGTAGTCCACCGCGGTGTGCAGGAACTTGCGGTCCATGCTGTCGTGCACGCGCACGGTCAGGTTGCAGGAGGAATCCAGCCAATCCGCCGCCTCCAGAATCAGGTAGCTGAAGTAGCTGACCATATCGTGGCCGTCGGGGGAGAGACCGCCCAGCTGATAGTAGTGCGGGTCGTTGAGCAGCAGGCAGGCGATGTAATACTTGGCCTCATCCTCGGTGATGATGCCCGCGGCAAGGTCGCGCTCATAATAGGGGCGCAGCGTCTCGTCCAGCTGACAGCCCGCGCCGTCGCGGTTGTATTCACGGGACGCGGTGTTGAACCAGCACATCCACTGGCAGGCCTCGCGCAGCGTGCGCGGCGCGCCCTCGATCAGGTGCGCGTTGGTATCGCGCATTTGCTGCAGGTTTTTGCGCAGTTCGGGATGCGTTTCCACCTTCAGCGCCTCGTCGATGGCCTCCACCGTGCGGCGGGTCCAGGCCTGGATGCCGTGAATGGTCTTTTCCTCCGCATCGTAAAAGTCGTCATGACCGGGATTGAGCGCACGATACTTGCGCAGCTTTTCCAGCAGTCCGCCCCAGCCCAAACTCAGGCCGATGGCGTAGTCGCCGCCAAAGTGTGCGTCCGCGCCGATGCCCGGCACGATGCCGTACTTTTCCTGATCAGGCTTCAAGTGATCATAATTCAGGTCAGGGTTAAACTTGATGGGGCGCGTCCAGGCCATGCAGTTCATCCAGCGGTTGGCAAATGCGTCGCACGGATCGATAAACACGGGATGTGTGGCCATCATGCGGTAAAAGTTTTCACTCCAGCCCTCATAGCCCACAAAAGTGCCCGAGGGATGGTTGAACACCGGGGTGAAGTCATAGTCGTCCGGGGGCTTGATCGCGCCGTAATCGTCGCCATCGGCAAAGGCGCTGATGTCAGATTTGTCTTTTGTATCCTCCAGCTTGCGCTCGCGCAGTATGCGCAGGCGCTCGCGGTAGCTCACGTCCGCGTCTGCGGGCAGCTTATTGATGCGATCTCTCATACGGATTTCCTCCTATCCAACGCGCACGGAAGGGCAGACCGCCTGTCCGGCCGCCGCGAGCGCCTGCATGCGCTCTTCGGGCAGCGGGCGCGCGTCCGCGAAAACATTTTCCACATCCAGGGCCTGGTATTTGCTCCCACCCAGGGGATTGAAATTGAGCAGCTCATAGTATACGAGCCCGGGCAGACGGCCGATGAAGCCAGCGATGGCCGAGATTTCCTCTTCCTTGTCATTGACGCCAGGGATCACGGGCGTGCGCACGATGAAGGGCTTGCCGCTGGACGACAGGCGCGCGATGTTTTCCAGGATGCGCGCATTACCCGCGCCCGTCCACTTGCGATGCGCGTCCTCGTCCCAAAGCTTGAGGTCGCACATCACCAGGTCCAGATCGGGCAGCAGCGCCTCCAGCACGGAGAAGTCCACATTCAGGTTGCTCTCGATGGCGGTATGAATGCCCTGCTGGTGCAGTGCGGACAGCAGCTGTGCCGCGAATTGCGGCTGCAGCAGCACCTCGCCGCCGGAGAGCGTGACGCCGCCGCCGGATTGCGCATAGTAGTCCGCGTCCTGCATCACCTCGTGCAGCACGTCTTGCACGGTAGATTCCTTGCCGCAAATCTCCAGCGCGCCGGAGAAGCATACCTGCGCGCATGCGCCGTGATCGCCGCACAGAGCGCGATCATACACCATCTTGCCTTCTTCCACGCGGTGCGACGGACAGACCTGCGCGCACGCGCCGCACCCCACGCATTTGCTGCGGTAGTAGAGTACTTCCGGCTCGACACGCAATGTTTCCGGGTTATGGCACCAGGCGCAGCGCATGTTGCAGCCCTTGAAAAACACAGTCGAGCGAATGCCCGGCCCGTCATGCAGCGAGAATCGCTGAATGGCTGTGAGTACCCCCATTGTTTTCCACTCTCTTTCTGCTTTTTGTGTGTGATAAATCCACGAATCAGGTGAATGAGATAATTCGTCATTTGGCGGGGAAAACCCTTCATTGCGTAAGGAAAGGCAGGAATTTTTTACCCCTAACCCTTGACCGCACCCGCACTGATGCCGGCGATGAAATACTGGGAGAAGAACAGATAGACGATGACGACCGGAACCGTCAGGATGACCAGGCCCGCGGTCAGCACACCGTAATCCGAGGTGAACTGCGACTGGAAGTTGATCAGACCCAAGGGAAGCGTCTTGAGCGCTTCGTCCTTGATGACGATCAGCGCCCAGTAGAACTCGCTCCACACGCCGTTGAAGTTGAAGATGACCAGCGTGGCAAGCGCCGGGGTGATCAGCGGGAGGTCCACGTTCCAAAGAATTTTGAAGATGCCGGCGCCGTCGATGCGCGCCGCCTCGTCCAGTTCCTTGGGAAGTCCGCGCACGTAGTTGGTCAGTATGTAGGTGCCCATGGTCAGGCCGCTAGCGGTGTAGGGGATGATGAGCGACCAGCGCGTGCCCATCAGGCCCATGTCGCGCACGGTGACGTAGTTGGGCACCGTGGTCATCTCCGAGGTGACGAACATGGTCATCAGCAGCAGGGAAAAGAGCACGCCGCCGCCCCAAGGCTTGAGCTTGCCAAAGGCATAGCTGGCCAGCACGATGATGATCATCTGGAAGAATAGCGTAACCAGCGTGGTAATCACGGAGTTGAGCAGATAGGAACCCACGCGTCCCGTGTACCAGGCGGTAATGTAGTTCATCGGCTCAAAGGTGGAGATGCCAAAGGGGTTGAGAATGACGTCGGTATTGGTCTTGAGCGAGGTGAGCAGCACGAAGAACAGAGGATAGAGCACAAACGCTGCCATCAATATAAAGATGAACTGCTCAACGTAATAAGAAACACTGTGTTTTTTTCGTTTGCGCGCGGGTTGAACCGCGGTATGCATTTGGGTGCGCGGCATGGTTGTCACTCCTTCTCTCTGGGCGCAAGGATGAAGCGGAAAAGCAGCATGGTGAGCACAACGATGAGGAACAGCACAATGGACATGGCAAGCGCGCGCCCGTACTTGTAACTCTGGAACGCAGTCTCCATGATCCACATACTGACAACCTTGGTGCTGGTGCCAGGACCGCCTGCGGTGAGCAGATAGAAGATGTCAAAGGCGCGCAGGCAGCCCGTGATGGTTAAAATCAGGTTGACCTCCGTAGTGCCGCGTGTGAGAGGCAGGTAGAAATAGCGGATCAGCTGCCAGCGGTTCGCGCCGTCGATCTGAGCCGATTCCAGAACGTCTTTGGGGATATCCAGCATGGCGACGTAGTAGAGCACCATGGTAAAGCCCGCATATCGCCAGGTATTGGTCACGATGACGGCGCCCAGCGCTGTGTCGGGGTCAGCAGTCCAGGCGCGGCACAGGCTGTCCAGCCCGATTGCGCGCAGGAATTGGTTGATGAGACCATATTCCGGCGTATAGATATAGCGCCACATCACGGATATGGCCGCAGCAGGGATGATGACGGGCAGATACAGCGCCACTTTATAGAAGTTCTGCCACCGCGGCTTCATGTTGATGACCATGACCGCCATGATGAAGCCCAGCGTCAGCTGTACCGCAGTGGCAATGATCGCGTAGATCACGTTGACTTTCATCGCGCGCCAGTACTCCGGCATGTCGGTAAAGATGCGAATATAGTTATTGAACCCGATCCATTTCCAATCGTCCGACATGCCTGACCAGTTGGTGAAGCTCATCACGATGGACTTGGCGATGGGATAGAACATGAATACGACCAGCAACACGACGATGGGGATCAGGAAAAAGTATCCCAATATCTTGCGCTGCGTCTCCAGCTTCATCGGTTTTCGCTGCATAGCAGCCACTCCTTTCGGTGGGTGGTGTAAAGCAGGCCGCGCGCTGTGCTGCGCGCGGCCTGTTATTGGGGACGATTACTCTTCTGCGTCGGCAATGGCGCGCGCGGTGATCTGTTCGACCGTGGTCTCGAACTCATCGGCGGTCATGGTGTCGCTCAGGCAGTAGTCCACGAAAGCCTGACCGGTCAGGTCGCCCTTGTTGCCCGAGTTGTAGTTGGGAACAACTTTGTATCCACCGTCGGCGTACTGCGCTGCGAAGGCGCCCTGGACGGGGTCGGAGTACTCAACCTCAGCGGAAGGCACGATGCACAGCTCCTCGTTGGCCCAGATTTCCATGGTTTCCTTGCAGGCAAAGCTGCGGAAGAACGCGGCGCAGGCCTGCGGATACTTGGTGCCGGACCAGGCGCCCCAGCCGTCGCCGAAGCCGGCCTGGGTGAACATGGTGCGGTCGGAGGCAGCGGGCTTGGGGAAGGAGAAGGAGCCAAACTCGAAGTTGTTGGCCGCGGCATTCAGCTCGCGCAGCGCGGTCAGCTCGTTGTTGTTGCACAGCAGCATGGCGGCGGATTCCGTCATAAAGAGGGTCTGGCCTTCCTCACGCTCCAGGCCGAAGGCGTTCGCGCCGAAGTAGCCCTTCTGGTACCAGCCCTTGACGATTTCGCCGGACTGGGCATACAGGCCGTTCCACTCGGTCTTGCGGTCGGTCAGGCGCTCAGGATCTTCGATCAGGCCGTTTATATAGACCAGGTTATCGAACACCCTGCCGCGGATGGATTCCACCTGGAAGCCGTTGGGCTTGCCGGGAGCGGAGATGGGGATGATACCCTTCTCCAGGATCTTATCGCACAGCGCTTCCAGTTCCTCCTGAGAGGTGGGAACCGCCCAGCCATTTTCATCGAACATGGTCTTATTGTAGATCATGAACACGGCGGTGCCGCGCAGCGGCATGCCCAGGATCTGGTCGCCAACGGAATACTCTTCCAGAGCGGCGTCGCTGATGTACCAGCTCTTCCACTCGTCGTCCACATAGGGCGTCAGATCAAGCAGCAGGCCGACGTTGTTGTAGCCGGGAACCTGCGTGGACCACATAAAGAAAATGTCGTACATTTCACCAGAGGCGGAAGCCGTCTGAATGCTCTTGGTGGCCTCGTTCCAGGGAACGACGCTGACGTTGATCTCCAGACCGGGATTGTCGCGCTTGATGATGTCCAGCGTTTTGTTGATGGCGCCCTCATGCTCGGGGTAGATGTGCAGGAAGTGAAGCGAAGCGCCTTCTTCCGGCACGGGAATCGCAACTTGCGCAGGGTCATCCGCGGCGGGTTCATCTGCGGCTGGCTCATCCGTAGCCGGGGCGTCGGTGGCAGGCTCGTCCGCCGGCGGAGCGGAGGGTGCGGGAGCTTCCGTCTTGGCGCATGCGGTCATCGCAAAGACCAGGACGAGTGCCATGCACAGAGCCACAATTTTTTTGAACATAAAAACTCCTCCTTGTTTTGTGCCAGCCCGGTTTTGTGGGAACCCGGCAGGCGCAGTGGTTAGGAGGAGTATAGCATGCAGAAAAGGGCGCCATCTATCATGGGAAACTCTTTATACATGTACAGTTGATTTTGTTAATGTTTAGGTCATATGGATATGACAGACTTGTGGTGAAGGTAGCGCACGGGCAGAAGCCGGTTGTGCAGTGCGTCAGGCTGGCCAGATAGGAATTGGTACATTTCCGTTACCGCCTCGTAGCCCATCTCGTATTTGGGTTCGGTGATGCCCGATAAGGGAATGTTTTGCCAGGGCAGATAGAGCTGGTCTCCATAGCCGATCACGGATACGTCTTTGGGGATGTGCACGCCGCGGCGGTGGAGCTGGTAGCAAAAGGAGAGGATGGGGATGGTGGAGTGACCGGCGATAGCAGTGTAGTGCACCTTGCGCTCGAGGTATTTCTCCGCGCTGAAGGGAAGTTCACGCAGCGCGCCCATGCCGGTGAAGCAGGGAATACCCGGATCGGGCACGGAGAGGGTCAGCTCAGGGTCATGCTCGATTCCGTTGTCCCGAAGGCCCTGCAGAAACCCGTTCATACGGCGAGGCACGTCAGCAACCGGCCGGTCCGTGGTAATATAGAGGATGTCCTTGTGCCCGTGCTTGGCAAGATCGTCCGCGATCAGGTACCCGCCGTTGTAGTCGTCGGCCATCACGGAGGGCAGGCCCTCGTGCTCATTGCCGATGATGATCACGGGCAGATGCGCGTTTTCAATCAGATGCAGCGTGCACAGCTCCGCCTCGGAGTCAAAGCAGGTAATGACCGCGCCGTCATAGGCGGACAGATCCTCGGCCAGGATCGCGCGGTATTGCTCGGCAGCGGAGGGGAAGTTGAGCAGCTTATAGTCGAATTGGTATTTGCCTGCTGCGTCGATGCAACCGAGTACGCAGCGAAACAGATCGCTATCGCCGGAGATGGATATGCAGGAAATCAGCAGCCGACCATGGGTGCAGCCGACGGCGCGGTCGCTCACCATCAATCCCTTGCCCGCTACGCGCGTGACCAACCCGCGGCGCACCAGCTCATCCACCGCCTTACGCACCGTCAGGCGGCTTACTGCCAGCTGGATAGAATATTGTACCTCGGAGGGGAGGTACTCCCCGGGGACACGTTGGCGGACGTCTGATTCGATTTGGTCATAGACCTGCTCGTATATCTGTTTGATCATGTTACAGCCACCTCATTTATATGAGTCCAATAACTTGTATTTTACATTATAGCACTATTTGACAAACTTTTCTACTATGCTACACGGGAAATAGCCTATTTGTATTGGTCGAAAACAAATATACATGTACAGAATGCGTTTTGCGCTGGATAGGGCGAGCGTGAAGCGATAAACTGAGACGGAAATACAGCGCTGCTTCTCAGCACACAGAACGGAGGGGTTCTATGCAGAAACGCAAGTTTGACAGGCTCTATCAGATGGCGGTTGACGACTTAACGGGCAATTTGCTCCCCTGGTGGATGAAATACGCGGTGGATGAGCGCAATGGCGGCTTTTTCGGTGCGGTGGGTAACGACAACGCGCCGGATGCGGAGCACAGCAAGTTCATCACGCTCAACGCCAGGCTGATCTGGACGTTTGCCTCGGCCTACCGCATACTGGGAGACGACACGTATCTGTCGTATGCCAAGCGTGCCTACGACTACTTCCTTGAGCACTTCTATGACCAGGAGCATGGCGGATGGTACTCCAGAGTGGACTGCAAGGGCAATGTCGTGGACAGCAACAAGTACATCTACGGCAATGCGTTTGCGATCTACGGTCTGTCGGAGTATTGCCGCGCCACTGGCGATCAGGAGGCGCTGCGCCTGGCAATCGAGACGCGCGATTGTCTGGAAAAGTACGTCTACGATCCTGAGTACAAGGGATTCTACGAGAGCTGCAGCGCCAATTGGACGGTCAATCCATGGGGCAAGGGCATGAATCGCAGCCCCTTTGATGTCAAGACCATGAATACGCACCTGCACCTGCTGGAGGCGTACACGTCGCTGTGCCGCGTGGATGATTCCGCCAAGACGCGTAATTCACTCCGGCAGCAGCTGTATGTGATGCTGAACAAAATCGTGGACCATGACATCCATCACTACTTTTACTTTCAGGACCGCGCCTGGAAGCCCACCACGCCGGAGGTTTCCTTTGGACACGACATCGAGGGCAGCTGGTTGATGATGGAGACGGCAGATGTGCTGGGCGAGCCCGAGGCGCACCGTGCGGCGCGGGATACCTGCGTCAACATGGCGCGCGCCTGTTATGAGCAGGGGCTGCGCGAGGATGGCGCGATGCTCACCGAATTCGACCCGCGTACTGGAAAGATCAGCCCCTTCATCAGCTGGTGGGAGCAGAATGAGGCTGTTGTGGGCTTCCTCAATGCCTGGGAGATGACGGGGGAGGAAAAGTTCCTGGACGCCTCGCTCAAGACCTTTGATTTCATCAACCGCAGCTTTGTCGACCATGAAAAGGGCGGCTGGTTCTCCATACTGGACTTCGACGCCAAGAAGCCGCGCAATCCCACCAAGCTCAACGATGGCATCTGCCCCTATCACAATGGCCGCATGAGCTTTGAGATCATTGAGCGCTACCGCAAGTACAATAAATAGTGTCCTTTGGGATGGCCCGATAGATAAATAAGCGCCGCACGGAGACTTTCCGTGCGGCGCGCGTTTGTATGGAATTATTCTTCCTGGCCAAAGAGCATCTGGTCAATGTAGTGCTCATTGAAGCGAGGGTTGCCGCCGAGGGCGACATGGCGACTGTGCGCGGCGATGCGTTCCAGCGCATGGATGCAGGTGCGGTCGAGCAGCGCTTGGGCGGCGCCGGACAACGCGGCGTTGCCCAGTACGCAGACGCGGTTGGCCAGCTCTGCGGGGATGAGTCCGATGGCCGTGGCGCTTGAGACGTTCAGATGGCTGCCAAAACCGCCTGCGATGCACAGCGAGGCAATGTCGGAAAGCTGTGCGCCTGCGGTTTCTACCAGCGTGAGCATGCCGGCGGCGATGGCAGCCTTGGCAAGCTGCACGGCGCGGACGTCGCGAGGCAGGAGTGCGACGCCGGGGGCGAGGGGCAGTTCGTCGTCGTCCATGGCTCCGGTTTCGTCAATGAGTCCGGCAGTAAGACCCGCGGCGATTGCGTCAATGAGTCCGGAGCCGCATACGCCCACGGCAGGAGCGCCATCGATGGTGCGGGAAAAGAGCTGGCCGTTTGCCAGCGCGACGCGATCTATGGCGCCGGGAACGCTGCCGCAGCCGCAGGAGATGCCTGCGCCCTCAAAGGCTGGACCCGCGGCTGTGGAGGTGACATACAGTATGCCATCCCTCCACAGCGCCATCTCTCCGTTGGTGCCGATGTCGCACAGCAGTGCCGTTTCGTCGCGCTCACAGATGCCGCTGGCCAGCACCGCACAGGTGATATCCGCTCCGACGAATGCGTTCATGCAGGGTGGAAGATAGGCCTGCCCGCCGAAGAGGGGTACTGTCGTGCCAAAGAGCGTGTCCGCCTCAAACGGAGCGCGGGCGAGGCTGTCGGGACTGCGGCCCGTGAGCAGATAGAGCATGGTCGTATTGCCTGTGACGACGAGCGCGTCCGGGGAGGACGGACCCGAGGCGTCGAGCAGCTGCTGCACGGCGTCGGTGACCTGCTGGCGAAGCAGCGAAAGCTTGCCGCTAAGCGCCGCGTCAATGCGTCCCATCACGTCGGCGGCGATGCTGATCTGCGGATTGAGCGCGGCGGCGGTCCCGGTGCGGGTGCCGGTGGTCAGGTCATACCGGTTCACGGCAATGGTCGTGGTGCCGATGTCCACGGCTGCGCCGGTTTTGCCGGGCAAAGGGCGCAAGGGACGGTCCAGTACGGCAGTCGAGGTCTCGATGCGCGCATCGGAGGATGCCTGAGACAGCGTGACCTCGGCATCGCCCAGCAGCACGGCCTGACAGCTCAGGCGCGTGCCGGCACGCTGTTCTGCGGCGTTGGGCGCGGAGACGAGCCCGGACAGCTGCACAGCACACTTGCCGCACGCGCCGCGTCCGCCGCAGGGATGGGGCAGGGAGAAGCCTGCGGCCTGCAGCACCTCGTCCAGCACAGGCGTGCCGGAAAATACCTGTCGGACCGTGGTATCGCCTAGATGGATGATTAACTCAGGCATGTTCATCCTCCGAATAGAGCACCATGCCAAAATAGGTCACGGTATTGGCGCCGTTGATGTAGCGCAGGGAGGTGGCGCGGCTGGTCTGATAGACATCCACGCCGTAGCTCTCCAGTGAGGGCAGCGCCAGGTCGGGATGGCGGCAGGGCTGGTCGTCGCGCTTGGCGCAGACGGGACACAGATGACAGCCGCCGCAGGTCAGGTGCAGCATGTGCTCACCAAGCAGGGGTTTGACCGCGCGCTGGATGCGCTGGCTGACCTGCGCGTGCGCGTCGCCTGCAGCGCCCATGCCCTCGATGTCGAAGCTGTCCTCCAGCTGGCCGATGGTCTGATAGAGTATGCCCAGGGGGTAGCGGCGCAGCTGTTCCATCATGGGGCCGATTTCGCCCACGTCGGGCGGACACATCCAGCACTTGCCGAAGTTACCGCAGCCATTGCCGGCGCAGATGTCGCGAAACTCGGTGGACAGCACGATGTCGGATTGGCGCACCAGCTCGGCCTTGTAGGCGCCGTTGTCGGTAAACAGGCGAGTGAGATGTTCATAATCCATAGTCTGTGATCTCCTTTGCACATACAAAATCCCATCCGATGAAGCGCGCTCCACCGGACGGGATGCGGAAAATCAGTCGTTGAGCGCGCGGAAAAAGGCCTCGATGTTCTCCCAACGGGCATGCGCCGGAATGTCGCAGCCGGAGGAGGGAACGAAGTTGGCATGCTTGCCGCAGGCATCCAGAAGTGCGTGGGTGGCATCGCGCACGCTCTCGGGCGTGCCCTGCGCCAGCTGCCCCGCCGGATCGATATTGCCCATGCACAGCACATCGGCAGGGGCCTGCTGCAGCACCGTCTCCATATCTGAAGCATTGCCGAAATGATAGGCCGCCGCGCCCTGCGAAAAGATTTGCGGCAGCATGGCGGGCACGGAGCCGCCGCAGTTGTGGTAGATCAGAGCAAAGCGCTCGTCCTGCAGCGCTTCAACGATGCGCCGGACATAGGGAACGGAGAATTCCTCGGCCATGGCGGGACTGAGCACGCCCGCCAGCGGCTCGGCCATTACGATGCCGTCGGCCCCCGCGTCGCGCAGGCTTTGGCCATATGCAATGAGGAATTGCGTGGCTTTTTCCAGCACGATGTGCACCGTCTCAGGCTCATCGTAGCAGACGTACATGATCTCGGTGACGTCCATCAGCCGCCCGGCGAGTGAAAAGGGGCCGATCATGCCCGCGAGCACGGGCTTATCGCAGATGCGCCGCTTGGACAGGCGGATGCCCTCGGCACAGACACCCGTGCGGCCAGCGCCGGGCGTTGGAACACAAAGCGCGCGGGCTTCCTCCTCGTCGGAAACCAGCTGACCGACGACTGCGGGCACTTCATTCTCGGAAAAACGCACCTGCGCGCCGAAAGCCTCCGCTTCGACGGACAAATCCATCAGGCTGACGGCAGCCAGCGTGGGAGTGGTGCGGGCGACGAGCTCCATCGCCTGTGCCTGCAGCTCCGCGGAGCGAACCAGGTCGCACACTTTGGCGTTCATTTTCTGCACGGCAGGAAAGGAGAGAATGGGGAGCGCGCTGCGTCGTGCGCTGCGCGCGCTCTCCCAGAGTATGCTGCGAATATCCATGGTATACCTCGCGTTTAACAGGCCTTGCAGAAGTTTACAGCACAGTCTGCGGCGCTGGCGGCGTCGGTGGTGTAGGCGTCGGCGTCGATCTGCGCGCGGAAAGCTTCGTTGACAGGCGCCCCGCCGATCATGATCTTGACCTTGTCGCGGATGCCCGCGGCCTCGGCAGCCTTGACCACATCGCCCATCACGCTCATGGTGGTGGTCAGCAGCGCGGAGCAGCAGATGATGTCGCAGTGCTGCTCGATGGCGGTTTTGACGAAGGTATCGGCGGAAACGTCGGTACCCAGGTCGATGACCTCCAGACCCTTGCCCTCCATCATCATCTTGACCAGATTTTTACCGATGTCGTGCAGGTCGCCCTGCACGGTGCCGATGCACACACGGCCCGTCGCCTGCACGCCCGCCTGCTGCAGCAGAGGCTTGAGCAGCGACACGCCCTGATTCATCGCGCGAGCGGCGACCAGCACTTCGGGCACGAAAATCTCGTTATTCTTGAACTTTTCACCGACCTCGTTCATGCCGTCGAGCAGTCCCTTTTCCAGGATCTCCTGCGCGGGGATACCTTCGTCGATGGCCTGCTGCACCAGAGTTTTGACGATCTTGGCCTTGCCGGCCTGCAGCTGAACGGAAATTTCCTTAAGATCCATGATTTATTTACCTCCTGAAATGAAGAATCGGTAACGTGAAAGCAAATCAGTCGTAGTCCCGCATGCGCTTCCAGACGTCAAGGATGAGCCGGTAACGCTCGGGCGGCATGCCCTTGAAGGGCACGTTGCTGGTGCAGAAGATGTAGCCGCCGCCGGGCTTTCCGTAGGTCAGGCAGTATTCGGCGGAATCGATCACGTCCTGCTCGGTGCCCGTTTGCAGCGCCGCACAGTGCACGTTGCCGCACAGCGCCACGCAGCCGCCCACCCGGCGCTTGACCTCTCGGATGTCCACACCCGCCATGGGGTCGAGCGAGTGCAGCGCATGGGGCTCACAGTCCACCAGCTGATCGAGTATGGGTATGATGTTGCCGTCGGTGTGCTTGATGGTGAACTGACCGTTGCGCCGGGCCTCGCGGATGATGCGATGCAGATAGGGCGCAATGAACCGGCCGAACATGCCGGGCGAGAGGAAGGGGCCGGAGTTATAGCAATAGTCGCTGCACAGCAGCAGCACGTCCACGCCCATATCCCGCAGGCGGCGGTTGCGCTCAATGGCGTTGCGCGCCATGCGGTCAGCCTCCTCACACAGCCCCTCGGGGTCGTCAGCGGTGCGGTAGGCAAAGTCGTACATGCCGTTGCCGTCAGGAATAGAGAAAGTGCCGTCGCCATGATAAGCCAGGGGCTTATCGCTGGCGGCCTGGCGAACGTATTTGACAAAGACTTTGAACTCCTCGGGGAAGTCCGCGCGGTCCTCCAGGCGGCCGAAGTCGCCAACGGAGTGCAGCGGGAGGATGGAGTAGTCCAGCTGATCGTAGACCCAGACGGTATACTCCGCCATCTCGTGCAGCAGGCGATCCTTTTCGGCGGGGGAGAGCGCAGGGAGATTCTCGGGGCAAAGCGCCTCGGGCAGCAGAGGCTTGCCGAAGAATTCCTCCGCGAGCTGAAATTCCAGCTCAAAGGTGGGCACGTGGTCGGGAACGCGGCCCGACAGCGCGGCAAAGGCGCGCTCGCGATGCGTAATAGCCTGTGCCTCCTCATTCGTAGCGGCCTACGCGCTTGACCTCGGCCACGATGCGTTTCATGTTCTCCAGCGACACGGCGTTGGGAATGGAGTGATCGGAGGAGAAGATAAAGCCGCCGTTTTGCTTGAGCACGGGCACTTTTTCGTCGATCTCGGCGAGGATGGCATCCGCGTCGCTCCACTTGACGGCGTTAATGCCGCCATGCAGCACCAGACGGTCGCCGTACTTGCGCTTGATTTCGAATACATCCATGCCCGCCTTGACCTCCAGCGGATTGAGCGCGTCCACGCCCGTGGCCACGATGTCAGGCAGCAGCGTCATGATGTCGCCGCAGGAGTGCAGCTGCGCATAGACGCCATGGTCGTGCGCCCATTTGACGGCACGGGTGTGGTAGGGCTGGAGCAGTTCGCGGTACATCTTGGGCGAGAAGAAGGTGGTGCCCTTGTAGCCCATGTCGTCGTACCAGAACATTTCGTCAAAGCGATAGCCGGCGTCCCACAGCCGATCGTAGAGCGCAATGGTATGGCTCAGGTAGGTATCGAAGATGTCCTGCACAAACTCGGGTTCCTCAATCATGGCTACGAGCACGTTTTCTGTGCCCATCATCCAGGAATGCGTCACGTCAAAGCCAAACCAGAATACGCCGCGGATCCAGCGGCCCTCAGCGCGCCACTTGTCGTAGTTTGCCTTGAGCATGTCCCAAGGGATGCGGTCGTCGGAAAGCGTCATGCGCTTTTTGGCTTCCTCCCAGGCCTTGGGCGTAGTGACCTTGTAGTCCAGAAACTCCGGGGTGGAATCCTCTTCCTTGAAGTGCTTCATCGTCACGCCCCAGGACGAGGTACGGATGGCATAGCGGTCGGTCTCCTCCAGCGTCACCTCGGGGTAGCGAGGGGAGATGTCGACATTGATGACGCCCATCTTATCGATGTCGAAATAATCGCACCAATCCACATCCTCCGGCATGCCCTCACGGCGCCAGCGGCGCAGCGTGCCCGCCCACGGGTCATCTATGATGGGCACCCGGTCGGCCTCACGGTGGTCATACATGCGCTTGAAGCGTTCCCATGAATTCATTCTATTCACTCCTTTGGGATTGGTAACTTCATGATAATCGATTTATGCTGGTAAAACAACATGTTTTTCATATTATGAAACGATCATCATGCGAAAAACAGGATTTTGGACAATAGGATTGTATTGTATAATACAAAATGCGATGCGGAGACGCACGCAGGCCACAAAATGAAAGGAAGGGAATACACAAACGCCATAAGATGCGCTATAATTTAGATAAGGTTTAGAAAAAAGCGGGAAGGGAGGGAATGAGATTTGGAGCATGCAATGAAGACCAAGCTGATTGCGCATACGGCAAAACTGGCGGGGAGGCTCTTGCTGGAAAACGGCGCGGAAACCTATCGCGTGGAGGATACGGTGGGCTATATTTGCAGTCAATATGGATTCAAAGAGGTCGAGGTCATCGCACTGCCCACAGGCACGATCTATTCCTTTGTCGACGAGGAAGGTGTGCCGCACAGCGAACTGATCCGAACCAAGACGCGCACCACCAACCTGGGATGCGTTGCGCGTGTCAACGATATTTCACGCGGCATGTCTTCCGGGAAGCTGACGCTGGAGGAGGGATGCGCGCAGCTCGAAGCGCTCAGCCGCGCATCGGCGCAGCCTCTGTGGCTCAGCCTGCTGGGCAATGTACTGTCGGCTGCATTTTTTGCGCTGTTGTTTGGCGCGAACTGGCTGGATTTTATCGTCGCGGGCGTCTGCGGCGCGATGACGCGGCTGCTGGGGCTGCTCTTTAGCGAGGACAATATTTCCTCTACGCTCTATGCGCTGCTGTCGGGCGCGCTGTCCTCCGCCATTGCGATGGGCAGTGTCGCACTGTTCGGCGCGGGTAACCCTACCGCTATCATTACGGGTGCCATCATGCCGCTGCTGCCCGGGCTTGCCATCACCAACGCCATACGCGATACAGTCAACGGCGACCTGGTGTCCGGCGTGGCGCGTACAGCGGAGGCGCTGCTCAAGGCGGTGGCAATCGCAGCGGGTGTGGGCGTGGTCATTGCGCTGTGGCGGTAAGAAGGGCGGGAAAAGCATGACGATTGCAAGAATACTGTTCGATCTGGTGGTCGCGGGCATCGCGACGGCGGGGTTTGGGCTGCTCTTCCGCACCGAAGGCAAGTCGCTGCTGCCCTGTGCGGTCATTGGTGGTTTGGGCTATATCGTGTACGACTGGATTGTGCTGGAATACGCCTCCGCGCCGGTGGCGGCGTTTATCTCCTGCCTGCTGGTGGGGTTGATTGCCGAGGTCGCGGCGCGCATTCTCAAGGGTCCCACCATCGTGTTTGCGACGATGGGCATTATTCCCATGGTGCCCGGCTATGGCATGTACCGAACGATGGAAGCCGTGGTGCAGGCCGATTACGAAAGGGCGACCGCCGTGGGCATGGAAACCATATTGGTTGCGGGCGCCATTGCGCTGAGCCTGGGCTTTGCCACAGTCGTCGCGCGTCGGCTCCTCAGCAGACGCCGTGTGCGCTGAATGCAGAAAAAGAAAAGCTCCGAAGAAGCGCTTCTTCGGGGCTTTGATCTGCTTATTCGCCTTGGCCGTCGGGCTTGCGCATGCGTGGAATACCCATGCCGTGCATGTCCTGCAGGCTGCGGTATTCGGCGTCGTCCTGCGGCGGAGCGGGGAACAGGCCCGTACATTCCGTGGCCGAGACCGTAGAGGTGCGGTCAGGGTAATCGCCCGGCTCGGTCATGGGATCGGAGAAATCGAAGGATTGCTGCGGTTTACGCTGATTCGGTTCCATGGAAAGAGAACACCTCCTTATTGAGAGGTAGTCTCTCAAACAAACCGGTTCTTTATTCGATTATGCGATCAAACAATTCAGGGCGCAGAAGGCCGCCGTTGGCCGTGATCAGGTTTTGCACACACTCAAAGCCCGGCGCGCTGCCATCCCGGGCCTGCCGTGCGGCGGCAAGCCCGGCAGCCTCGCCCGTCACGGCGCAGGAGGGAATGACGCGCGTCAGGTCCCAGCCGCTCTTGTCCGCACAACAGCAGCGGCCTGCGGCGTAAAGGTTGCTCAGATGCTCCGCACGGATGGCGCGGTAAGGGATGGAGTAGCGATGGCCAGGCCGTTTCCAGTTGCCGATCATGCCAATGGCATCGCGAAACCACGCAAAGTCATGCGCATCTTCGGAAAAGTGCGTGCCCGTCTCCAGTCGCCGCGTCATGCGCAGGCCATGATAGGCGGGAATGAGCAGCGGATAGGCGTCGGCATTGCCCTGCGCGCGCAGGTTTTCGACGTGCCCGGCGATCATGCGTCGCATATCCTGCACGTGTTTACTGATCTGCTCGGGGTCGGTGCCTGAGTAGAGGCGGCTGTCCTCGGGAATGGCGTCGTAGATGGGGTCGGACTGCATGTGCAGCTGCAGTTTCCTGCCGTCAAAGCTGTAATACCAGCCCGTGCGGCGATTGGTGTCGTCGTCCACGGTGGTTTCTCCCGCAAAATAACACAGATCGGCGTCGCCCGTACAGTCAATAAATGCGCGTGCGGTGAGCGTCATGCGCCCTCGTTTGGTCTCGACCTGCACAGCGTGCACGCGGTCGCCCTGCGTTTCCGCACCAGACAGGCGCACATCGTAGAGCAGGTGGACACCCGCATCCTGTAGCAGGCGCTCGGCGGCAATCATCATGGAGGCGGCGTTATAGCGCACCTCGTAACGCGTGCCCTTGCGCTGCTCGGCGGTGGCGTTCTCGTCCGCCCAGACGTCCGGCACCTTGCCTGGGCCCAGAGATAGCGCGCATCGGGCCAGTTCTTCGGAGATGGAGGCCGACATTTTCTCGCCCAGACCGTCGTCAATGGGCAGGTAGACGATGATGAGCCCCAATGTCGCCAGACCGCCCAGGGCGTATTCTTTCTCCAGCAGCAGCGTCTCCGCGCCCGCGCGCGCGGCAGCCAGTGCCGCCGCGATTCCCGCAATGCCGCCACCGGCGACAATGACGTCAAAATGCGTTTTCATCATTTTCATTTCCCCCCCAGCACTGGCGCGGTGAAATGCGCCGTAATCTCTGTATATTGTAGCGCAGGCAGGAAAAAAGTACAATGCCTTTGATTAGGCGAACACAGGATTAAGAATAGCGAAAAAGGGTTAACAAGGACAAGATTCGTGGTATAATAGAAAATACGATTAGGCGAACAGAAGAAGCGCCGCGGCCGTTGGGCGGGGCGAAAGGGGGAGCCGGTATGCCGGAGTTTAAAATACATTCTCAGCACAGGCCCACGGGCGATCAGCCTCAGGCCATAGAAAAACTCGTGGAAGGTATCCAGGATGGTTTGCGCACACAGGTACTGCTGGGCGTGACCGGCTCGGGCAAAACGTTTACGATGGCCAACGTCATTGAACGCGTGCAGCGGCCGACGCTGGTGCTGGCACACAATAAGACACTGGCGGCGCAGCTCTGCTCTGAGTTCAAGGAACTGTTTCCGGAGAACGCGGTGGAGTATTTTGTCTCCTATTATGACTATTATCAGCCCGAAGCCTATATTGCGTCGACGGATACCTATATCGAAAAGGATTCCTCCATCAACGATGAAATCGACCGGCTGCGCCACAGCGCCACTGCGGCGCTGTCTGAACGGCGGGATGTCGTCATTGTCTCATCGGTGTCCTGCATTTATTCCATGGGCGACCCGTCGGAGTATGAGAACATGACGTTATCCCTGCGCGAGGGCATGGAGAAGGACCGCGACGAGGTAATCGCGCTGCTGGTCGAGAACCAGTACGACCGCAACGACATCGATTTTTCGCGCGGCACCTTCCGCGTGCGCGGCGATGTGCTGGAAATCTTTCCCGTGGGGCAGCAGAACAAGGCCATCCGCCTCGAGTTTTTTGGCGACGAGATTGAGCGCATCAGCGAGTTTGATCCCACAACCGGCGTGGTGTCGGCGCACTTTAAGCACGTGCTCATCTTCCCCGCTACGCACTACGCCATCTCGCGCGAACGCCTGGATCAACAGATTGATGTCATCGAGCAGGACCTGCAAAAGCAACTGCAGATTTTCCGCGACCAGGACAAGCTGCTCGAGGCGCAGCGATTGGAGCAGCGTACCAATTATGACATCGAAATGCTGCGGGAGATTGGGTTTTGTACCGGCATTGAGAACTATTCCCGATACTTTGACGGCAGACAGCCCGGGCAGGCGCCCTTTACGCTGCTGGACTACTTTCCCAAGGATTTTTTGCTGATGGTGGACGAATCGCACGTGACCATCCCGCAGGTACGGGCGATGTATGCGGGCGACTACGCGCGCAAGAAGAGCCTGGTGGAGTATGGGTTCCGGCTGCCCAGCGCATTTGACAACCGACCGCTCCGGTTTGAAGAGTTTGATCAGCGCGTAGGTCAGCGCATTTTTGTATCCGCCACCCCCGGACCTTATGAGATGGCGACCGCGGGACAGGTGGTGGAGCAGATCATCCGTCCCACAGGGCTGATTGACCCGGAAATCGTGCTGGTATCGGCGCAGGGGCAGGTGGACGATCTGGTAGGCCGCATTCGTGAAGTGACGGCACGCTCCGGCCGCGTGCTGGTGACGACGTTGACCAAGCGCATGGCCGAGAGCCTGACGGACTACCTCAAGGAGCTGGGCATCAAGGTCAATTATTTGCATTCCGATGTCGAGACACTGGAGCGCACGCAGATCATCCGCGATCTGCGGTTGGGCAAGTTCGACGTGCTGATCGGCATCAACCTGCTGCGCGAGGGGCTGGATCTGCCTGAGGTGGAGATGGTAGCCATCATGGACGCAGACAAAGAAGGCTTCCTGCGCAGCGAGACGTCGCTGATCCAGACCATCGGCCGCGCCGCACGCAATGTGGATGGCAAGGTCATCATGTACGCGGACACCGTGACGGACTCCATGCGCGCCGCCATTGACGAGACGAACCGCAGGCGGCAGATTCAGATGGCCTACAATGAGGAGCACGGCATCGTGCCGCAGACGGTGCGCAAGGCGGTGGCTGATCTGCTCGTCGTCTCCCGCACGCCGGACGGCACGGGAGAGAACGTGATGAGCGACGAGGAAAAACGGCTGGCCATTGAGCACCTGGAGGAGAAGATGCTGGAGTGCGCCGGGCGTCTTGATTTTGAGGAGGCTGCGCAGTATCGCGACAAGATCCTTGCGCTCAAAGGCGAAAAGGTGGATGCGGACAAGACGCCCGCCGGGCGTCGCCCAACCCGCAAGCGCAGGAGAAAGTGACGCGTGTCAGAGCGCTGAGAGATTTCTCGCTGCGCTCGAAATGAACGCGCCCGGCCTCTGCGGACATAAGACGGTATGGCGCCCGCGCAGCGAGGATACGCGGTACAAAGCGCAGGGGGATTTCGAGCGAAGCCGAGAAATCTCTCAGTACTCTGTAGGGAGGGGAAGCTGTGAGCCACTTCTTGGTACTGTCCAATCGGAATGATACGGTACTGCACGGCGTCGTCTGCGATGTGATTCATGGCTTCAAGCCATTGGAGGCCGATGCCTTTTCCGCACGATACAATCTGACAAAATGCGTTTACCACGAATCCTACGACGAAAGAGAGCAAGCGCTGGCACGTCTTGCACAGTTTTCCAAGTGGTCGCGCAGCAAAAAAGAGGCGTTGGTCAACGCATCCAACCCGACAAGATACGATTTGACCGCAAAGGTATACAGAAAAGAGGAACATCTTTAGGAGGAAACACTCCCATGAATGAAAACATCGTCATCAAGGGCGCGCGAGAGCATAATTTGAAGAATGTGGACGTGACGCTGCCCCGCAACAAACTGGTGGTGCTCACGGGCCTGTCGGGCTCGGGCAAATCATCGCTGGCGTTTGATACGCTGTACGCGGAGGGACAGCGCAGGTACGTCGAGTCGCTGTCTTCCTATGCGCGTATGTTTCTTGGCCAGATGGAAAAGCCGGATGTAGACTATATCGACGGCCTGTCGCCCGCCATTTCCATCGACCAGAAGACCACCAGCAAGAATCCCCGCTCCACGGTGGGCACGGTGACGGAGGTACACGACTACCTGCGTCTGCTCTATGCGCGCGTCGGCATTCCGCACTGCCCCAAGTGCGGCCGGGAGATCAAGCAGCAGAGCGTGGATCAGATGGTGGATCAGATCCTCGCGCTGCCGGAGCGCGCGCGCATCCAGGTACTCGCGCCCATCGTCCGAGGTAGAAAGGGCGAGCATGTCAAAGTGATCGAGGACCTGAAGCGAGACGGGTACGTTCGCGCGAGGGTAGACGGCGTGCTCTACGAACTGGATGAAGAGATCAAACTGGAGAAGAACAAAAAGCATACCATTGAGGCGGTGGTGGATCGCCTGGTGGTCAAACCGGACATGGGCAAGCGCCTGACGGACTCGCTGGAGACGGCGATGGGTGTGTCGGGCGGGCTCATCGTGATCGACGTCATCGACGGGCAGGAGATGGTGTTTTCACAGAACTACGCCTGCCCGGACTGCGGCATCAGCATGGAAGAGATGACGCCGCGTATGTTCTCCTTCAACAACCCCTATGGCGCCTGTCCCACCTGTTCGGGTCTGGGCACGCTGATGCGCATCGATCCGGATCTGCTCATGCCGGACAAGACACTGTCCCTGCGCCAGGGCGCCATCCGCGTCACCGGGTGGGATTCCTCTGCCGAGGACTCCATGTTCCACATGTATTTGGAGGCTCTGGCGGAGAAATACGAATTTTCACTGGATACGCCGATCGGACAGCTGCCGAAAAAGGCGCTGGATATTCTGCTCTATGGCACAAATGGCGAAAAACTGACGCTGCGTTATGAGCGCGCGGATCGGAGCAGCACCTATTCTGCACCCTTTGAGGGCATTATCACCAGCCTGGAGCGCCGCTATAAGGAGACCAATTCCCCTGGTATGCGCGAGGAATACGAGGGCTACATGTCCAACATCCCCTGCCCGGACTGCGGCGGGCAGCGCTTGAAGCCGACCTCGCTGGGCGTGACGGTGGGCGGGCTGAACATCGCGCAGCTGTCTGAGCTGTCGGTGCGCAAGGCGCGGGAATTTTGCGCCGGACTGGCGCTTAGCGAAAAGGATCGGATGATTGCGGGACAGATTCTCAAAGAGATCGACAATCGGCTGGGTTTTTTGTGCGATGTCGGCCTGGAGTACCTGACGCTGTCGCGCTCGGCGGGTACGCTGTCGGGCGGCGAAGCGCAGCGCATCCGGTTGGCCACGCAGATCGGCTCTTCTCTGATGGGTGTGCTCTACATACTGGACGAGCCCTCCATCGGCCTACATCAGCGCGACAACGACCGGCTGCTGGGCACGCTCAAGCACCTGCGCGACCTGGGAAACACCGTGATTGTGGTCGAGCACGACGAGGACACCATGCGCGCGGCGGACTATATTGTGGATATTGGACCGGGCGCGGGCGTGCATGGCGGTCAGATTATCGCTTGCGGCACGGCCCAAGAGATCATGCGCAATCCCAATTCCTTGACCGGGCAGTTTCTTTCGGGCACGCGACGCATCGAGATTCCCAAGACCCGCCGCAATCCCACCGGCAAGCTCATCGTGCGCAATGCCCGCGAGCACAATTTGAAGAATATCGATGTGGAGATTCCACTGGGCGTGTTTACCTGCGTCACGGGCGTGTCGGGCTCGGGCAAGTCCACGCTGGTCAACGAAATCGTGCGCAAGGTGCTTGCCCGCGACCTCAACCGCGCCCGAACCCGCCCCGGCGCGCACGATTGCATCGAGAACATCCGCCTGCTGGACAAGGTGATTGACATCGACCAGTCGCCCATCGGACGCACGCCGCGTTCCAATCCCGCCACCTACACCGGCATGTTCGACCTGATCCGCAATGTGTTCGCCGAGACGCCCGAGGCCAAGGCGCGCGGCTACAAGGCCAACCGCTTTTCCTTCAATGTGAAAGGCGGCCGGTGCGAGGCATGCTCCGGCGACGGCATTATCAAAATCGAGATGCACTTTCTGCCCGACGTCTACGTGCCCTGCGAGGTGTGCAAGGGCAAG